>JAKSLN010000035.1 GCA_024401165.1 Bacteroidaceae bacterium
AAGATGATTGTGGTGAAGAAGTAGGCAATCGGCTTTATTTTGCGATAAATGACGAAGAAAAGCCCCGAAAGTGTTGAAGGAAGAAAAGGGCGATTAAGGAAAAACTTTCGTTATTTTACTAAGTAAGGTTATTTTTTGGGATAAAAATGCGTCATTTTCTATTAATTTTTCGTACTTTTGTAGACCTATTCTGTAAAAGTGAGAAATATGGATCAAAATACGACTTCAAACCCAGTTAATGAAGGCGCCCAAGAAACGGCCGGAGTGCGGTCTGTCAAGGGCATAGACCTCGATGCCATTGTGGCAGAAAGGGTGGGGAAGAAGGTCCCCAAGTTCGTTGTCAACTGGTTGAAGAAGTTTATCCATCAGGATTTTATCAACACCTACCTCAAGCAGGGTCGCACAGGCGTCGATTTTTGTACGGGAACGATTGAGTATCTGGGCGTCAAACTCGATGTCAAGGGGCTGGAAAACCTTCCGCACGATGATCGCAAGTACACGTTTGTGAGCAATCATCCCTTGGGTGCCATCGATGGTGTAACGTTAGGTAGTGTGCTGGGTCAGGCCTACGATGGCAAGGTGAAGTATTTGGTCAACGACTTACTGATGAACCTCGAAGGGCTTGCTCCCTTGTGTGTGCCCATCAACAAGTTAGGCAAGCAGGCCCGCAACTTCCCCGCCATGGTGGACGCGGCTTTCAGCGGTGAAGACCATGTCATCATGTTCCCCGCCGGACTGTGCTCTCGCAAGCAGAAGGGTGTGATTCGCGATTTGACCTGGGGCAAGTCCTTTATTACCAAAAGTGTCAAGTACCAGCGCGACGTGGTGCCCATTCACTTCGAGGGTGAAAACAGCAAGCGCTTCTATCGCATCGCCAATCTTTGCAAGTGGCTGCATCTCAAGTTCAATCTGGCTATGCTATTCCTTCCGGATGAGATGTACAAGAGCCAGGGTCGTCACTATACGGTGCACATCGGCTCCCCCATTCCTTACCAGACGTTCGACAAAACTAAAACAGCGCAGCAATGGGCTCAGTGGGTCCAGGACCGCGTATATGAAATAAACTAATCAGGATACTCTACACAAAGAATTCCGCAAAAGAAAACCAAATAATGGAACAGATAATCGATCCCATCCCCGTGGAGGTGCTGAAGCGCGAGCTGACTGACGACAAGCGTTTGCGCTTTACCAACAAGAGCAACAATGAAATCTACATTGTGACGTGGCAAGACTCGCCCAATGTGGTTCGAGAGATCGGACGCCTTCGAGAGATTGCATTCCGCGAGGCGGGAGGAGGCTCGGGCAAGTCCATGGACCTGGACGAGTTCGACACGATGGAGAACCCCTACAAGCAGTTGCTGGTATGGGACCCCGAAGCAGAGAAAATCCTCGGTGGATACCGCTATATTTTGGGACCAGACGTCAAAGTTGACGAGAAGGGACAACCCGTTTTGGCTACTTCGCACATGTTCCATTTCTCCGATCGTTTCATGAAGGAGTACATGCCCTATACCATTGAACTCGGCCGTTCGTTTGTGACCCTGGAGTACCAGAGCTCCCGAAGCGGTTCGAAGGGTATTTTTGCGCTGGATAACCTTTGGGACGGTTTGGGCGCCTTGACGGTTATTCTCCCCAATGTTCGCTATTTCTTCGGCAAGTTCACGATGTATCCCAGTTACGACCGTCGTTGCCGCGATATGATTCTTTATTTCCTGAAGAAGCACTTTGCCGACAAAGATGGGCTAATTCTGCCGATGAAACCGCTAGAAATAGAGGCAGATCCCGAAGAACTGAAGCTTCTGTTCACAGAGGAGGAGTTCAAACGCGACTATCGCATCTTGAATAAGGAGGTACGTAAGTTGGGGTACAACATTCCGCCTTTGGTGAATGCCTATATGGGACTTTCTCCCACGATGCGCCTTTTCGGCACGGCCATCAACTATGGCTTTGGCGATGTGGAGGAGACGGGCATCCTGATTGCCGTCGATGAGATTCTGGACGAGAAGCGCGTTCGTCACATCGACTCATTTGCTCGTGAGCATCCCGAGTACGTCAACCCCACCAGTGGTGCGGCAAAACTGATTTACAAGCAGAATCCGAAGGATTTACAAGAGTTCGATGGATTCGAGGAAGTTCGATAGTTTCACAACCGAAATTCAATTATTATTGCAACGATGCAGTGGGAAAAACTTTTGTCGACGCAGCGTTTGGGTATGGAGAACGAACCTCCCCGCCCGGATGACCGCACGGAATTTCAGCGCGACTACGATCGCCTGATTTTCTCGGCGCCCTTCCGTCGTTTGCAGAACAAGACGCAAGTTTTTCCGTTGCCTGGCAGCATTTTTGTTCACAATCGTTTGACGCATAGTCTTGAAGTTAGCAGCGTAGGACGTTCGTTGGGTAATGATGTCAGTCGTCTGCTCCTCCAGAATCATCCTTGGCTCCATGGTACGCATTTGTCCGAGTTGGGCAGCATTGTTTCGGCTGCTTGCCTGGCTCACGACATGGGTAATCCTCCCTTTGGACATAGCGGAGAGAAGGCCATCGGGACCTTCTTCAGCGAAGGAGCGGGGCAGTGGCTAAAGGATTATAAGTGCGATGAAACCGGTGATTCCTTGACTGCTGCACAATGGGAGGATCTGATTCACTTTGAAGGCAATGCCAATGCCTTCCGCCTCTTAACCCATCATTTCAATGGTCGTCGCAAGGGCGGATTTGTGATGACCTACTCAACCTTGGCCAGCATTGTGAAGTATCCCTTCACTAGCGATATGGCTGGTAAGAAGGCAAAGTTTGGTTTCTTCCGCCAAGACCAGTCGAACTATGAAATCATCGCAGAGAAACTTGGCATTAGGAAACTAGATTCTCCCGATGGATCCGTGCAATATTGCCGATATCCTCTCGTCTATCTCGTTGAGGCTGCCGATGACATCTGCTATGAGATTATGGATATTGAGGATGCCTTCAAACTGAAGATTCTTACCGAGGACGAGACGAAGGATGCTTTGCTTGGCTTCTTTGCCGGCGAACAGCGCGAACATATTCTCAATAGACTGCAGACGGTGCAGGACAAGAATGAGCAGGTTGTCTATCTTCGCAGCGTTGCCATCAATTGCCTTGAGGGTGAATGTGTACGTGTCTTCGTTGAGAACGAGGAAAAGATCTTGGCAGGAGAGTTTGAGGGGTCGCTCATCGAACACATGTCGGAACCCGTCCGCGATGCCTATGCTCGTTGCGTAAGTTTGTCGTACAAGAAAATTTATCGTTCCAAGAACGTCATCGACATCGAAATGGCCGGTTTCAAGGTCATTTCTGAACTGCTTGACCTCATGACACAGGCTGTCACTCATTCCGACAAGGCCTATTCGCAGTTGCTCATCAACCGCGTCTCTTCGCAGTACGACATTCTTGCTCCAACCTTGTATGGTCGCATCATGGCTGTCATCGACTATATCTCCGGAATGACCGATGTTTTTGCTCTCGATCTCTATCGCAGAATCAATGGCATTGCCATCTTCGAGTGATACATTAATAAATAGTTAAGTTTTATGCTGAACTTGCAACCACTCTCAAAAGTCATAGCATCGCAGGCCGAGGTCTATGGTGATCGCCGGGCGCTTCGTTACCGCGACTATGAGAAGGGAATGTGGAAGGACATCTCTTGGCGAACGTTCGCCCAGAGGGTTCGTGCCACCTCCAACGCCTTGCTTGAACTGGGTGTTGGCGTTCAGGAGAATGTGGCTGTATTTTCGCAAAACATGGTGGAAAGTTTGTTCGTTGACTTCGGCTGTTATGGCATCCGTGCAACGTCCATTCCCTTTTACGCCACGAGCAGCGAGTCGCAGGTTAGGTATATGATCAACGACGCCAATATCCGCTACGTCTTCGTTGGCGAGCAGTATCAGTATGACGTTGCGTTTCGCGTGCTGAAGATGTGCCCAACTTTGACGAAGCTCATAATCGTCGATAAATCCGTACAAAAGAATGATCAGGATCGCATAAGCATTTATTTCCACGAGTTCCTCCAGTTGGGTGAGGGTGACCCTCACGCCGAGGAGATAGAACGACGCACAAGTGAGGCAATCCCCGAGGATCTGGCCAATATCTTATATACAAGTGGAACGACGGGATTGAGCAAAGGCGTACAGCTTTCGCATAGCATGTACAACCATGTCCTGAAGAATCAGGATCCCGTTCTGGACTTGACGGACAAGGACGTTGTGCTAAATTTTCTGCCTTTTACACACGTCTTCGAACGGGCCTGGACGTATCTTTGCATCTGCAAAGGCTGCACGCTTTGTGTCAACCTGCGCCCTGCCGATGTGCTGCAGTCTTTGAAGGAGGTGCATCCCACCTGTATGTGTTCTGTACCTCGTTTCTGGGAAAAGGTCTATGCCGGCGTTCAGGAGAAGATCCGCAAGAGCAATACCGTGCAGCGCAAGGTCTTGCATGAAGCGCTGGAATTGGGAAAGGCCTACAATGTGGACTATAAGATGCGCGGTCTTGTACCTCCGGTTCGTCTCCGCATGAAGTATGCTCTTTATGAAAAGACCGTCATCTCTCTTCTGAAAAAGGAGTTGGGGTTGGAACGTGCACATTTCTTCCCGACGGCGGGTTCAAGCATTCCCCGGGAGGTAGAGATTTTCGTCCATTCTGCCGGCATAAACATGATTGCGGGTTATGGCTTGACTGAGTCTACCGCCACCGTTTCCTGTGACTGGGTAGGTCGACCGAAGACAATAGGTTCCGTAGGTCGCGTGTTGGATGGCATCGAAATCAAGTTCGGGGAGAACAACGAGATACTGCTGCGTGGCGAAACGATAACGAAGGGATATTACCGAAAGCAGGAGGTGACGGACAGCACCATCGACAGCGAAGGGTGGTTCCACACGGGCGATGCGGGCTATCTGCAGAATGGTGAACTCTTCCTGACCGATCGAATCAAGGACCTTTTCAAAACAAGCAACGGAAAGTACATCGCACCTCAGATGATTGAGACGAAATTGGTCGTAGACCGCTACATCGACCAAATCGTGATCATTGCAGACCGTCGGAAGTTTGTTTCCGCGTTGATAATTCCCGATTATCCCTTGCTGAAGGAACTCGCCCAGCAGCTGGGAATTTCTGATGACAATATTCCCGAATTGTGCAAGAATCGCCAAATCGTGGATTTCTATATGAACCGCATCGATACGTTGCAGCAGGAGTTTGCTCACTACGAACATGTAAAGCGCATCACTTTGCTGCCCGAACCTTTTAGTATGGATCGCGGCGAACTTACTAACACGCTCAAAATCAAGCGTCCTGTCATTAACAAGAACTATGCTGGGCAGATTGAGGCGATGTATGACGAAACAAATGTTTGACAAACAAAAAAACAAAATATTGTGATTACATTAGATCAATTAAAGGAAATAAAAGACCGTACGGAACAGTTGAACCGCTACCTGGACATCGACAACAAGCGAGTTCAGTGGGAAGAGGAACAGTTGCGCACCCAGGCTCCCGGCTTCTGGGACGACCAGAAGCGTGCAGAAGAGCAGATGAAGCTGGTTAAAGGTCTGGAAAAGTGGATTAACGACTACACAGAAGTCAAGACGCTGGCAGACGAACTTGAGACGGCTTTTGATTTTTACAAAGAAGAACTCGTTACCGAAGAAGAGGTGGATGACATCCATGCTCGTGCCTTGGCTGCCGTAGAGGCGCTGGAGCTCCGCAATATGTTGCGCCATGAAGGGGACAACATGGATGCCGTGCTCAAGATTAATGCGGGTGCCGGTGGTACGGAGGCACAAGACTGGGCCTCGATGCTGATGCGTATGTACATGCGCTATGCCGAAACCAACGGTTACAAGTTGAGAGTGGCCAACGTGCTGGACGGCGACGATGCTGGTATCAAGTCATGTACGCTGGAGATTGAAGGCGAGTTTGCCTATGGCTTTTTGAAGAGCGAAAATGGTGTCCATCGTCTGGTGCGCGTGTCTCCCTATAATGCTCAGGGCAAGCGAATGACAAGCTTTGCTTCGGTTTTTGTCACGCCTCTTGTTGACGACACCATCGAGGTAAACATTGAACCTGCTCGCATCTCGTGGGATACTTTCCGTTCGAGTGGTGCCGGTGGTCAGAACGTCAATAAAGTGGAGTCGGGCGTTCGTCTGCGTTATCAGTACAAGGATCCCTATACGGGTGAGGAGGAGGAAATCCTCATCGAGAATACTGAGACGCGTGACCAGCCCAAGAATAAGGAGAATGCGATGCGACTGCTGCGTTCAATCTTGTATGACAAGGAGTTGCAACATCGCATGCAGGAGCAGGCCAAGGTGGAGGCTGGCAAGAAGAAGATTGAGTGGGGAAGTCAGATTCGTTCCTACGTCTTTGACGATCGCCGCGTGAAGGACCACCGTACAAACTATCAGACAAGTGATGTGGGCGGCGTGATGGACGGAAAGATCGATGCGTTCATCAAAGCCTACCTGATGGAGTTTGGTGCAGAAGAATAAACCTCAAACCTTTTTTGCGAAGATGCATTTTGAAATAGAAAGAAAGTTTCGTGTAAAGGGTGATTTCCGACCATTTGCAACGAGTAGCAGTCACATCCAGCAGGGGTACATTGCCAGTGGTAATGGCCGGACGGTACGCGTTCGCATTCGTGATGACAAGGGTTATCTGACAATCAAGGGCCCCGGAGGTTCGGACGGACTGAAGCGCTATGAGTTTGAGAAGGAAATTCCGCTCGCAGACGCACAAGACTTGATGCTCATTTGCGAACCGGGTGTCATCGACAAGGTTCGATATCTCGTTCCTGTTGGTCAGCATACCTTTGAAGTGGACGTCTTTGCGGGTGACAACGAGGGGTTGATCATGGCAGAAGTAGAACTCGGTGCCGAAAACGAGTCATTTGAACGTCCGGATTGGTTGGGTGAAGAGGTCACGGGTGACCGACGCTTCTATAACTCACACATGCGCCAGTATCCCTATAAGATGTGGGGAGAATAGTGTATGAAAAGACGTAGCGAGCAAAAGATAGTGCATGGTTTGGTCGGCTGTCTTGTGATCCTGGCCATCGTATTTGTATCCTACGTCATGCTGCATGGAAAGTCGTCTGAGGCGGCATCTTTTGCCGAATCGACAGAATTGACACCTTCTGCTTCTCTCGCAACCTCGCAGTCAGACGAGGGGCAGCCTTCATCGTCCTCTGTGCCGAAATTCTTTGATCCTAATACGGCCGATTCTGCCACTCTGGTGGCTGTCGGCCTTTCTTCTTTCCAGGCGCGTAACGTGCTGCGCTACCGACAGAAAGGTGGGCAGTATCATCGTCCAGAGGATTTCAAGCGTTTGTATGGACTTACTGTTCAACAATGGGAACAGATTGCGCCTCACATCCGTATCGGGCGTCAATACCAGTATCTGGCTGATGTTGAGGATGTCAACAGCTCTTATTCTCGTCCAGAGAGGTTGGGCGGAGGAAGGGGGTCTTCGCAGATGGGTTCTTCGCGCGATTCTGTGAGGGCGGACTTTGATACGGCAATGCATGCCACTCATCCTTTTCGCTCGAACGAACCCAGAAACAAACTGCGAAAAGGTGAGTTTGTCGACTTGGCCAATTGTGACACAACCGAACTGAAGCGCGTGCCTGGTATTGGCAGTTACTATGCCAGGCGAATTGCAGAGTATGCGGAGAAACTGGGAGGTTTTGTCTCTGTCAAGCAGTTAAATGACGAAGCGCTGTCGTTCCTGCCTGCTGATGTGGATCAATATTTGACACTTAAAACTCCTTCTGTTCGCAAATTACGCATCAACGAACTGACGGTAAGGGAATTGGTTCGGCATCCTTACATAACCTATCCGCAGGCAAAACAGATTGTCGATCGTGTTCGCCTTAACGGTCCGTTCCGGACGTTGGATGAAGTAATCTTTCTTTCGGAATTTACCGAGACAGACCGCAGGCGTTTGGAACCCTATGTGGCGTTCTGAGTCTTGTAGGATTGCAAAAAAAACGCAATTTGAAACTTTGTCAAATTGCGCTTTCTATGTTTGGGGTCAGATGATTTGACCTTTTTGTTTTTTTGCGCAGTATATCCTTTTGTTAAAGAGTAATTAACTGGTTGATGAATACGAGTCCGATGGCTACGGGAATAATCCAACGAAGCAGGAAGACGTAGATGCAAAAGAAACGGAATTTCAACTTTCCATTGTTCGTGATTTCATTTTCCAGTAGCTTTCTGTCTAGATACCAACCCGAGAACAAACTGATGATGATGCCGCCAACGGGCATGAGGATCTTTGCAGGCAGGGCATCGAAGGCATCAATGATGGTAAGCCCAAAAATGCGAACGTCGCTCAAAACTCCGTTTGAGAGGCAGCAGACAATGCCTAAGATAGTACACGTGAGGGAAACAATCAAAGCGGCGCGCTTTCTGTCGATGTGGCGAGTCTCGTGCAGGTAGGCTGTGACGGGTTCGTGCAGCGACATGGCACTAGTCAGTGCGGCCAGGAAGAGTAGAATGTAGAAAAGGAAGGAGAATACGAATCCAAGCCATGGCATGCCGTGGAATGCTTGATTGAAGACGTAGGGCAGCGATTTGAATACGAGACCAGGGCCGGCTTCGGGTTCCAGACCGGGAACGCTGAAAACGGCAGGGAAGATGATGAATCCAGCCAGCAAAGCCACAATGGTGTCGATGACGCAGACGCTGATGGTTGTGCGGGGCAGGTTGGTGTCGTCGCCAAAGTAGCTGGCGTAGGTGCACAAACAACCCATGGCAAGACTGAGCGAGAAGAACGCCTGTCCGATAGCGGAGAGGACGGTTTCGCTGCCAACCTTGGAAAAGTCAGGATTCAAAAGGTAGTTGAGCCCTTCTTTTGAACCGGGAAGGGAGAAGGAGCATGCAACGAGTATGATAATGATAATCAGCAACAACGGCATCATAACCTTGCTGTATCGCTCGATTCCCTTCTGTACTCCTCTTGTAATTATATAATGTACAATTGCCATGAAAAGGAGTGTGAAGAGGATGGATAACCATGGGTTGGTGACGAATTGGTCGAAGAAGAGGGAAAAGTCGGTTGCCGGGTCGTCGAGCATGCCGGCCAGAGATGCAAAGGCGTAGAAAAGCGTCCAACCGGCAATGACAATATAGTAGCAGTAGATGATGAAAGCAACCAGAACGCCCATCCCACCTTGTACGCGCCACCATTTACCGGGGGCTAGCATCTGATAAGCAGTAGCGGTGTTGGCGTGCGTGTGGCGGCCGATGGCGAATTCGCTTAGCATGATGGGCGAACCGATGAGCAGGATGCATACCAGATAAATGAGAATAAAGGCGGCTCCACCATTATTGCCAACCTCAGTAGGGAAACGCCAAATGTTTCCCAAACCAACAGCACTGCCAGCTGATGCCAGGATGACACCTAGTTTGCTGCTGAAAAGTCCTCTTTCCATATTTTTCCTAATACCTTTTTCTTAAAGACTAATTCCGAACAATTCGTTCAAGAAAACTAATGCGATGCAGACTGGAGCCACGAAACGGATGAGGAAGAGAAAGAATCCGTAGAAAGGTACCTTCGCCTTACCCCAGTTTGTCAGTTCGTCGCGGACCTCCTCCTTCTTCATGTACCAACCAACGAAGATGCAAATGCCAATGCCTCCCAGTGGCATGAAGAATTTAGCCGTGAGGAAGTCGAAGAGGTCGAAAAATCCCATGCCAAAAATTGTGATGTCCTGCCAGGGACCAAAGCTTAGAGAACAGCAAATGCCCAATAACATGCAGATGCCGGTTACAATCCTCGCAGCCTTGTTGCGTGAAGTTTGGAAATGCTCACGAATGAAGGCTGTGCTGATTTCGTGCATGGAGATGCTGCTCGTCAATGCTGCCAGCAAAAGAAGCATGTAAAAAAGTATGCTGAAGAGATCGCCCAGTAAAGGCATTTCGCTGAAAGCGTGAACGAAAACGTTTGGCAATGTTACAAAAACCAAACCTGGTCCGGCATTGGGCTCCATGCCAACTGAGAATACGGTAGGGAAGATGATGAAGCCTGCCAGGATGGCAACAAGGGTGTCGATTGCACAAACGTTGAGTGCAGACGACATTAGTTTCGTCTCTTTGTCGAAGTAGGAGGCGTAGGTTACGAGGCAACCGATGCCTACTGACAGGGAGAAGAATGCCTGGCCCATTGCGCTGAAGACTATCTGTGGAGTCACCTTCGAGAAGTCGGGTTGCAAAAGGAACTTCAGACCTTCGCTGGCACCTGGCATGGTCACACTAAGTACAACCAACAGTAAAATGATGCCTAACAGCAAGGGCATCATCAGTTTGCTGAACTTCTCGATTCCGCTCTCAATGCCTTTGGCTACGATGACGTGGGTTATCACGAGGAAAAGCAGAAGGAAGAGAACAGGACGGTAAGGATGAGAAACGAACGCTCCAAATATGTTCTCAAAATCCTGATTGCCAGACAAACTTCCCGTGATGGAAAGTAGGGTGTAGTCGAGGGTCCAACCAGCTACAACGCTGTAGAAGGATAGTACAAGAAAACCTGAAAGAACACCCATTATTCCAATGATGAACCATGGCGTATTGGGGGCCATTTTCCGGTAGGCTTCAACGGTATTGGCTCGTGAGTGACGACCAATAATGAACTCGCCGGCCATCACGGGTAGGGCCAAAAAGAGTACGAATAGTAGATAGATGAGAATGAAGGCCGCGCCACCATTCTTGCCCGTTTCGGTGGGGAAGCGCCAGATGTTTCCCAATCCTACGGCACTACCAGCTGAAGCCAGAATGACGCCGATCTTGCTTCCAAAATGTCCTCTTTCGTCTGCCATGTTGATAGTCAATGTGTAATTTCGTTGCAAATTTACGATATATTTTGTACTTTTGCAACGAATTTGTTAATTATTCACCCAGCATGCTTACAAACGTTTTGAAGATATATCCTTTAACGTGTCTTTGCACGATTGCCATTGTCTTGCTTTCTGTGCTGCCTTTTCCTGAGGTTCCCCAGTTGGTGGATGTCCCTCTTGTGGATAAATGGGTTCATTTCATCATGTACGGAGGTTGGTCGCTTACCTGTTGGTTTGAGATGTCACGTAGTGAGCGCAAAACAAAAAAAAGAAAAGCAACCTCGTGGCTGCTTTTCTATGGAATGGTATGTTCTGCGCTGTTGGGCGGTCTTCTTGAATTGGTCCAGGCATATTGTACTACGACACGAAGCGGCGATTTCTGGGATTTTATTGCAGACTCGATAGGTGCCGTCTTGGGTACAGTTTTAGGCGCTGGAGTACGTCGTTTGGTTTGGAAGTCTTAGTTGCTTGTTAGGAATTATTGATCGCCTCATGAATTCTTGAGGGGATTCCAACCTTGTGCCTTCAGTTCAAATTCTGCTCCGTCGCGACAAATGAGTTTGCAACCTTCTGTCGGGGCAGTGATGTATCCAATCACGCGTACATCTTCTATTTTACTAACAACATCGTTCATCGTCAGAGGAACAGTAAAAAGCAGTTCGTAGTCTTCACCGCCATTCAGTGCGCATGTTGTGACGTTGAGATTGAACTCTTCGGCAGCGGCAGCGGTCTGGTAGTCTAACGGAATGCGCTCCTCGTAGACGCGGCACCCTGTGTGACTTTGCTCGCAAATGTGCATCAACTCGCTGGACAGTCCATCGCTGATGTCCATCATGCTTGTTGGGCGTATGCCGGCTTCTGCCAGTCGTTCAATGATGTCACGTCGTGCTTCGGGCTTGAGGATACGCTCCAACAGGTACTCACGACCAGCGAAGTCGGGTTGTGCGGGTTCTACCACCTTTTGTCCTCTCTTCTGCGCCTCTTTCATCTGCTCGTTGAAGATGGCCTTCTCACGCTCCAGTAGTTGCAGCCCCATGTAGGCAGCGCCGAGGTTTCCGCTGACACAAATGAGGTCTGTCTCCTTGGCGCCACTTCTCAGCACTACATCCTCGGGCCGTGCTTCACCAAGACAAGTGATGCTGATTGCCAGTCCTGTCATTGATGAGGTGGTGTCGCCGCCGACAAGGTCGACGTTGTGCGACTCGCATGCCATGCGCAGTCCTTCGTAAAAGTCCTCAAGGTCTTCTACCTTGAAGCGTTTGCCAAGCGCAATGCTGACGACCAGCTGACGAGGCGTTCCGTTCATGGCGTACACATCACTAAGGTTCACCATGGCCGACTTGTATCCAAGGTGTTTCATGGGAGTGTATTGCAGGTCGAAGTGAATGCCTTCCATTAGCATGTCGGTGGTGACCAAGGTGCGGTTTCCTTCGGGGTACTGTAATACGGCACAGTCGTCGCCAACACCCGTCAGGGTGCTCTCGTTTTTAGGTTTCATGTCTTTGGTGAGATGCTTTATCAAGCCAAACTCGCCCAGTTCAGATATTTCCATAGTTTACGAACGTCGTATCATTTCTCTCATTATCTCTGCCATCAGAGGCTGTACTGCATTTGCTGCCTTCTGTACTTCCTCGTGGCTGACCTTAACAATCTGTCCCTCAACGCCCAGGTCGGTGATGATGCTCATTCCAAAGACGCGGATGCCGCAATGGTGGGCAACGATGACTTCGGGGACGGTGCTCATACCTACGGAGTCAGCACCAAGAATACGGAACATCCGGTATTCTGCCGGTGTCTCGAACGTTGGTCCTTGTGTGCCCAGGTAAACTCCGTGTTGTACCTTTATACCTTTCTCTTCAGCAATGCTGTCTGCTAAGGCGATAAGCTGCTTGTCGTAAGCTTCGCTCATGTCGGGGAAGCGAGGACCTGTGGGGAAGTTCGGACCATGAAGGGGATGCTCGGGGAAAAGGTTTATATGATCTGTGATGATCATCAAGTCACCTATTGAGAAACTCGGATTCGTGCCGCCACCTGCGTTGCTTACGAAGAGTGTCTTGATGCCCAGTTCATACATGACGCGGATGGGGAAGGTTACCTCCTTCATCGAGTATCCTTCGTAGAAATGGAAGCGACCCTGCATGGCCAGAATGTCTTTTCCTCCTAACTCGCCAATGAGCAGGCAACCGCTGTGCCCCTCTACCGTACTGACGGGCATGTTGGGTATTTCACTATAGGGAATGCGCTCTTTTACAACGATTTCTTCGGCCAGACGGCCCAGGCCAGTCCCTAAGACGATAGCGGTTTCGGGTTGTGTGCTAATTCTATTCTTTAGCCAGGTTGCTGTTTCTTGGATTTTCGCGTACATAACCTATTATTTGTTCATTAAATTTAACTTGTTCGTTTCTCATGATCTCAACGTCGATGGGAAGCACGTAGAGACATTGCTTCACCATTTCGCTAAGCATCGGGCATTGTCGCAGTCGGCTGGCGTCCTTCTCTGTGGTGATGATGAGGCGGGGCGGTGACAGTTTTCGTAACTCATCCTCAATGTGTTGTGCATCCTGTGCTGAGAAGAAGTGGTGGTCGGCAAAGCTTACCGGAGTGATGTGCCGTGTGAATCTTCTCAAATCCATCATCATTTGTTCTGGGGATGCAATGCCTGTCAGCAGGAGTACATGCTCCTCGTTTTCTAATGAGCGTAAGGGACGTGTCTTCTTGTTGAAAAGCCCTTTCAGGTCGCCGTACCGGAAGGTGCTGAAGAATAATTGTTGGAAGGGACGCAACCCGAGTGCCTGTTGCACGACGCGGAAGTCCATAGGAGTCATGTCGGAAGGACACTTTGTCGTGATGACCATGTTGGCTCGACGGCGACCCTTGGCAGATTCTCTCAGACGTCCTGCGGGCAATAGGGCATCGTCGGTTATCATGCGATGGTAGTCGATGAGCAGCACGTTGCACCCCGGTTTGACATATCTGTGTTGGAAGGCATCGTCCAGCAAGATGACCTCGACATTGCTTGTTGCCTTGTCATTCAGCAACCTCTCGATTCCTCGACGGCGGTTACTGTCAACGGCAACGTAAACGTCGGGGAATTTCTGTTTTACCTGCCAAGGTTCGTCGCCGATGTCTTGCATGCGCGTTTCTGTTGTTGCCAGAATGTAGCCAGACGTCTTTCGCTTGTATCCGCGGCTCAGTACTGCCACTTGGCAGTGCTGGCTTAGCAGTCTGATTAGATATTCCACATGAGGCGTCTTGCCAGTTCCACCTACCGTGATGTTTCCTATGCCGATGACGGGGATAGGGTAGGCCTGACTTTTGAGCACACCTGTCTCGAACAGCCAGTTTCTGGTGGCTGTCACTGCGCCATAGATCCAACTGATTGGCAACAGGGAATGTGATATCTTTATCAGGTCGCCTTCCACGTTAGGCTTTTGTTAGTTGTGAATCTTCAGGATGTAAGGCATCTTGGCCTGTACGGGAGTCATGTTCTTGGCATTGCGGATGTACACGAAGGGCTCGTACCACTCACCCAGCATGTTTTTTATCTGCGTTTCCATGAAGTCAGGTTCTTCGTCATTGCCCAGCAGGTTCTCAAACATGGAGGCAGGAGCGGGATAGGTGTCTGTGCAGTAGTCGTCAATCTTCGCCAGTTTGGCTGCAGCCTTGATGGCTGCCTGCAGGTCACCCAGTTCGTCTACCAAACCAATCTTCAATGCCTGTTCACCGGTCCATACACGACCCTCGCCAATTACTTTCACGCTGTCTTGTGACATCTTGCGGCCCTCTGCAACGCGACGTGTGAAAAGGTCGTATCCACGCTCGATGTGTGCCTGCAGCATGCGACCTTCCTCGTCGTTCATGGGACGGCTCTGCGTGCCAAAGTCACCGTGCATGTTCGTCTTGACGATGTCGTAGTGCAGACCAATCTTGTCATTCACCAACTCGCTCACGTCGGGAATCATGCCGAAGATGCCGATTGAACCGGTCAGTGTAGTGGGTTCTGCCACGATGCGTGATGCGTTGCAAGAGATATAGTAACCGCCACTGGCTGCCATGCCGCCCATGCTGATTACGACGGGCTTCTTCTCTTTCAGCAGGCTGACCTGGCGCCAAATTTGTTCGCTGGCGTATGCGCTACCACCACCTGAGTTTACACGGATCACGACGGCCTTGATGTCGTCTTCGTTCATCAGTTTCTCCAACTCCTTGATGGTGGGGGCGGGTGCAATAGTTGCTCCAGTGCTGCCCATAAGGCTGCTGCCTGCGTCATCAACGATGTCTCCAAAAGCGTAATAGATGGCAATGCAGTTGTCCTTCTTCTCGATGTTGATTTCTGCTCTTGCCATGACGTTGGGACTAACGAATGTCAGGCGGTTGCTCTCTTCGAGTCCGCATTTCTTCTTCAATTCGTCACGCATCTCGTCCTTGTAGCGTATGGCGTCAATCATCTTTTCCTTAATCAGCATTTCGGGCGTACTGAAGGCCAGCATGGTGTCTGCCAGGGCATTCAGACGGTCGGTGCTCAGCTTGCGACTGGCAGCAACCTCTTTCAACGTGTTGTTCCAGATGCTTGTCAGATAACTGGTTACCTGCTGGCGGTTTGGTTCGCTCATCTCTGTGTTAATGAAGGGCTCGACGGCGCTCTTGAATGTTCCGACCTTGAATACCTGCATCTTTACGCCCAGTTTCTTCATTACGTCGGTGTAGAACATGTGTTCTGCTGCCATGCCGTGCCAGTCAAGTGTTCCACTTGGATTCATGCTGATTTCGTCGGCTACAGAGCACACGTAGTAGCTGCTCTGCGAGTAATTGTCGGCATAGGCAACCACAAATTTCTTTGAATCAGCCTTGAAGCGAACCAGCGCCTGGCGCAGCTCCTGTATCATGGCGGGTGTTCCGCTCAGAGATCCGCCTTCGAGGTAAATGCCAACGACGTTCTCGTTCTTGCTGGCTTTGTCAATCGCCATCAACAGGTCGTCCAATGCCAGTCCCTCGTCTGCAGCACCCAAGATGGCGAGGGGATTTGATTCGCTGCGTTCGCTCAATGTTCCGTTGAGGTTGATTCGCAGCACGCTGTTCTCGTCGATACGTGTTGTTCCTTCCGAAGCCGTGATACCTGCCAGACCAAGGATGGCAAACAGCGACATGAGTATCGTCCACAGGAAAAGGCCAAGCATGGTGGCCCCCAGCATTTTAAAAAAGTCTTTCATTTTCTTCTATCTTTTCGTTGATTATTATTCTCGTTCTTGCAGATTGTGCGTTGTTAGCATTCAAAAAATAAAATATGTTCGCGCGAAGCGATGTTGCAAATTTAATAAAAAGGTCTTGAAACTCAAAAAGAATGTGCCAAAAGTTGCCTTTTCATGCTCGATCTGCCATTTTTCCCTCTTTTATTTGGCGGTATCGTCAAAATGCACTACTTTTGCATCACTAATCTGCGCTTGTGGTGGAATTGGTAGACACGCCAGACTTAGGATCTGGTGCCGCGAGGCGTGTAAGTTCGAGTCTTATCAGGCGTACAAAGGAAACGCTCAACTCTCAGAAAATGAGTAGTTGGGTGTTTTTTCTCTGCGGTCTTTGTGCCTTTCTGCTGCGCCTTCAACTTTTCCTCGTTCCACCTTCAAATTTTTCACGCAGCGCCAACCGACCGCCCGCCCTTGGGCAGCCGGTTACTTACCGCAGCGGTATTTTTTAATTTCCGCAGCGGTATTTTTGAAATCCCGCAGCGGTAATTTTTGAAGACTGCAACGACGCACAGATAGAGTGCCGTGTACAACTACCAGAGGGCAAGGGAGGCAATGGACAAGGATGAGTTTGACGAGGCGATGGAGTACTGATTACGGTTGACAGTTTTGTGTGTTTCTCGTTGCACCTTTCTTTATCTCTTTCTTCAGTTCCGTTCTTGCCTCTTCGATTATTGTGTCGATGCCCTGGTGAGCTTTTTCCGTGTCGAGGGAACAGGGAATGTCGGGTTGGATGCCAAACTCGATATGCTGCATCTTGGAGTCGAACATCGGGCAGGCGCTGAATCGGATGGTCCATCCGTTTGACAACTCGCTGACGAAGGGTAATCCGCTTCCGCCTCCCGTCTGGTCGCCCATGATGGTGACGAGCGGGCACTCCTTCATGTTGCGTACGAAGGCGTTGGTGGCGCTGTAGCATGAACGGTTGGTCAGGACAATGCATGGTTTCTGCCAGCGCAGTCCGTTGCTAGGCTGCAAGTATTCTGGTTCGGGCTGGGAAAAGTCGTTGTGTCCGCTGCCTGTCTTGTGGGTGATGTAGCCGATCAGCCTCTCTTCGTTGGTGAAGTGAGAAGCCAGTCGCTCTGCGTTGTCGAGATCGCCGCCGCTGTTATTGCGTACGTCAATGATGAGGCCGTTGCATGCCCGCATGAAGTGGAGTGCGTCACCAATGTTGCCCTCTCCAATGCCAGAGGAAAAACTCTCGTAGACCATGTATCCGATGTTGTCCTCCAGAATGCGGTACTTGAGTCCGCCGGCGATGCGAAAGTCTGTGCCAAGGTAGCGATTGCGCAGCTCGGTGTCGAAGTTCTCGGGGTAGTCGTTCTTCCAAGACCAGTTGCGGGCAACGTCGGCGCTGCAGTACAGGTTTACGTGTCCGTCGCGCAATTCGCTCAGCATGTTGCTCAATACCTCGAAGAGCTGCAGCGTACTCATCTTCTCGTTTATCTGGGCATGGTAGCGTCGATAAACCTCGTTCCAGTCCAGTCCGATAGCCTGCTGCTTGTAGTCCAGGAAGCAGTAATGTTCGTCGATGGTGCGCCAGAGCGATTGAAAGACGGCGTCAGGGTCACGGTCGTAGTCCTCGCCTCTGACACAGGATTGGTTCGTTAGGGCCAGCAATGCGAAGGATGCCGCCAGTATGAACAGTCGGGAAAGTCGCCTTGGAAAGTCAAACAAATCGTACATCGAAAATCGTCAAATCATGAATACTAAAACTTTCTTGTCCATCCAATCAGTCCCCCGTGACCGTACTGGTGTTGCTTGAGACCGTTCAGCGTGGCTTGGCGTATGTCGCCGAGATAGCCGATGGTGAGGGAGGTGCGGTTGCCAATGTGGAAACTGGCCGTGAGCATTTGCCGGAGGGAAAAGGCGTTGCCAATGTGTGTGCCCACGATGTTGTGGTCGTACCCTCCCTTCTGCCACATCTCGTAGTAAGATTGTCCGTAGTTGGGCGAGAAGGCCGCACCAATGAGTGGCAGGTCGGCCTGATAGTTGATGCTGATAGGAAAACGCTTGATATAGAAAGCGTAGCATGCACCAACGGAAACTGAAAGATGCAGGTTGAGATGTGCGTTTGCGGGGTTGTTTCCGGCACGGGTGGAGTAGAGGCCTCCCAGCGATATGCCTGCCTGTGGGCCGGCAAATAGGGTTAGGCGAGGCGTCAACACTCTATACCAGTTATGGTGGAATGCTGCGTCATAGTTGATGTCTCCGCCCAGATATCGTGCCCCCGCCGCCTTGGTTTGGCTTGTGTGGAGGTTGATGTCCAGGAGCGACTGGAACGACCATCCGGTCGATTCTGTCTGCCAGCGACTCAGAGCGCGTGTCGATTCGACCATGACTGAAAACTGAGGCCCATTGTATTCTATGGGCGAAAGGTAGGAGTCGAGCTGGTTTGTCGAACCTGCACCGAAAAGCACGCTGCTGTGACTTGGGCGCCACATGCGTGCCAAAAGGCCTCCTGGCGCAGAAGCGAGGTCCTGCCCCGTTGCGTATAGCGACAGGAACAGCGTCAGGAAAGATAGGTACAGTCTTCGCATACCGTATTAATCAAAAAGGTGCAACTGGCCGTTTATCTCATCTGCCACGTCACTCTGTGACATCTCGGCTTCGGGGGCCTCTGCCCCCTCCGGTGAAGCAGCGTCTCCGCCCTCCTCTGCTGGTGAGGTTTCTTCTACAGAAGGCGTCGGCTGCTTGGTGGGCTCCAGTTCCACGATGCTGGCCACATTGAAGGTGGTGATGCGCTTGCCCTTTGCCTTGTAGCTCTTCACGCCGATGAACTCGTCGGCCTCCATGTCGATGGGGTCGCGAAAATCGTCGTTGCCACCCATTGTGACAAGGATGTGCGGGAAGGGCGTGTCGGTAAGCAGGATGAGCTTGCTTGCCGGATTCTCACCCATGAAGGTTTGGTGACTGCGTGCTGATGCATCGAGCAGGAAGCGCTTGATGTAAGGGAAGTTCTGCTGGTCTGCATCGTACAGGCATGCCGTCCATACCTTGTCCGAGACGTACTTCTCGATGCGCCAGATGTTGTCCTCGTAGTGGTTGTTGGGGTCGTAGGTCGTGAGGTAGTACTCGCCATTTTGCAGGATGACGAGAATCTTGTCGTCGTCGGAGAACTCACCCAGGTATTGTCCGTGCTCGTCGTAGTTAAGACGCTTCACGTCGGGGTCGAACCATACCTTGCGACCACCCAGCGTACTGGTGCCATGACTCTTTAGCTGGATGCGCAGTATGTCGTTCTTGCTTAGAATGTTACCCATGGATGCACGACCCTTGATTGCGATCTCGCTCAGGTCTTTGTCGAAGAAGACGCGCTTGAGCTTGGGGTTGGGCTTGAGTGTCACCTTAATGACCTCGGCCTCGCCGTTGGGGTTGGCGGTGAAGTAGGTAATCTTGCTGCCTGGTTTGCCCTGTGTGACGTCGTACTCACGGTCGCGTGTGATGCTGGTGACGTTGAATCGCTTGACGTAGACCACTCCACCCTTTCCGTCTTTGTAGCAGACGTTGTAGATGGTTCGTGTGTCATTTTTCTTGAATATGGCAACGTGGATGATCTCCGTCTTCTTCTTCTCTGCTTTCGACCGTTCTGTCTCGCCGACGAACAGTTTTTCTGCCACGCGGACCACCTTGTAAGTTCCGTCTTTGTAGAAAATGATCACGTCGTCGATATCCGAGCAGTTGCTTACGAATTCGTCCTTCTTCAGGCTTGTGCCGATGAATCCTTCCTCTCGGTTGATGTAAAGCTTTTGGTTGGCCTCGACAACTTTGGCCGCCGTGATGGTGTCGAAGTTCTTTATCTCCGTCAGGCGGGGGTGGTCCTTGCCGTACTTGTCCTTGATGAAGCGGAACCAGTCGCAGGTGACCTCAACCATGTTAGAGAGTTCCTTGTCGATTTGTGCAATCTCCTCCTTGATGCGGGCGATGTTTTCTTCAGCCTTGTCCTTGTTGAACTTGAGGATGCGCCCCATGCGGATCTCCATCAGTCGGAGGATGTCGTCTTTCGTCACCTCGCGTACCATCTTCGGGTACCATGGAGTGAGTCGCTCGTCGATGTGAGCGCAAGCGGCATCCATCGACTCTGCATTCTCGAACTTCTTGTCTTTGTAGATTCTCTCCTCAATGAAGATTTGCTCGAGGCTTGCAAAGTGCAGCTGCTCAAGTAATTCGCCACGGCGGATGAGTCGCTCCTTGCGCAATAGTTCAAGCGTGTTGTCGACCGAGCGGCGCAACACGTCGCTGACGCCCAGGAACTGTGGTTTGCGTTCGTCGATGACGCAGCAGTTGGGCGAGATGCTGACCTCGCAGTCGGTGCAGGCGTACAGGGCGTCGATGGTCTTGTCGCTCGATGCGCCGGGTTGCAGGTGAATGAGTATCTCGACTGTTGCGGCCGTCATGTCCTCCACCTTGCGCACCTTGATCTTTCCCTTCTCGGCAGCCTTCAGGATGGAGTCGATGAAAGCGCTTGGTTTGGAGGCTGTTCCGGTTGTCTTTCCGAATGGTATTTCGGTGATGGCCAGTGTCTTATTGTCGCGTTTCTCTATCTTGGCACGGACGCGGACGCTTCCGCCGCGCTGTCCGTCGTTGTATTTCGACACATCGATGCTTCCGCCTGTTGGGAAGTCTGGGTAAAGGTGGAATTCCTCGCCGTGCAAGTATTGGATGGCTGCCTCACATATCTCGCCCACGTTGTGAGGGAGAATCTTACAGCTCAGACCTACGGCGATACCCTCGGCACCCTGTGCCAGCAGGAGGGGGAACTTGACTGGCAAGGCAATGGGCTCCTTGTTGCGTCCGTCGTAGGATAGCTTCCACTCGGTCGTCTTTGGGTTGAAGACTACGTCAAGTGCAAACTTCGAGAGGCGAGCCTCGATGTAACGGGCTGCTGCCGCGTCGTCGCCGGTGAGTATGTTGCCCCAGTTGCCCTGGCAGTCCACGAGCAGTTCCTTCTGCCCCAACTGCACGAGGGCGTCCTTGATGCTGGCGTCGCCGTGAGGGTGGAACTGCATGGTGTGTCCCACGATGTTGGCCACCTTGTTGTAGCGCCCGTCGTCCATTCGTTTCATGGAGTGCAGGATGCGTCGCTGAACAGGCTTAAATCCGTCTCCAATATGGGGCACGGCACGTTCCAGTATTACGTAGCTTGCATAGTCGAGGAACCAGCTTTGGTACATCTGGTTCAGGTGCTGGGTTATTCCTTCTTGGTTCGTTACGTTGTCAGTCACGATATATTTTTTTATAATAAGGTAAAAGGTAAGTAGGGACTTGCAGACCCAATTTCGACCCAAAGTTAGCGAAAAAAAGTGTAAGAGAGGATTTTTTTTTGTTAAAATTTACATTGTATAATAGAAAAAAGCGGATTTGTTTTGGCGAAAGACTTGTTTTACCTATCTTTGCAGCGTTGTTACAAAAAGTGTCGAAATATGGACGGAATCTATTTGGCAGTCACTATGCTGGGTTGCGTGGCAGTTTTTGGGGTTGTATATTTCCTTTTCTTCGAAGACGCTTCGCCCGAATCTAAACCAGTTCCTCAATCGGCAACCATGAAACCTCTGTCGAAGAAACGACGCAAATAATTCTAAAATTGAAAGGAAAATCCTTTATATATCTAACTTAATTATTAATCAAAATCCAAAAAAACATGAAGAAGAAATTACTTCTTTTGGCAGTAGCAATGCTGTCTGTTCTGGGCGCAAGCGCTCAGTGGGTTAAGCCCGAGGTAAAAAGCCTTGACCTCAATGACATTGCAGGCAAGGAGACCTTGGTCCGTATCTACAACGTGGAGTACGGAGCATTCTTGGGCGGCGCCAATGCGTGGGGTACTCAGACCTCACTTCTGGAGGTAGGTCTTGACTACAAGATCGAGACCGAAGGCGACAATTACAAGTTGTTGACCTCAAGTGGTGCAAAGGCTGGCAAGTATTTGTTCCGTGACAATGCTTCAGGCTGTTTCATCGACTTGGGTTCCCAGAATCGCGGTTTCGTTTGGGCAATCAACAGAACGAACAGTGGTTTTTACACCATCAAGTCTCCCGCAGACGATGCTGTTTACGGTGTTGACTTTTATGACAACAACGAACACGAGTTCTTCGGTTGGAATAGTGACAAGAACATTGTTTATGCCAATGTTTCAGACATCCCCGAAGAGAACGTTGACGAGGATGGCAATCCCGTTGCCTTTGGTATCGAGTGGGCATTTATGTCTGTAGAGGATGCTACAGCTTTGACAGAAGCCCTCAAGCCCTACAATGCTGCTATGGCTCTGAAGGCAGTCATCGACCAGGCTAAGGCTGACTATCCTGAGGTTGACTGCTCAAAGGCAGAGGCTGTTTATAACAATGCTAACAGCACCGTAGAGGAGCTGAATGCTGCTAAGAGTCTCGTAGCTAACGCAATTGCAGCCGTTCACACCGCTGAGGTGCTGGCTGGCGCTACGGCTGACAATCCTGTCGATGGTAGTGAGTTGATCATCAACAACGATTTCTCAACTGGCGATATCAGTGGTTGGGAGTGCACCTTCGTTAGTGGCACTACCGCTACCAACGTAGGTTATCAGGGTGCTTCTTACACCGGTCTTGAGTGGAATGACGAGGAGACTGGCGAGAGCGGTACCGCATTCTTTGAAAAGTTTATTGAGGCATGGGCAAACAATGTTGACGAGATGAAGCGTGATGGTAAGACCTTTGCTACCATCGGTGACGCAAAGCTCTGCCAGACTATCTATGGCATGCCTGCTGGTAAGTACAAACTCTCTGCTGACGTTAACGCTGTTCAGCAGTATGATGGTGCTCAGAATCCTGTAACTGGTGTTCAGCTCTACGTTCTCGGTGGTAGCATTGATAGCCACCTCGAGATGGCTACTGGTAACGGTATCCCCGAGCACTTCATTCTGACCTTCATCCACAGCGGTGGTGACCTGGAGCTCGGTCTTCGTACCAACCAGACTACTGCAAACTGGATCGGTGCTGATAACTTCACTCTGAAGTACTATGGTCCTATCAACGAGAATCCCTACTACATCGTGCTGACCGACTACATCGCTAATCTGGATAGAAAGTATGCAGAGATGGATGAGGTAGCTGCTAATGCTGCTGTTAAGGAGGCATTCACTGCTGCTTTGGAGAAGGCTAAGGGTTGCGGCAACGATGGTGACGATGAGTACTATCAGGCAATGCAGGCTGAACTCGAGGCTGCTGCTCACGCTTTGGAAGCATCTGTAGCTGCTTACAAGACTATCGCTGACGAGATTGAGAGTGCTGAGATGAAGGCTGTTGATTGCGCTGATGAGTGGGCTGACCTCTCTGGCGAAATCTACGACATGACCTCTCAGTGGAAGGAAAAGTTCGAGAGTGGCGAGTTCACTGCAGAGGACGCTCACATCGTATCTGAGACCCTTTCTGTTGTAATCGCTGACTATGTAAGCAAGAACTGCAAGGCTGGCGACGACGTAACTCTGTTGCTCAACAACACTGAGTTCACTAAGGACTTCTCTGGTTGGACTACTACCGGTTCTTCACCCGTATGGGGTGCAAACTTCGGCAATGGTGCCAACGTGAACGCTGATGCTGACTTTATTCAGGAGAAGCCCGAGGAGCATGACGGTCTTGCTGAGCGTTGGCGTGCTGCCTTCAGCATGTTCCAGACCATCAAGAACATGCCTCGTGGTCTCTATACTCTCTCTGTACAGGGTTACAACCGTGACGAGCTGGGTGGCAACCCCGCTGAGCTCTACGCTATCCTTCCCGATAGCACCGAGCAGATCGGTCACTTCCCCGACATCAAGGACTACGCTACTGAAGAGCAGCTCTATGCAGCCGAGAACCCCGATGCATATCCCAGCGATAAGATCCAGGGTGAAGGTTATGCTCCCGACTCAATGACTGGTGCTGCATGGCACTTCAAGAACAAGAAGGATGGTGAGAACTACGACTATACTACTCAGTTCGATATCATCATGGCTGAGGCAGGTGACCTCACTATCGGCGTACGCTGCGACAATGCTGGCCAGTGGGTAATCTTCGATAACTTCCGTATCACTTATAAGGGTGGTGGCTCAGCCGTATTTGCTGAGGCTATCAAGAACAAGATTGCTCAGGGTAACGCTCTCATCGACAAGTATGGTGAGGACGAGGGCGCTCGCATCACTCTCGACGTTGATCAGGAGTGGATGAATATCGTTAACCGTGGCGAAGCTATTGTCAACAATCCCTCAAGCGCAACCGAGGAGGACTGTATCGCTGTTATGAAGGAGATGGATGACGTTCTGGCTAAGGTTAAGGAGTCTGGTGACCTGCTGAAGAAGGTTCTGGATACCTACAACTACGTGTCAGAGATTCGCTCAGAGGCAGTCGGTGGTGAAACCAACGATTTGACCGACTACCTGAATGGTGTTTACAATGCTCTCTTTGAGGATGGCGTTGAGAACGCAGCCCAGGCTAATGCCCTGATTGACGGTATGATCATCAACTGCGGTTACGCAGCCATGGAGAATGCTGGTTACAAGGATGCTACTGAGGATGCTCCTGCAGACGTAACTCTCGTTATCGAGAACACCAATGCTAAGAACATCGAGGATGCTAACAGCACCGAGCACTGGACCAACACCTTCGGCGGCAACATTGCTGCTAACAACTCTGCATTCGAGGTTTACAACCAGGAGCAGTACAACGTAACTCAGTTGGTTGGTCTCCGTGCTGGTTACTATCGTCTGAAAGTTAACGGTTTCTATCGTAACGGCTGGTCTGAGAACATCGCTAAGTGCATCAGCGGTACCGTTGACGAGAAGGAGGTTCCCGTTCTCGATGAGGAGGGTAATGCAGTTCTCGACGAGGAGGGTAACGCAGTTACAACCACCGAGCAGGTTACCTACACCAATGATGCTAACGCAATCCTTTATGCAGGTGATGCTCAGACTCGTCTGCTCACTATCGACGCAGATCTCGACAAGTACAACGAGATTGACGAGATTACTGGTCAGACATGGTCTGTAAACGGCGTTGACAAGAAGTTCCCCAACAACATGGCGGAGGCTGCTACTGCATTTGAGGCTGGTCTGTACCAGAACGTTCTGCAGTTCAATGTGGCCGCTGACGGTGGCGTTAACATCGGTATCAAGAACGATGGTCACAAGGATGGTGACTGGACTATCTTCACCAACTGGCAGCTTGAGTACGTTGGTGCTGCTAAGCCCGCAAACGATCCTACTACCGCTATCCTCAGTGTTGGCGTTGACGCTAACGGCAAGACCATCTTCTCACTGACTGGTATCCAGCAGAACAAGCTGCAGAAGGGTATCAACATCATGAGAAATGCTAACGGCAAGGTCGTTAAGGTTTTGGTTAAGTAATCCTACTTGAACAAATAACTATTTGGAAGCGCTCCTCATGTGAGGGGCGCTTCTTTTTTTTCGTTGCGCCAATACCCAAACCTTGCTTCGCCATTTCAGAAGTCCCGCAGCGCCTTTTTCTTTTTCCCGTATGGGCATTCTCGATTTAGTGCACCTTCTGGCAGATTTAACATGCTTTTATTCGTCAGAATCAAAGAAAATTTGTATCTTTGCGCGCGAAATTAATAAATATAAGGTAAAATGGCACAGCAAGAAGACGTTTTTAAGAAGATTGTATCGCACTGCAAAGAGTACGGTTTTGTATTTCCCTCAAGTGATATTTATGACGGACTGGGCGCCGTGTATGACTATGGTCAGAACGGTGTCGAACTGAAGAACAATATCAAGCAGTACTGGTGGCAGAGTATGGTGCTGCTGCACGAGAACATAGTGGGCATCGACGCTGCTATCTTTATGCACCCCACCACCTGGAAGGCCAGTGGTCACGTTGACGCTTTCAACGATCCCCTCATCGATAACCGCGACTCAAAGAAGCGCTACCGTGCCGACGTGCTCATCGAGGAGCAGATGGCCAAGTACGAGGACAAGATCCAGAAGGAGATTGACAAGGCAAAGAAGAAGTTTGGCGATGCGTTTGACGAGGCTCAGTTCCGCGCTACGAATGCTCGCGTATTGGAGAACCAGGAGAAGTACGACGCACTGCACCATCGTTTTCAGGAAGTGATGAACGCCGAAGGCGGCATCGACCTGGACGGCATGAAGCAGATCATCCTCGACGAGGAGATTGCCTGCCCCATCAGCGGTACCCGCAACTGGACCGACGTTCGTCAGTTCAACCTGATGTTCTCTACCGAGATGGGTGCGGCTGCCGAGGGTGCAAGCAAGATCTACCTGCGTCCAGAGACGGCTCAGGGTATCTTCGTCAACTACCTGAATGTGCAGAAGACAGGCCGCATGAAGCTTCCTTTCGGTAT
>JAKSLN010000036.1 GCA_024401165.1 Bacteroidaceae bacterium
AATGGACGAGGAACAACAACTGGCATTTTTAGAAGTTATTCGGATGTTAGGAAACAGTTATTTCCAGCTTGGATTCCACAAGCAAGCCTTCTTCTATCTTTCGGTCTTTGAAAACATAGACAATCTTACCTTGAGAGGCGAGTTTATACATGCACTGGTAGCATCATCCGACTATCGTGCCTTCTCCATCATCGACAGGCAGATAGAAGCTTCGTATGAATGGATGATGAGAAACAGGGGGCACGAAAACTACGGAGAAGTCTACACGTATATGGAATTTACCTTGCAACGAAGCATGGTACAACTCTGCATTAACCGAGGTATGTTAGAAAGAGCAGAAATGACTCTTACAATGATGACAAACGAAGGGAATCGGGACTTCGTTGAGGAGTACCGCAAACGCATCAGACAACTGCGTGAAAAACAGAGCAATCAGTAAACAACACGTTCAGAGATGAGAAGTAAAGCAAGATGGTACGCCGCATGGTGCATGGGTCTGTTATTCATGACTAGTTTGGTGGCGTGCAAGAGTGGAGGCATGAAGGCAGCGCAGGGGAATGGCGAAGAGACATCGGGAAAGCGAGCGGTGTACTATTGGAAGACCATCCTGAGAATGTCGGACGAGGACTTGAAGTTTATCAAGAGCCACGGCATCGGGAAGATGTATGTACGGTTCTTCGACGTAATTGAGGGGACGGACTTCGACGGCAAACGCAAGGCGCTGCCAGAGGCCACGTTGCAGTTTGAAGAAACGATTCCCAAAGACATTGAGATTGTCCCCGTGGTATTCATCACCGTGGAGAGTCTGAGGGAGGGTGGCAAAGACCTGGCCGTTCCGCTTTACACGCGTGTCAAGGCCATGTGCGAGGCGAACGGCATCGAAAATCTGCGCGAGATTCAGTTGGACTGCGACTGGACGGTCTCGACACGCGACATCTTCTACAAGGTATGCGCCGAAGTGAGGGAAATGGCGCACCGCGACGGCATCGACGTGAGCGCGACGATACGCTTGCACCAGCTGAAGAGCGAGGCACCTCCGGTGGACCGGGGTGTGCTGATGCTGTACAACACGGGCAACATCTACGACGAGAAGGAGGAAAACTCTATCCTGTCATACGAGAATGCAGAGCCTTACCTGCGGCAAAGCATCAAATTCGACCTGCCCCTCTCGCTGGCCTTGCCTACGTATCAGTGGGGATTACTGTACCGAGATGGAGAGTTCATGTGCATCTTGCACAATGAGGATTTCGACGACGAGGACACCTTCGAATCTATGGGCAACAACCGGATGAGGGTGATAGAGTCGTCGTACACAGGAGACATGTGGATGCTCGGTGGAGATGAGGTTCGTATAGAATGGCCTGACATGGAGACCATCCGACGCGTCAAAAAACTGGCCATGAAACAGATAAAAGATCCCATAGAGGAGACCATCATCTATCACCTGGACGCGACGAACCTGGCAAAATATACGTTCGACGAGATGGAGGAGATACTGGGGGAATAACTGTTTAAGGGGAGTTAGAGGGGAGTTAAAAGGGAGTTAAAAGGGAGTTATAGGGAAGTTAGAAGGAAGTTAAAGGGAAGTTAAAGGACAAATTATGAAGTATAAATACATATTTATTATGTGGCTGCTGATAAGGAATGCGGCAGCGTGGGGTTGCGGACCGTTTGTGCGTTCGTTTCTAGCCGAGGAGTACAATTTCTTTCGTATTGCGGGTGACAACATGGAGGGAAAGAGCATGAGTCAAGAGAAGGTACAGAAGGAGGCGAACCTGGCATCCTGGCAGAAGTTGACCTCGGCGGATATTCCCGTGAAGGACATCGAAGAGGTGGTGTACCGATGGACAAGCAAGCAGCTGCAGGCGCTGTCCAAGGAGGTGGAACAGGGACGCAGCAAGAGTAAGAACCGCCTTGTCTGCTGGCTTGTGGAGCACCGGGACCGCGAGGTAATGGACTTCCTGCTGCTTGCCAAGGCATGCGAGGAAACACGAGAGCGCTACATGACGGCGTGGTACTACCCTGTGGACGGCGACGAGAAGCACATCGCCCTGGAGCGACTGGCGGAACAGGCCCTGGCCTACAACGGAAAGCGACTGCGTGACAGATACACGCTGCAGGCTTTGCGTGCACTCTTCGCGAGCGACCATTACGAGGAGGTAATCGCCTTGTGGCACAACCGCTATGGCACAAGTCCTGCCTGTGGTGATGTAGTCAAAGAGATGGGCGTCAAATATGTGGGCCTGTCCTATTACCAGCAGGGAGAGTACGAGAAAGCACATCTGTTCTACACCCAGAATGGCGACTATCCCAACGGCTACCCGGGCGAATACGAATGCGGTGTGCCCTACCTGCTATGGCTCTACAAACACGATCCTAACTTGCCGCTGCTGAAGGAGCACCTGCAGGAATTCATGCACAGAAACGAAACGGACGAGTGCTACATGGATGTGGTCCCGAAAGTAATCTATGGCAAGCAGGCCGAGGAGGTTGATCTTATCCTGGAAGAGAAGGTGAAGGCCAAAGACATGTCGCCCTGGTACTACGCTAAGGCCTTCTTCGACATGAAGCTGGGCAAAAAGCAGTCGGCCTGGCAATACGTCTGCAAGGCTGTGGAAACGGCAAAAGACGACGACACGCGTGATGCAGCAAGGGCGCTGAAGATGCTCATTTGCATCCAGAATGCGGAGCGATACGACCAGGCGATGGAGAACTACGTGTATGGAGAATTGAAATGGTTTGACCAGCAGATTGCAAAGAACTTGACAGCTGATGACAGGGAAAACATCCGGCAGTTAGGCGCTTTCAACAACCTATGCGGCTACAGCCAATACTACTGGAGCGATGCCATGCGCAAGATCGTCATTGGCTACCTGATTCCACTGTGCATCAAGTCGGGTTACCAGACGCGAGCCCTACAGTTTGCCAACTTTGCCGACAACTGCCTGCTGGGGCACGTAGACCAGATCGGCTACATGCAAGAAATCTACGATCCGATAGCAGGATACTCATGCACACCACAGATCGGTAGCTGGGAGCAATACCGACAGGAAAAGTATGCACACAACGAATACGACTACAAGAACGACTACTTCGTTAATCTCGACTCCATCGGCGTGCGGCATGTCATGCGATTGGCCAACCGCATGGAACATCCTCGCTCTGGTCTGGACCGTCTGCTCAACAAAGGAGGTTATTCAGACATGCAGTTCCTTTACAACATCATCGGCACGCAGCTCATCACGGCGATGCGCTATCGTGAGGCCGCCGAGTATTTGTCGAAGGTTAGCAAGGAGTTTCAGGAAGCCACCAACGTGAGTCAGTACAGTGACTGGGACCCGTTTACCGAGAAGAAGATAAAGGGAGGTGACGCGCTCTACAAACTGCACTTCGCCCAGAAGATGGCGAAGTTGGAGAAAGAGATAAAGGATTGCCACGAACCGAACAGCAAGGCAGACCTCATGCTGCTCTACATGCGCGGACTGAGAAGTTCGGTGAGCTACCGCTGCTGGAAGCTCACAAGTTTCTACTGTGGTTCATTTGAACAGTACGACCTAATGAGCACCTACCAGGCAGACCTCCGCGATGCCGTCAACGCACGTGCCGATGCCATCCAGAAAGAGGCCTTTGCCCTCTACACCGACCGTGAACGCGAGGCAAAGGCATACTACGACCTCTGCCTCTACAAGACGGTGGCGGAGAGGTTTGCCGACACCAAGACGGGCCAGCTCGTCAAAGGGCACTGCGACCGGCTGACAGACTACACCATATCGCCCTATCAGGACTATCGCCTGAGGTATGTACCCGATGTGAAAGAAGAGGAAGAAGAGGACTACCTAGCGTATGAGGCGTGCTAGGTAGTCGTAGTGCTGCCCTTCGGCGACAAGCTGGCAGTCGAAACCGTTCTCGCCTGCAATGCGGGCCAGGAGGGGAAAGTCGATGTAGAGCCAGGGGAAGGGACTGCCCTTGACACGCTTGTACTGCATCTGGTAGGTGAGCTGTCCGTAGTAGACGTCGGAAGAGGGGATTTCGACGTTACCGTCCTCGTCCTCGAAGAGATAGCTGAGGTCGGACGAATCGAGGAGGAGCTGGCCGCCGGGTGCCAGGATCATGTCGATGTGGCGGAAGAAGCGCGGGAGGGCATCGACGGTGCCAACGATGCCAATGCCGTTCATGAGCATAAGGATGGTGTCGAAGGAGGGAGCGACGTCCCAGAAGTCCTGCAAGAGGGCGTTCTGGACGCCGCGTTCCTGCATAGTCTGGACGGAGAGAGGGGAGATGTCGATGGCGGTCACATCATGGCCCATGTCCTGCAGAGCAAGAGTGTGGCAACCGGCTCCTGCACCCACGTCGAGGACAACCCCGCTGGCCATGCGGAGTGCCTGCTGCTCGAGCGGAGGCATCTCATCGAAGGAGCGGAAAAGAGTCTCGACGGGTATCTCGTCCTCGTCAAAGTCGGGCGAGAAGACACGCAGGCGGCCTGCCTGTCCGTGTCGGTGGAAGTCGGAAATAGCGGCTCCCATAGGGTCGTGTGTGGGCTGGCAGCTCATAGTTCCTGATCGGTGTAGAAGTGGGTGATGCGACGGATGGCACGGTCACAAACGGGACAGAAGTCGCGCACCTCGTTAATCTTCATGCGGCACTCCTGAACGGGGCGATAGCAGCCACGCGACTGGTAGCCGGCACCTTCGAAGACGCCAACCACCTGGGTGCAGGCGTTGAGACGTTCCATGGCCTTGACATCGTTTTTGTCGATGTCACGATAGTTGGGCACCTTGGGATCGAGGGGCGTGGGAATGGGAGTCTTCTTGGGAACAAGGTCGGCCCACTTGCTCTGGAAGTCGTGGAGGGTGGTGATATTGGGTTCCCAGGGTTCGACGTCAGCAGGATACCAAGGTTCGTCCATATCGTCGTAGGCATACTCGTCGGCCAATCCGCCATAGCTGTGTCCGAACTCGTGAACAAAGACCTCCTTGAAGGTGGCATGGTCACTGGTGGCAAAGGTGACCTGGTTGTATATGCCTCCACCTCCGTAAGTATCGGTATTGACGAGCACCATGATGTGTTCGAAGGGTACGCCGCTGAGGAGATCGTAGATGCGATGCATGTCGGGCGAGGTGAGGTAACGGTTGGAGTAGAAGGTATCGTAGTGGGTGCGGCAGGCAGTCAGGCTCCAGATGCCACGATGGGGCACGGAGGGACCGCTGGAGGTCGAGGGTGCTGCCACGGCTACAACATTGAAGCGCTGGCGCAGACTGCGGAAAGGTTCGCGCTCAAAGAGTGCATCGACGGCACGTTGGCAATCGGCATAGAACTTGCCCATCTGCGCCTCGGTATACCCTTCTGCCAGGATGGCGAGGTCGACGCATGAGGTGATGTCGACGCCATCCATCGGATTATAGGGAGTGGGCACGTAATCGCGCTTGTTAAAGCCCTCGCTACCAGTAGACTTAGAGGCGGTCTGACCACCCTTCCATACGTAGTGGAAGGGGATGCCGTTGTCGCCAATGTGGCGTATGAGGACGTTCTTGGGGTCGACGGTGTGTGTCATCTCGGCCACCACTTGCTGACGGTTGTTGGTGAGGGTAACGGTAACATCGACGGGTGCCTTAGGGAAGGGGACGTTGTAACTGCTCTCGAAGGCGCGAGGCAGCGTCTTGGCCTCGTCGTACTGCATATACTCCTGAAAAAGAGTGGAGAAGGTCCAGACGTAGATGACCTCGTGAGTGGCATGGTCACGCAGAGTGAGCTGTCCGTTGCCAGCCAAGACGGTCTCGGCAAGACGGGTGCGGCGTCCAGCCCATCGCTCCTGCCGGCAAAGCTGGTCGAGGTAGATATGCTGACTGTGAACGTCGCCTGCAAAGATGTAGTCGAGGCGCAAGGTTGCGTCCTCGAAGTAACGGTCGAAAGATTGTCCTCGGAGGCCGATGGTGGCGAGGAGGAGGGTGAAGAGCACGATCAAGTGTTTCATAATTCGTTTTTTCTCTATTCCTTATAATAAATACGTTTGACTCGGGGCGAGACGCCAGTGAGGATCTCGTAGGGGATGGTCTGGATGATGTCGGAGAGGAGACTGACGGGCAGTTCATCGCCAAAGACAATGGCGGTGTCGCCCTCGCGGCAGTCAACGTCGGTGACATCGATCATGCAGACGTCCATGCAGATGTTACCCACATAGGGTGCCTTCTGGCCGTTGACGAGGCAGTAGCCGTGGCCGTTGCCCAAGAGGCGGTCGAGACCGTCGGCATAACCAATGGGAAGAGCGGCGATACGGCTGTCGCGCTGTAACTGACCGCGGCGGCTGTAACCCACGGTTTCGCTGGCAGGAACATCGTGTATCTGGAGAATGGTGCTCTTGAGGGTGGATACGTTGTGAATGAGTTTGTTATCGCGGGGATTGACACCGTAGAGGCCCAGTCCGAGACGCACCATGTCCATCTGGCGCTCGGGGAAATGTTCGATGCCGGCACTGTTGCACATGTGGCGCAGGATGTGGTGGGAGAAGGCCTGCTGCAACTGGGTGCTACCCTGCTGGAAGCGCTCGAACTGGATGGCGGAGAAATCATCGAACCCATCGCTGTCGCTACCCACAAAATGAGAGAAGACGCTGCGGGGGATTATGGCCTTCTGACGCTGGAGGCGGTCGATGAGAGCAGGCATATCAGTAAGAGGATCAAAGCCGAGACGGTGCATGCCGGTGTCGAGCTTGATGTGAACAGGAAAACCTGTAATACCTTCACGCTCGGCAGCCTCTATCAAGGCATCGAGCAAGCGGAAACTGTAGACCTCAGGTTCGAGACGATGACGGAAAAGGGTGCGGAAGCTGGTCATCTCGGGATTCATGATGATGATGCCTGCCGTAATGCCTGCGCGGCGCAGTTCGACACCCTCGTCGGCCACAGCAACGGCCAGATAATCGACCCGACTATCCTGCAACGTGCGGGCCAGTTCAACACTGCCGGCACCGTAACCGGAGGCCTTGATCATGCAGACCATCTTGGTCTCGGGTTTAAGGAAACTGCGATAATAGTTTAGGTTGTCAATGACAGCGTTGAGGTTGACCTCGAGGATGGTCTCGTGAACCTTCATCTCGAGTTGTTCGGTGATATTTTCAAAATGGAAACTTCGGGCCCCCTTGATCAGCACAACCTCATCGCGCAACGACAGGAAGGCCGGACTGGCGAGAAGCTGGTCGGTGCTGGGGAAGAAGGCCAATTGGACGCCTGTGGACTCGAAGAGATGGGCCTGAGCACAAAGTTGAGGGCCGACGCCGAAGAAACGGCTGATACCACGTCCGGCCACGAGGGCTGCCACACGGGAGTAAAGCGTGGAGGCAGGAAGACCTACCTGCTCCATGTCGCTGAGCACGAGGACGTGCTTGCGCTCCTTGCCGTCGGCGCGGCGAGCCATGAAGTCGAGGGCGATATCGAGGCTGCCAAGATCGCTGTTGTAGCTGTCGTTGATGAGGGTGCACCCGTGGCGTCCCTCCTTGACTTCAAGGCGCATGGCCAAAGGTTGCAAGGCGTCGAGACGCTGCTGGATGACATCTTCGTCCATGCCCAAGTAGCGGCACATGGCAGCACAGAGGAGTTTGTCGTCCTGCAAGCCGTTGCGACTGGGCGTACTGCCCCACTCTATCACCCGTCCCTGAAAACCTATCTGCTGAATGCAGCTGCGGATGATTTCGCTGCCGAAGGGGCAGAAGAGCACCTCGGCATGGCGAAAGAGTTGCATCTTCTCGAGGCACTTTTGTTCGAGCGACTCGAAGTTCTCCTGATGAGCATCGCCCAGACAGGTAAAGATGCCAATGGTGGGTTGAATGATGCGTTCGAGGGCAGCCATCTCGCCTGGTTGGCTGATGCCGGCCTCGAAGATGGCCAACTGAGTCTGCTCCTCCAAGTTCCAGACGCTGAGCGGAACGCCAATCTGACTGTTATAACTGCGAGGACTGCGGGTGACTGTACGCTCGGGCGAAAGCATCTGGTAAAGCCATTCCTTGACGGTGGTCTTGCCATTACTGCCAGCAATGCCAATAACTGGCACGTCGAAGCGCTCGCGATGGCGCTCGGCAAGTCGCTGCAAGGCACGCAGCGTGTCGGGGACAAGGAGGAAGGTGGCATCGGGGTAGGACACCTCGGGCTGCTGACTCACGACGAAAGCCCGGACACCACGCCTATACAGAGAGGGTATGTAGCGATGGCCATCGCCTCGTGAGGTGCGGATGGCAAAGAAGAGGGTGTCCTCGGGGAAACAGAGGCTGCGACTGTCGGTCAGGAGCCACTTGACCTGCACGTCGCAATCGCCTTGACGGCAGGCGCCTATGAGGGTGGATATGGTTTCTATGTTCACGGGGAAACGATTGAGATGGGGATTTGACAATGGGTGATTAACTCCCGAGCAATGCGCTGAACCGCTGCCAGATGGCATCGATGGCGTCAGGACCGGGATGGTGACCGTCGGGCGCATAATAACGGTAGTCGCGCAACTCGTCGAGTAGGATTTCGTAGGCGGGAAAATAGCAGCAATGCTGGGGGAAACGACGCACGAGAGCATCCTCGGCCAACAGCAGCGTAGCCTTGGAGAGCTGGCTGCCATGGTAACCGTACTTAGCATAGCGATAGGGACTGACGGTGAGGATGACCTGCACGTCGGGGTTGACCTGCAAGAGTTCCTCTACCAGCGCAGTCAAGGCAGTCACGACATCGTCGACCGAAGCGCGCCACTCCCGGAAATAGCTGTCAGGCTGGCGCTGGCAGTTGGTGACGACGAGTCCGTCAGGCAGGGGAAAGGGTGCCTGGGCAGATGCACGAAGGCAGTAACAGACATTGGTACCGAGGGTGAGCACGAGGTGACGGGCCTGGCGCAGCTGCTTCCCGAGGTCGGCATAGCGCTCGCGGAGTTCCGCAACAAGGGATTCACGGGTAGATGCCTTGACACGAGTATTGGCCCACCAGCAGCGCCATTCACCATCAACGGGAAAGACAGGCATGTCGATGTCATAGGCCTGCAAGGCTGCATGGACGGTGTGGTGTATGCTGAAAGGGTTGAAGAGTGTGCCGAGCGGATTGACAGCGACGTCGTAGCCCTCTGCCTGCAACTTCTCGCCCATGTATTGGGCAAAGCACGAACCGAGCATAACCAAGCCTTCGCCTGGCCGAATGGGGCGCAGCAAGGGAGCTGGCAGCACCACCGAATGCCTGATTTCATGTGTATCTTCCGGTCTCATCTTCCCGTTTTCCGCTTTCGCACGTCTTTATTTGTGCAAAATTACATATTTTTGGTGATAATAGGTTCTCTTTGCGAGTTTTCTTCTTGCCGAGGGCCTAAATCGTTAAACATTTTAACAAATTCTGATTCTTTGAACAAGGTTTATCAATTCTTTTTTGTAAATTTGCGCAAATTTATGCGTAAATGATGCAGAACGACAAGACAGTAATGTTGCTTCATTCCATATACTCGCCAGCCGACCTGAGGAAACTGCCACTTGAGGAATTGCCCAGAGTGTGCGACGAACTGAGGACTTGCCTCGTCCAGGAACTGAGTCAGAATCCCGGACACTTTGCCTCTTCGCTTGGCGTTGTCGAGATTACCGTAGCCTTGCACTACGTCTTCGATACTCCCAACGACCGTATTGTCTGGGATGTAGGCCATCAGGCCTATGCCCACAAGATGCTGACGGGACGACGGGAACAGTTCGGGACGAACCGTAAGCTGGGTGGACTGCACCCTTTCCCCTCGCCTACCGAGAGTGAGTACGACACGTTCACTTGCGGTCACGCCAGCAACAGCATCTCGGCGGCTCTGGGCATGGCGGTGGCCGACCGCATCTGCCAGAACAAGCGCAAGGTGGTGGCCGTCATCGGCGACGGTTCGATGACTGGCGGTCTGGCCTTCGAGGGACTGAACAATGCATCCGGAACGGCCAACGACATGCTGATCATCTTGAACGACAACAACATGAGCATCGACCGCAGCGTGGGTGGCATGAAACACTACTTGCACCATCTGCACACGGGAAGCACCTACAACAACCTGCGCTACAGGGCCTCGCAGCGACTGATGCAATGGGGGTGGATCAACGAGGACAGACGCAAACAAATCATTTCGTTCAACAATGCCATGAAGGCGCTGCTGAACAACCAGCAGAACATCTTTGAGGGCATGAACATACGCTACTTCGGCCCGGCGGACGGACACGATGTCATCGAACTGGTGCGCACCCTACGCAGCATCAAGGACATGCACGGTCCCAAACTGCTGCATCTGCACACCCGCAAGGGAAAGGGTTACGACCCTGCCGAGAAGCAGCCTACAGTGTTCCACGCCCCAGGCAAGTTTGACCCAGAGACAGGAGAGCGCATCGTGAGCAACGAGGACAATCTGCCTCCACGCTACCAGGATGTCTTCGGACACACCATACTGGAACTGGCTCGCAAGAACGACCGCATCGTGGGCATCACACCCGCCATGCCAACGGGTTGTTCCCTGAACATCATGATGCAGGAAATGCCCCACCGCGCCTTCGACGTTGGCATTGCCGAAGGACATGCAGTAACCTTCGCTGGCGGACTGGCAAGCGAGGGCATGATTCCCTTCTGCAACATCTACTCAGCCTTTGCGCAACGAGCCTACGACAACATCATACATGACGTAGCCATAGAAAGACTGAACGTGGTCTTCTGCTTCGACCGTGCCGGACTGGTGGGCGAAGATGGTGCCACGCACCACGGCGCCTTCGACATGGCAGCCCTGCGACCTATCCCCCACCTCACCATTTGCTCGCCCATGGACGAGCACGAACTGCGCCACATGATGTACACGGCACAGTTGCCCAACCAAGGCCCCTTCGTCATCCGCTACCCCCGCGGCCGGGCCGAGCACGCCGATTGGCAATGCCCCATGCAAGCGCTGACGGTTGGCAAGGGACGCAAACTGAAAGAGGGCGCCAACGTTGCCCTACTGAGCATCGGTCCCCTGGGCAACACGGCCCAAAAGGCCATCCAGAAGGCAGAGGAGCAAGCCAAGACCGAAGGCCGCGAGCTGACGGTCGCACACTATGACATGCGATTCCTGAAACCCATCGACACCGACATACTGAAGGAGGTGGGTCAGCAGTTCCACCGCATCGTCACCCTGGAGGACGGTGCAAAAAATGGAGGTTTAGGCACAGCGGTAATAGAATACATGATGGAGAACGGTTACCACCCCCAAGTCACACGACTGGGTTTGCCCGACGAATTCGTAGAGCACGGTACCGTACCCCAACTGCAGCAGATTGTCGGCATCGACGAGGAAGCAATCAAGGAGGAACTACTACGTAAATAATAAGACATGAAGATTATCATCGCAGGAGCAGGTGCCGTAGGTACGCATCTGGCCAAGTTGCTCAGTACCGAGAACCACAACATCACGGTCATCGACGAGAGTCCAGAGAAGACCGAGGCACTGACACAGGCTGGCAACTACGACCTCATCACCTTCAACAATCCGCCAACCAGCATCATGGCACTGAAGGAGGCAGGTGTCAGCCAGACGGACCTCTTCATTGCCGTCACTCCGCACGAAACGCGCAACATCACCTGCTGCATGCTAGCTCACAAACTGGGAGCCAAGAAGACGGTAGCACGCGTGGACAACGCAGAGTACATGCAACGCCAGCATCAGGAGTTCTTCATGCAACTGGGCATCGACTCGCTCATCTATCCCGAGCAACTGGCTGCCAGAGAAATCATCGACGGTCTGAAACGCTCCTGGGTACGCCAGTACTGGGAAGTGCACGACGGAGCCCTTGTCATGCTAGGCATTAAACTGCGCGAGACAGCCAAGGTGCTCAACATCGCCCTGCGCGATCTCTGCCCACCCAATTCCCCCTACCATATTGTAGCCATTAAGCACAACAACGAGACCATCATTCCCAGCGGTCGTGACGAACTGAAACTGGGCGACATCGCCTACTTCATGACCACCAAGAAATACATCCCCTACATCCGCGAACTAGTGGGTAAGGAGGACTACGCCGACGTCAAGAACGTGCTCATCATGGGTGGCGGACGTACTAGTGTTCACGTTGCCAACATGAAGCCCGACTACATGTCAATTAAGATTATCGAGCAGAGTGCAGAACGATGCACGCGCCTAAACGACCTGGTGAACACCGACGACATCATGGTCATCCAGGGCGACGGACGCGACACGCAGCTGCTGATTGACGAGGGAATCCGCGACACGCAGGCCTTCTGCGCGCTCTCCCCCGAGACGGAGACCAACATCCTAGCCTGCCTGGCTGCCAAGCGACTGGGCGTGCGCAAGACGGTGGCATTGTGCGAAAACACCGACTACATCGACATGGCAGAGAAACTGGATATCGGCACCATCCTGAATAAGAAGACCATCGCCGCCAGCCACATCTACCAGATGATGCTCAACGCCGACGTCAACAACATGAAGTGCCTCAACGTGGCAAACGCCGACGTGGCAGAATTCATTGCCGGCGAGGATTCGCCCATTACCCAAAGTCCCATACGCGACATCCGACTGCCCGAAGGCGTCACCCTCGGTGGTTTGGTGCGCAACAACGTGGGTAGTCCCATCAATGGCGACACCCTCATTCAGCCCGGCGACAGCGTCGTTGTCTTCTGCCGCTCAGGCTACATCAAAAAGATTGATTATCTCTTCCGCAAACCCAACGGAGGCATTCTCAACAAGATTACCTCCTTCATTCACGGATAAGCCCTATCTCCAACCTAACGGCCCTTGTTTTTGTCGCGACGAGCAAATAGGTTGGCAAGAATGGTTCCACTAATCGAGTGCCATGCACAAGAGATGGCACAGGGAACGACTGCTAGCGGGTTGGTGGCAACAAAGAAGGTCATGGCCAGGTTCGTGCCAAGACCGGCGTTCTGCATGCCGACCTCGATGCTGATGGTGCGGCGCTTGGCCTTGTTGAAAGCGAAAAGGCGCCCCACGGTGTAGCCCAACAAGTAGCCGATGGTGTTGTGACAAAAGACCATGCCAAAGGTAAGCAGGAAGAGTAACAAACCATTCTGCACCAAGTCGTTGTGAACGGTGGAAACAACACCTCCCACGATGCATGCCAGACTGACAACCGAGACTCCAGGCATGCATTGCTGTATCTTGCCGAAGACTTCCTTATTGCCCAACTTCAGATTCAGGAAAAAGCCAATGGCAATGGGAATGATGGTCACAATCAGGATTTGCTGAAACATACCTATCGCATCCACATCCACTTTGGCACCCGCCAGCCAAAGCACAAGCAAAGGCGTGAGAAATGGCGCCATCAGCGTACTGGCACACGTCATGCCGACGGAGTAGGCAACGTCACCCTTGCAAAGGAACGACATGATGTTACTGGAAACACCACCCGGACAGCATCCAACCAGGATGATGCCGATGGCCATCGCCGTGGAATAGGGTGCAAAGGCAGGAACCAAGCCGAAGAGCCACGTCAGGGTATATGCCACCAAAGGCATGATGCTAAACTGTGCCACCGAACCGATGAGAATATCCATCGGACGCTTGGCCAAATTGCGGAAGTCGGTAGGCGTAAGCGTCAGTCCCATGGTCAGCATGATGATGCCAAGGATAACGGTCTGAGTCACGCCTTTCACCCACATGAAAAGGGAAGGCGCCATAAAGGTGACAAGGGCAACCAGGATGACAAACAGACTTGCCTTCTGACTCAACAAGTCACTCAAACGCTTTAGTATATTCATTGCTTCGATTATGATTAGGATACCACCTCCTTTGCTACCAGGAGGGCGGCAACCTGCTCCAGATAACACTTGTCTACCTCGTCGAATGTATTGAGTTCGGCACTGTCGATGTCCAGCACGGCAACAACCTCACCAGCCTGCTTGAGAGGGACTACGATCTCGCTCCTCGAAGCCGAAGAGCAAGCGATGTGGCCGGGGAACTGGTCTACATCGGGCACGACAACCGTGGCTGCCTGCTGCCAAGCCGTTCCGCAAACACCCTTACCTAATTTTATACGCGTACAGGCAAGGGGACCCTGGAAAGGTCCGAGCACCAATACACCGTCCAGCACACGATAGAATCCAGTCCACCAGAAACCAAAGGCTTCGTGAAGCATGCTTGCCACATTGGCCATGTTGGCAATCAGGTCGGGCTCGTCCTCAACAACGGAAGCAATCTGGGGGAGCAGCGCCTCGTAGCGCTCTTCCTTTGTGCCCTGAGGGATATCAAATTGTTCTGCCATTCTATTCTTTTCGTTTAGGAGATTCGTTATTCGTTCGTTTTCATTCTGAACAGATTAGAGGGTGTATAAAAAAAGAAGGTTGTCATCCCGACAACCAATCTTCTGTTAACCTTAAATCTAATACCATGAAAAACACATTGCAAAGGTACGGCTTTTTCCATTCGCAGCAAGATTTCATAACAAAAAGACGCAAAATTCTTCCCCTTTCTTGACTTATGTCAATTCAATTTGCACTTTTCGGTTCGATTGCACACATTTTCGTTGTTGCACAACCAGAAAAGACGGAGCACACTCCCATTGTCGAGGAAAGAGATGCAGCCCCACTCTTTCTCGTGTTAATTAGTCCTATTTCCTTTGCTATATAATAAATAATGTGTACCTTTGCCACCATGATTCGTGCACTGGAAGAACAAAGAATACTGCTGCAGAAGGAATTTGAGTACGAAAGAGAACAATTCCGCCGGCAGACAGAGGCGACAAGCATAGGACGCAAGATACGTCATGGCGTATGCTGGTTCCCCCTGCGTGTGGGACGTTCGTACTACAACTCGCTGGACCAGTTGGTCGTGGAAGTGAGCCGCACCGAGAACCTCGACGAGGAGCACAACTTCGAGCCAGGCAAACCCGTCTGCTTCTTTTCCGAAGACGCATCGGGGATGCTGAACATCCTTGGACAAAAGGGAGGCAAGACAAAGACATCCAACGGAGGCGACCCGACCAAGGACAAGAAGGTGACAAGTTGGAGCTGCACCGTGAGCTACATCGAGGGCGACCGCATGGTCGTCACCCTTCCTTCACAAGACGCCCTCCTGCAAGTGCAGAACACGGACCGATTGGGCATACAGTTGTCTCTGGACGAAACGACCTACCGCCTAATGTTTGAGGCGCTGGATCACGTCATCGCCGCCAAGGGCAACCGCCTGGCCGAACTGAGAGACATCTGCCACACTTCTGCCCCCACCCACAAATTCACCTTCCTGCCCCAACGTTTCCCCTGGCTCAACCCTTCGCAGGAACAGGCCGTCAACGACGTGCTTTGGGCCAAGGATGTGGCCGTCGTACACGGTCCTCCCGGGACCGGCAAGACGACAACGCTGGTCGAGGCCATCTACGAGACCCTGCACCGCGAGACACAAGTGCTGGTGTGTGCACAAAGCAACATGGCCGTCGACTGGATTGCGGAGAAGTTGTGCGACCGTGGCGTGAACGTGCTACGCATCGGCAACCCAACCCGCGTGAACGACCGCATGCTGGGGCAAACCTTTGAGCGACGCTTCGAGAGCCATCCACAGTACACTCAGCTTTGGAGCATACGAAAGGCCATTCGCGACCTGTACGCCCAGCGCAAGCACGGCAACACTGAGTCGTTCCAGCAGAAGGTGAGCCGCCTACGTGACCGTGCCACCGAACTGGAATACAGCATCCAAGAGCAGCTCTTCAACGAGGCTCGCGTCGTCGCCTGTACCCTGACAGGCTCTGCCAACCGCCTGCTCATGGGGCGTCGCTTCGGCACCCTCTTCATCGACGAGGCTGCCCAGGCCCTCGAGGCAGCATGCTGGATTGCCATCCCCAAGGCCGACCGCGTCATTCTGGCTGGCGACCACCGCCAGCTGCCTCCCACCATCAAATGCCCGGAGGCCATCAGCGGCGGACTCGACAAGACCCTAATGCAGTACATCGTGGACAACCAGCCCAAGAGCGTCACTCTGCTGCGCCGACAGTACCGCATGTGCGACGCCATCATGCAGTTCCCCAACCAGGAGTTCTATGACGGTCTGCTCGAGAGCGACCCGAGCGTGAAGTACCGTGGCATTCTGGACTGGGACACGGCCATCGAATGGGTAAGCAGCGAGGGTGACTTTACGGAGAGTGAGGACGGAACCACACGCGTCAACCCTTTCGAGGCGGAACTGACGGTCAAGATTCTCCAACAGTACTTCGAGAAGATTGGCAAGGACCGCATCCTCTACGAGAAGATAGACGTGGGACTCATCTCCCCCTACCGAGGACAAGTGCGACTGCTGCGCCAACTCATCAAGCGCAACGCCTTCTTCAAACCCTTCCGCAGCCTGATCACCATCAACACGGTAGACGGCTTCCAAGGGCAGGAGCGCGACGTCATCATCATTTCGATGGTACGCTCGAACAACGAGGGACAGGTGGGCTTCCTGCGTGACCTACGGCGCATGAACGTGGCCATCACCCGCGCCCGCATGAAGCTCATCCTCATCGGCGATGACACCACCCTCTGCCGCCACCCCTTCTACCGACGGCTGAAGAAATATATTGACGGACTAGACGAGTATTAATTATGGATTGTGCATTATATTTAATCCCTGTCACATTGGGTGACACCACCATCGGGCAAGTACTGCCGCCTTACAACCACGACGTCATCATGCAGTTGCGCCACTTCATCGTCGAGGACATACGTTCGGCTCGCCGCTTCCTCCGAAAGGTAGACCGTGAATTTCCCATCGACGATTCTACGTTCATGGAGATGGGCAAGCATGCCGACCCCAAACAATTCAGCCAGTACCTGGAGCCCCTGCGCAAGGGCGAATCGATTGGCGTCATCAGCGAAGCCGGATGCCCTGCCGTTGCCGACCCTGGAGCCGACGTCGTGGCCATCGCCCAGCGCGAGGGACTGAGGGTGATTCCCCTTGTCGGCCCCTCGAGCATGATACTGGCCGTGATGAGCAGCGGACTGGGCGGCCAGTCGTTTGCCTTCAACGGCTACCTGCCCGTCGACCCCACCGAGCGCGCCAAGCGTCTGAAGTCGTTGGAGTCGAGAGCCTGGAACGAAGGGCAGACACAGCTCTTCATCGAAACGCCCTACCGCAACCAGAAGATGTTCCAGTCGATGCTGGCTTCGCTGCGCCCCCAAACCCGTATGTGCATTGCAGCCGGCATCACCACAGCAGACGAATGGATACGCACCTTCACCATCGAGAAATGGAAAAAGCAACAACTTCCCGACCTCAGCAAGGTACCCGCTATATTCCTTATAAATAAATAAAAACAAAGATATGAAAACAAAGACTTTTGCAGCAGCCATGCTGTTGACCATCTGCGGTTTGCTGACCGCATGTACCCAGAAAGCCCAACCCTCCGAAGAAACCAGCGAGCAGACCGACTCAACGCAGCAGGCACAGACCGAAGTTGGCGACTCGGTCCAGTCCACTCAGGAAGAGACGGCCCCCAAGCGCGCCTTGGTGGCCTTCGACCTCGACCAGATTGTCACCGACACGAAGAATGCCATCAAGTTTCCCGTCGAAGTGCAGGACGGCCTGAAGTACTACGACATCCTGGTCGAGGATGGCAAGCTTGTCAACGTCTACCAGATCATCTTTACCAAAGCAAAGGAGATTGCTGATTCCGAAGGCATCCGCAAGCAGGAGAAGGAGCAGCTCAAGAACCCCGACATCAAGGACCTGCTGGACTGCGCCACCATCGTCTACCGCTACATCGACGAGCACGGAAAGTTTGTCGTCGACCACGAATACACCAACAAGAAATAATCTCCCGACAGACGAAAAAGGGAGCATGCAGCACAACTTCAGAAAACCTGCCACGACTCTTCAAAATTACCGCAGCGCCTTTTTGAAAATCCCGCAGCGCCTTTCAACCGGCTGCCCTAGGCCAGCCGGTTACTTCCCGCTCCGCCTCTTTTTTCGTGCCCATGCGCTCCTTTGCAAATGCCGCAGCATCTTTTTCATCGTCCCGGAAAATCATCACATATAAACAATTAAACGAACGAAAAAATGAAAACAATCAAGAACCTACGCACAGCCGGCATACTGACCCTTTCGCTTTGTATGTCAGGTGCCATGCTCTCGTGTGGAGAGTCGGCCAAGGAACGTGCCCAACGCGAGAAAATCGACTCTCTGGAAATGGTGAACAAGCAGGGGCGCTTGGAGTACGAGGACCTGCAGGAGTACCTTACCGTCCTCTCCGATGGTCTGGACAGCATTACCATCGAGGAGCAGGAAATCGTCATGAACGCTACGCCTGGCGAGGGAAAGAGCATCAGCCGCAAAAAGATGAAGGAGCAGCTGGACCATGCCCGTGAGATTCTGGCGCGCCATCGCGAACGCATCACCGAACTAGAGAAGAAACTGGCCAACGCTCAGGGCGACGCCAAGAAGCTGCGCACCATCATAAGCGCGTTGAAAGAGCAGGTTGAACAGAAGGAGAAGGAACTGGAGCAGCTGCGCATCGACCTGGATGACAGCCGCAAGGACATCGCCGAGTTGCGCAACACCGTAGTCAGCATGCAGGCGGTACAGGACGAGCAGCAGACCACCATCGGTCAACAGCAGCAAACCATCTCCGAGCAGAAGAACACCATCCAGCAGCAAGATGCCGAGCTCAACACGGGCTACATCCGCATGGGTTCGCCCAAGGAGTTAAAAGCCGACGGTCTCCTGTCGGGCGGTTTCCTCCAGAAGAAGAAGGTGGACTATAGCCACATCGACCTCTCAAAGTTCGACCGCATCGACATCCGCACCACCCGTCAGCTCAACCTGCCTCGCAAGGCAAAGATCCTGACCGCCGTGCCCGAAGGCAGCTACGAACTGGACAAGCAGATTGGCGGCACGATCCTGACCATCAAGGATCCCGCACGCTTCTGGAGCGTCTCCAACTTCCTGATTATCCAGACAAACTAAGCGCCGCGAGGCAGTTTTGCAACCGGATTGCAAAAAAAAAGCAGTAATTTTGTCGCCGAATTGGAAGAACACCATCCCCAAAAGCGACAAAATGAAACAAAGAAAACCACATAGCATGATGCGCACAGCCTGGATGGGCCTGTGCGCATCTCTTATTGTCTGCAGTTGCGGTCAAGGCAATTCGCACAAGGAAGAAGAGCACGAGCATGAGGCCCACGAAGGCGAGAGCGGCGTCATCATCTTTGGCGCCGACAAGGCCAAGGCTGCCGGCCTCACCATCGAGGAAGTGAAACCCGGAAGTTTCCAGTCTGCCATACGCGTCAGCGGACAGGTGATGGAGGCACAGGGCGACGAGGCTGCCGTCATCGCCAAGAGCAGCGGCGTGTTGCGGTACGTGCGTGAACACCTGTCTGAAGGCATGACCATACGTCAGGGCGAAGTGCTGGCAGTCATCAGCAGCGAGGGTATAGCCGGAGGCGACCCCGTGGCGCAGAACCATGCAGACCTGAAAGCCAAGCAGGCTGCCCTGGAGCGTGCCAAGCGTCTGATGGAGGACACACTCATCTCGCGCAAAGAATACGAGCGCATCGAGGCAGAATATGAGATGGCACGCCTCACGGCTGGATCGGGCAAGAACAAGAGCGGAGCAAGCGCGACATCACCGCTGACGGGCTACGTGAAGCAGGTGCTGGTGAACGAAGGGGGCTACGTCGAGGTGGGACAGACCATCGCCATGGTGACGAAGAACTGCAACCTGCAACTGCGTGCCGAACTGCCCGAGAAGTTCTTTGCAGAAATGCCCAGCATCGTGGACGCCAACTTCATCATGAGTTATGACGAGCAGACTGTGCATCGCGTCAGTCAGCTCAATGGTCACCTCGTCTCCATGGGACGCTCCGCAAGCGAGGGGTCGGCCTACATCCCCATCACGTTCGAATTCGACAACCGCGGCAGCGTCATCCCCGGTTCTTTTGCCGACATCTGGCTCTTGGGCAACGTGCGCGAGAAGGTCCTGAGCGTCCCCATCCGTGCCATCACCGAAGAGCAAGGCATCCACTACGTCTACCGCCAGTTGCCCAGCGACGAACCCGGCGAAGCACCTCACGAATACGAGAAATGCGAGGTCAGACTCGGGCACAGCAACGGCCAGCGAACTGAGATCCTGTCGGGAATCCAGTCGGGCGACCGCATCGTTGTCGAGGGTGTCATTCAAGTCAAGCTTGCCGGTGCCAGCGGAGCCATTCCCGAGGCACACAGTCACAGTCACTAAAGGTTTTGAGGCTATACGGTTTTGAGGCTAAACGATCAAACAACTAAACGACTAAACATGCTGAACAGGATAATCCGATTTTCGCTCCAGAACAGGTTGGCGATACTGGCCGCAGCTTTGCTCATCATCATCGCAGGACTATACACGGCCAAGACGATGGAGGTCGACGTCTTCCCCGACCTCAACGCCCCCACGGTGGTGGTCATGACCGAAGCCCAGGGCATGGCGCCGGAGGAGGTGGAGCGCGTAGTCAGCTTCCCCATCGAAACGGCCGTGAATGGTGCCACGGGCGTGCGCCGCGTCCGCAGCAGCAGCCAGACGGGTTTCTCATGCGTCTGGGTTGAGTTTGACTGGGGGACGGACATCTATCGCGACCGCCAAATTGTCAACGAGAAACTGGCCGAGGTAGCCTCCTCCTTGCCCGACAACGTGGGCAAACCCACCCTGGGGCCGCAGTCGAGCATCCTGGGTGAGGTGATGATTGTAGGCCTGACAAGCGACAGCGTCAGCCAGGAGGCCCTTCGCACCCTTGCCGATTGGACCATACGCCCGCTCCTGCTCAGCATCGGAGGCGTCTCACAAGTCTCGGTACAGGGTGGCGACACAAAGGAGTACCAGGTCAAGCTGCACCCCGAACGCATGAAGCATCACGACGTGAGCATCGACGAGGTCGTGGAAGCTGTGCGCGACATGAACCAGAACGTCTCGGGAGGCGTGCTCTACGAATACGGAAACGAATACCTCATACGCGGCGAGCTGCAGGCACACAACATCGACGACCTTGGACAGACCGTCGTGAAGACGCTCAACGGAGTTCCCGTCCTGCTCGGGCAGATAGCCGACATCGAGATTGGCACCCACTCGCCCAAGACCGGACTCGCCTCCAACAACGCCCAACCTGCCGTGCTTCTGACGATTGCCAAGCAGCCCAATGTCAGTACCGAGGAACTGACCCGAAAGATCGACGAGGCCCTGGATGCACAGATGCCGCAATGGCCCAAGGGCATCCACGTCGACCGCGAGATCTTCCGTCAGGAACGCTTCATCGATGCCAGCATCAGCAACATCCAGAAGTCGCTCTGGGAAGGTGCCATCTTCGTCATCATCGTGCTCTTCCTCTTCCTCATGAACGTCCGCATCACCGTCATCTCCCTCGTCAGCATCCCCGTCAGTCTGCTCGTCAGCATCCTGACGCTGAAGTACCTCGGACTGAGCATCAACACCATGTCCATCGGCGGAATGGCCATCGCCATCGGTTCGCTTGTCGACGATGCTATCGTGGATGTGGAGAACGTACACCGGCGCCTCTCCCACCCTTCCGCCAGCAACCTTCCGCCGTTCGCCGGCACGGGACTGAACGAGCGACTCTCCCTCATCTACGACGCCTCACGCGAGGTGCGCATGCCCATCCTCAACTCCACCCTCATCGTCCTGATATGCTTCATGCCCCTCTTCTTCCTATCTGGCATCGAGGGACGTATGCTCATTCCTCTCGGCATCGCCTTCATGGTCAGCCTCTTTGCGTCAACGGTGGTGGCCCTGACACTGACGCCCGTGCTCTGCAGCTACCTCCTCAAACCGTCTCGTTCCGAGAACGCCTCGTCCGACCCAGCTTGGGTGACTCGTCTCAAGGCGGGCTACGGGCGACTGCTCTCGCAGGCCTTTTTACATTATAAAATATGTATACGAACCGCCATAGGTCTCCTCCTCGTGGCGCTGGCGCTTCTCTTCACCATCGGCCGCAGCTTCCTCCCCAACTTCAACGAAGGATCCTATACCATCTCCCTTTCCACCCTGCCCGGCATCTCGCTCGACGAGTCAGACAAGCTGGGCCGCCAAGCCGAGCAGCTGATGATGAGCATCCCCGAGATTCAAACCGTGGCACGCAAGACGGGTCGCGCCGAGTTGGACGAGCATGCCTTCGGCGTGAATACCAGCGAGATTGAGGCGCCCTTCATCCTGAAGGACCGCTCGCGTCAGGAACTGCTCGACGAGGTACGCCAGAAGCTGTCCACCCTGCCTGGCATGTCCATCGAGATTGGCCAGCCCATCTCCCACCGCATTGATGCCATGCTCAGCGGGACACGCGCCAACATCGCCATCAAGCTCTTCGGAACCGACCTAAACCGCATGCACACGCTGGCCAACGAAATCAAGGAGGCCATCGAGGACGTGCCTGGCGTGGCCGACCTCAACGTGGAGCAGCAGGTCGAGCGACCTCAGCTTCGCATCGTGCCCCGCCGTCACCTGATGGCCAAGTATGGCGTCACGCCCAAACAGTTCGCCAACCACATCCGCGTAATGCTCGAGGGCGAGGTCGTGACCCAAGTCTACGAGGACGGAGCCCGCTTCGACCTGGTCGTGAAGTGCGACGAGGAGGATCGTGACGGCATCGACCGCATCCGCGAACTGATGATCGACGCAAGCAGTTCGTCCGAGGGTGGAGCGAAAGTGAAGATACCCCTCAGCTACATCGCAAGCGTCGAGAGCACCACGGGTCCCAACACCATCAACCGCGAGAATGCGCAGCGTAAAATCGTCATCTCGGCCAATGCCAACGGGCGCGACCTGCGCAGCACGGTCAACGAGGTGCAGGAGCGCATCGCCAGCCAGATAAAACTGCCCGAGGGCTACCGCCTCGAGTACGGAGGCCAGTTTGAAAGCGAGGAGAGCGCCAGTCAGACGCTTCTGCTGCTCAGCGCCGTCGCCATCCTCATCATCTTCCTGCTTCTGCTCGGTCAGTTCCGCAACGCCAAGCTCAGCGCCATCGTCCTCATCAACCTCCCCCTAGCCCTCATTGGCGGTTTGTTTGCCATCGTCCTTACCGACGGCATCATGAGCATACCCAGCATCATCGGCTTCATCTCGCTCTTCGGCATTGCCACACGCAACGGCATCCTGCTCATCGACCGCTACGGCGAACTGCACCGCCAACACCCCAACACGCCGCTCGACAGCCTGATTCTGCAAGGCAGTACCGAACGCCTCACCCCCATCCTCATGACGGCCCTCACCTCTGCCCTCGCCCTCGTTCCCCTTGCCTTGGGTGGCGATTTGGCAGGCAACGAGATTCAGAGTCCCATGGCCAAGGTCATGCTTGGCGGTCTCATCAGCAGCACCCTGCTCAACATGTTCATCGTTCCCTTGGTATACAGAAGAACAAAGAATAAAGAATAGAGTACACCATTAGCTATGCGCAACCTACTCCTCCCCCTAATCCTCTTCATCGCAGGCGCCCAGCCAGCATCGGCCCAGCAATCGGCAGAGGACATCGTACAGAGCATCCTGCTCAACAACACCACCCTCAAGGCCGAAGCCGACGCCACCGCAGCCAGCCAGGCAGAGAACCTGACCGGCCTGACGCTGGCCGACCCGGAGGTCGAGTTCAACTTCTTCTGGGGATCACCCCACGACATTGGCAACCGACACGACCTCAACATCACCCAATGCTTCGACTATGCCACCCTTTTCGGGATGAAAAGGCGACTGGCACGCGACCGCAACGAAGTACTGAACCTCGAGCAGCAGATGCGGCGCCTCACCCTCGAGGGGGAGGCACGTCAGTCGCTCGTCGAACTCACCTACCTCAACCTGCGACAGGCTCAGCAAGACGAGCGCATTGCCACAGCACAGTCGTTGGTCCAGAAGTACCAGCAGGCAGTGAAGCAAGGCGATGCCACCCGTCTGGAGCGCGACAAGGCCCAGCTTGCCCTCACCACCCTGCTGGCCGAACGCGACGAACTGGCCATCGAGCAACGCAAGCTGCTGGCCCGTCTGCGCATGATGAACGGAGGAAAAGCCGTCGCCTACACAGCAACGGCATACGACTCCCTCCACGCGGGAAATACCAGGCAGGCAACCATGGAACTGCTTGACGCACAAGAAAGAGTCACAGACCAGGAGGTTCGCAACAGCCAGGCTGCCAACCTCCCCGAACTGACCCTGGGCTACGTCTCCGAGATCACGGCCGGAGAGAAGTTCCGCGGCCTCACCCTGGGGCTCAGCATCCCCCTCTGGAGCAACCGTGCTGGCGTGCGCAGCACACGTGCCAGACAGGAGGCACAGCGCTCCCAGACCCAGGACGTGCGCCTCCAGTTCGAGCAGCAATGCCAGTCCCTCAAGGAAGACATGGAGAGCCATCGCCAGCTGGCCGACCGCCTGAGGCAGACACTTGCCCAGAGCACAACGCTCTCGCTCCTGAAGCGCGCTCTCGACCTGGGCGAACTCTCGCTGCTCGACTACTTGCAAGAGGCATCCCTGCTCTACGACCTGCAAGACAAAGCGCTTCAGGCCGAGCACGACTACCAGCAGGCACGTTGCGCCTGGCTGTTAGTAAAATAGTTCAACTTTCTCGGTTTTACCGAACAAGTTTAGAGCAACACCTAAAACTTACGGACACGGACGTGACAGTAAGGCTCGCCACCCGTCTTCTCATAATACTTCTGATGATACTCCTCACCAATCCAGAACGGTGAGGCGGGCAGCACAAGCGTGTTGACCTCGTCGCCCTTGCTGCGCAGGATGTCGATGACGGCCTCCGTCTCCCTGCGTTGCTGTTCGTCCTGATAGAACACGCAGCTGCGGTACTGGGACCCCTTGTCGGGCCCCACGCCATCGGTCTGCGCCGGGTCGTGTATTTCGAAGAAGAGTTTGCAGAGCTCCGTGTACGTCGTCACCGCGGCATCGTACTCCACCAGCACAGCCTCTACGTGGTGCGTCAGGTGTCCACGAACCTGGGCATACGAGGGCATGCGCTCCTCGCCGCCCGTGTAGCCCACCAGGGTGCGCCTTACGCCAGGCATCTTCTCGAACTGATGCTGCACGCCCCAGAAGCAACCACCGGCAAAGACGGCCACCGCCACGTCCTCCTCCTTCTTGTACAGCGCAATCTGCGAGCAGCCCTCGATGGCAGCCTTCACCCTCTCCAGCGCAGCGCCATGCTTAGCCTGGAGGTCGGGATATGCCTTGCCGCGGGCGTAGTTGTGCTGCAAGTCGTTATACTTGGTCCATAGGGCGATGGGGTTGCCCGAGTCGATGATGCGCTGCACGTAGTCCATGTAGGGCATCCCCTTCTCGTGGGTCAGCAGGCGCAAGGCATCCACGACACCCTTCGGTATGCCCGCCAACAGCAGGTCGTCGAACGAATAGTCAGCATCCTCCACCACATCATGCAGGAAACCAGCCATCTTCTCCTCGTCCGTCTGCCCCATCAGTCCCACCGTCAGGGGGTGCAGGATGACAGGGTTCCCGTCGCGATCCGTCTGCCCCTCGTGAGCCTTGACGGCAATCTGCAAAGCAACATCTATCTTATTCATAATTCATAGTTATTCGCAAAAGTTCATCAAGCTTCGCAGTCATAGTTCATAATTAAGAATTAAGAGTTATTCGACACATTCCTAATTCCCAATTCCTAATTTCCCCATAAACCTCTCCCTATCCACGGCAAAGCGAACGTGAGCCGCCTTGCCCACCAGCACCTCGTCCTGATAGGCCTCGATGTCAAAGACAAACTTACGGCCCTCGTGCAGCGAGAGCGTAGCAGTCACCCTAATCTCTGCCCCGATGGGCGAAGGCTTCAGGTGCTGCACATCGATGCTGCCACCCACGGTCGTCTCCCCCTCTTGCAAATGGGCACGCGCCTCCAGCATGGCAGCATTCTCCATCATCGCCACCAGGGCCGGCGTTGCCAGCACGGGCATATCGCCAGACCCCATCACCTCGGCCGTCTGGCTGGCCGATACTATAAACTTTTGTTCCATGTTGTTTCTCTTCTCTCTTAATTCTTCTCTATTTTCTCCACAGCAGTTTTCTGTTACGGACGATGATGTTCGGGGTAATGTAATAGATATCATCACCCTGCATTAAGGACTTGCGGTCTTTAGTCTCTTGGATTGCCGTTGGAGCGTCACCATGATAGAAGTCGAAGGTGACAGAGCCATCCTCATTGAGCGTGATGTTGTTTATGGCGAAGCCTTCGTCGGTCAAGTCCTTGACCTTGCAAGATCTAACAAACAGCAAGCCGGTAGCCAACAAAATGTATAATATCTATAACCCATAACCTATAACCCATAACCTTTCAA
>JAKSLN010000037.1 GCA_024401165.1 Bacteroidaceae bacterium
CCAATCATGGCCTTCTTTCCGGTAATTTGACAAATCTTAGCCATTTCTCTCTTTTCCTTTCTTTAGTTATTCAAATAACTTCTTTCAAACAGCGTGCAAAGATACGAACTTTTTTTTGTTCCACCAAACTTTTCTTTCAAAAAAGCGCCATTTTTGCCTTTTTACACCGTAACCCTACTAAACGCAGGAAGTTCCATGGGACAAAAATCCTTCTCAAGATATTTGAAATAACCCGTGATTGCAATCATTGCTGCATTGTCTGTAGTATAACTGAACTTAGGAATAAATATTGTCCAACCATATCGTTTGGCATGGTCCTGGAACGCATTTCGAAGTCCGGTATTGGCCGACACGCCCCCAGCAACTGCCACCTGCTTTATCTTGAGGTCTTTGGAAGCTTGTCTTAGTTTCTTCATCAAAATATCGATCACGGTATACTCCAAAGAGGCTGCCAAGTCCTCCTTATGATGTTCGATAAAGTCGGGATCTCCCTTCAACCAATCACGGAGCGAATAGAGAAACGAGGTTTTCAAGCCGCTGAAACTATAGTCATAACCCTTGATGCTTGGACGGGAGAACTGATAAGCCTTGGGATTTCCCTGGCGTGCAAGGCGATCGATGATAGGACCGCCAGGATAGCCCATCCCCATAACTTTACTACATTTATCAATACATTCGCCAGCAGCATCATCGATGGTCTGCCCAACGACCTGCATATCTTTGTAGGAACGAACAAGTACAATTTGTGAATTTCCACCACTGACGAGAAGACACAAGAAGGGGAAAGTGGGCTGATGAACTTCATCTGGGTTATCCTTAATGAAGTGTGCCAGGACATGGCCTTGCAAATGGTTGACATCGATCATGGGAATGCCCAACGATGCAGCGAGTCCTTTGGCAAAAGAAACACCCACATGAAGCGACCCCATGAGTCCTGGACCGCGAGTAAACGCAATGGCGGACAATTGCTCTCGCTCTACCCCCGCTTTCTTGAGTGCCTGGTCAACGACGGGAACAATGTTCTGCTGATGGGCACGACTGGCTAATTCGGGCACCACCCCGCCATAGGCTTCATGAACAGCCTGCGACGCAGTGACGTTACTCAGAAGAACACCATCCTTGATGACAGCGGCCGAAGTGTCATCACAACTGCTCTCTATACCTAATATATATATCGAATCCATAAGGCACATCAATGCGTTAGTATTTCAACACCATTTTCCGTCATCACATAGGTGTGTTCCCACTGAGCGCTTGGAAGTCCGTCTTCCGTAAGGACAACCCAACCGGTCTCGTCTTCTTCATCTGCACAACATTCATAGTCTCCCATATTTATCATAGGTTCAATGGTAAAGACCATGCCGGGAACGAGCAACATACCCGTACCAGGTTTCCCATGATGTTCAATATCAGGTTCTTCATGAAACTTGCACCCCACACCATGACCACAATAATCACGGACAACAGTAAAACCATTTTCATGAGCATGACGAGCAATAGCATATCCCATATCACCCACATAGACATAGGGTTCCGAACAGACCTTTTCACCCACTTTTAGACATTCCCATGCAACGTCAACGAGTTTTTGGTCTTCCGGACTTGCTTCTCCGATGACAAACATACGGCTTGCGTCCGCATAGTAACCATCAACTATAGTGGTACAATCAACGTTGATGATATCACCATCCTCTAGTACTTCCCAATCACATGGAATGCCGTGACAAACAACATCATTCAGGCTTGTACAGCAACTTTTTGGGAAACCCTCATAATTTAGAGGTGCCGGAATGCCACCATGCTTAGTGGTATATTCATATACCATTTTATCAATTTCGTTGGTAGACATACCCGCCTTAATGTGCTCGGCCACATGATCCAGCACTGCAGTATTGAGGACACCCGCCTTGCGGATGCCCTCAATCTGTTCTGTTGTTTTTATAAGCTTAGGTCTTGGTACCAGTTTGCCGGCAGCCTCTGCTTCCATAATTTTCAGATCCATAGCAGTAGGCTGTACACCAGCAGGAAGCACCCATCTTGGTTTGACCTTTTTTGACTTCTTTTTCTTCTTATCCATTTTTGTCAATTACTCCGTACGGCGTGCCTTTGTTGCCTGAACAACATTAACAACGTAGTCACCCAGTTTCTCGCATTCGGAGATCAAGTCGATGTAGAACACACCAATCTGATAATCGTATACTTTATTATTAATGTCATTAAGATTCTGGTTCTTGATCTGCGTACGATAATTATTTATTTCGTGCTCAATATTGTAACTAATATTGAAATCTACATACTGATGTTCGCCACGCGAAATCACCTTGTTCATCTGCTCCAGAGCAGAATCTACAAGATTCATCATATTATGAATGTGGTTGTACTGATCTTCAGTGAAATCCTCGTTTGCGTAGTTACGACGGCGATTGATGGTACGCCCCAAATGGAAGCATGAATCACCAATGCTCTCCAACTCGTCGACCTCGCGAAGCATACGTTGAATGGCGCCTTTTGATTCTGCACTAAGTCTGCCTTCGCTTACCTTATTTAAATAATTGGCTATCTCAATCTCCATGTTGTCGGTAATGCTCTCGTACTTCTCTATTCGGCTGAACAACTTTGTGAAGTCTTCATCCTTCTCTGTATGCAGCAATTCTCTAACCATACCGAACATACGCTGACAACGCTGGCCAAACAGATTGATCTCCTTCTGGGCCTCGAGGATGCTCAGCTCAGATGTATTAAGCAAACCACCGCTGATATAACGGAGCCTAGACTCTTCTTCTTCACCACCCTTCTTGTCTGCAATTATCAACGTAACAATACGCTCCATGGGTTTAATAAACCAAATAAGAATAAGCACATTAGCAACATTGAAACATGTATGGAACGCTGCCAACACCACAGTCAGCATGTTCTTATCCAAAGACTCGCTATAGGGATCAACGCCACACAATCCGCAGATGCCGTCTACAAAGTAACGGAAAATACAAAGTATCCAAACTACACCAAAAAGATTGAAAATCAAATGGGCCATAGCAGCACGACGCGCCTGGGTTGAAGCAGACATTGCCACCACGTTGGAAGTGATGGTAGTACCGATGTTTTCACCCATTACAAGTGCGATACCCATATGAATATCCAAGACGCCCGTTGAACACAATGTCATGGTTATGGCCATGATAGCAGCAGAAGACTGCACACAGCAGGTCAGCAAACCGCCAACGAGCAAATACAAAAGATAACTACCATAGCCCCACTGACTGGTTGAGGAGAAGAAATCCTTTACGGCAGGAACGCTGTCGAGTTGCATTTCGGCTGCGTTGATCTTCAATGTCGTGAGTCCAAGAAGCATGAGTGCAAGACCCATGATAAACTCGCCAAGATTGATATTTTTCTTGCTATAAATCAGTACGATGGCTAGAAAAATGGCGGTATACACGACCAAACGCATATCGAAACTTCCACCCAGCACCATGATCCATGCGGTAAAGGTTGTTCCGATGTTGGCACCCATGATGACAGAGATTGCCTGTGCCAAAGAGAGTAAACCGGCAGAAACAAAACTCACTGTCATGACAGTGGTTGCGGTAGAGGACTGAATAGCAGCTGTAATAAAAGAACCCGTCAGCAATCCCGTAAAGCGATTTGTCGTCATGGTTCCGAGCACGTTACGCAACTTGGCACCGGCCATCTTCTGAACGCCTTCACTCATGACCTTCATACCATACATAAGCATGGCAACCGAACCAATGAGCGTTAAAATGTGCAATGCATCAATCATAATTAGTCGTAATTTGTTTCGTTATTAGATCTTTTACTTGGTAAAGGTCAAGTTCATAGCATACATATACTGCTTGAGCTCCTCGTTATAGTTGAAATAGATGCTAGCGGTATACTTCAACGACGTAGCGTCACCAAAACCGAGCTCGACGTATGCATTCTCCAGTTCATATGTCTGGCCATTGTAGGTCAATTTACCTTCGGTTGCCGTACTATTATCACCCAACTTATAAATATTATTTTCAACAACCAGGTTGGTCAAAGTAACCTGAGCCATACTTGCATTGTTGGCCTGAACGGCAGGGAAAGAAACACTACCGATCTGTCCATTCTGTACATATAGCGTCGTGGTAGCTGAAACGGTAACAGGTTTTCCGGCTTCCAAATACCCTTTACTCTTTGCGTCGTATGTCAGCAACTGGGCAGAATAAGAACCAGCAAACTGCTGTGGAGTACCTTTTTGGGCACCTTGTTTTGCGGCAATGACGCCAGTCAGAACAGAAGAACCGGCTTTGATCAAAGCCATCTTTGTTGCATCAGCTCCAAGCTTTTGGCCTAACACAGAAGCACCACCAATAACCAATGCATTCATCAGATTGGGGTCGGTACCGCCACAACTTGAAACACTCAGCCCAAGGCAACCTAACAGTAAAGCACAAACAGAAGTTTTAATCTTATTCATAATATATTAAAAAAATTTTGTTTTACTCAAATCGAATACTCTTGGCCGGATGGATACGACTTACCAGATAACTGGGTAAAACCAACACAAGGAACGAGACGAAGAGCGTTCCGACATTGATCAGTACAATGAAAAGCCAAGCCAGCGAAACCGGCACGCTGTCAACATAATAGGTTTCTGCATCAAGATGCACAATCCCCGTAAAATACTGAAGTACCACGATTCCTATGCCAATGATATTCCCCCACACTATACCTTTCAAAATGATAAAAGAGGCAAAATACAGGAAAAGATGGCGTAATCTACCATTCGTTGCACCCAAAGCTTTCATTGTTCCGATAAATTGGGTACGTTCCAATATGATAATTAGCAAACCACTAATCATAGTGAATGCGGCCACACTTATCATCAGACACAGAATCACCCAAACATTCGTATCAAGCAGCGTCAACCATGAGAAGATGCCTCGATAAAGTTCCTTGATTGTCGGCGAAGTGTAGTTGGCACCATAATGGTCAATGTCATGGTTCACACGTACAGCAACCTCGGCTGAAACTTCATCCAACCTTTCGAGATCATTCAGAAGCAACTCTGCCCCACTAAACTGATCGTCTTCAAATCCAGTCAGTTTGTGAGTAGTATAAGTATCGGTAAAGATAATAGTCTTGTCAAATTCACTCATGTGAGTGGCATAGATACCAGACACGGTAAAACGACGTGCTCTAACATTACCATCAAAAAAATAGGCATACACCTTACTACCAACCGAGAGTTTCAACTGTTTGGCCAACTTACGCGAAACAACGATTCGTTGTGTGTTGGCAGAATCGCTGAATGGCATAAGTTCGCCTTCAAGGAGATGTTCCTGAAGGAAGGACAAATCATAGTCAGGGCCAACACCTTTGAGCACAACACCTTGAAAACTGTCTTCAGTCTTGAGCATGCCGGGTTGAGAGCAGAAACGCTGAACATGAGACACACCGTCAACGGTTCTCAGTTTATTCATCAGACTATCATCGACAACAATAGGATGTTGCTCCATGTCCAACTGATAGTCATAGTTAAGCACTTGGATATGACCTCCCATGCCCATCACCTTATTCTGCACCTCTTGCTTGAAACCAAGCACGACGCACACGGCAATGATCATGACGGCAACGCCAAGTGAAACACCAACGATGGCAATACGTATGGCAGGGCGGGAGACGCGTTTGACATCTCCTCCGTGGCTATACAGCCTCCTTGCCATATACCATGCCAGATTCATTTGCCTTTCTGCGTATTACCGGGATATGCCTCCAGTGCCTTGCGAAGAACGAAAAGTGCTCGCGTCAAGTCCTCTTTTTTCAAGACATATGCCAGTCGAACCTGGTCAATTCCTGCACCGGGAGTCGTATAGAAACCTGCAGCAGGCGCCATCATCACAGTTTCTCCTTCGTAATTGAAGTCGCTCAAACACCAAGCACAGAATTTTTCCGCATTGTCAACCGGCAACTTCGCTACGGTGTAGAAGGCACCCATTGGAATTGGACTGTAAACACCAGGAATGCGATTCAGTCCGTCGATGAGGCACTTTCTACGTTCAACATATTCATCATATACTTCGCGGCTATAATCCTCTGGCTCATCAAGCGATGCTTCTGCAGCAATCTGTCCTATCAATGGGGGCGAAAGGCGTGCTTGACAGAACTTCATTACAGCCTTTCTAACCTCCTTGTTCTTTGTGATCAAAGCACCAACACGTATGCCACATTCCGAATAGCGTTTTGAAACAGAATCAATGAGAACAACGTTATTCTCAATGCCTTCGAGATGGCAAGCTGAGATGTATGGAGATCCTGTATAAATAAATTCTCGGTAAACCTCATCCGAGAAAAGGTACAAGTCATACTTCTTAACTAAGTCGCGAATCTGGTTCATCTCGCGTCTTGTATACAGATAACCCGTGGGGTTATTCGGATTACAAATCAAGATAGCACGAGTACGCTCATTTATCAATTCCTCGAATTTCTCAACCTTAGGCAGGGAGAAACCTTCCTCTATAGTCGTTGCAATAGTACGAATGACCGCCCCAGCAGAAATTGCAAATGCCATATAATTAGCATAGGCAGGCTCTGGGACAATAATCTCATCGCCAGGATTCAAGCATGCCATAAAACTGAATAGAACGGCCTCAGAACCGCCACTTGTTACGATAATATCGTCTGCATCCAGATGAATATTATACTTTTCATAGTAACCAACCAGTTTCTTTCGATAACTAAGATATCCCTGAGAAGGGCTATATTCGAGAATCTTACGGTCAATATTGCGAATAGCATCCAAGGCTGCCTTGGGAGTAGGGAGATCTGGCTGTCCGATATTTAAATGGTAAACATGGACACCACGCTGTTTAGCGTCAAAGGCAAGTGGAGCCAGTTTACGAATGGGCGACTCGGGCATCTCATGACCGCGAACGGATATTTTTGGCATCTTCGTACTTATTATAAATGTAATAATTGCGTGCAAAGGTACAAAAATATGTTAAGACGCACAAGAAATTACATTAGAATTAAGTTGGGATTTCTAAAAAATCAAAAAACATTTGGCGGGAAACATCAGAATATGTAATTTTGCAATCATGAATCTGTCACATTTAACCAACCACAACAATGCAGAGCCTGGTCGCATTGCATACAATGCTGCCATGTATCTTGCTGTCGAGGAACACGACGGTAAGGAAATGCTCGTTTGTCGTCCCAGACAACAGTTCCTCGACAATGAGGATTTTATGGAGATCTTTGCCAGACTTGGTCAAACAACAGAACTGTATACCAACCCATGTTGTTTGCGCCTCATCACTTATGAGAATGACAACAAAGGTCCCTTTTGGTACGTAACACCTGGCAAATACATCTCACTGGCGCAACTTATGACAGAGAAAGACGACTTGCGCGTAAATGAGAAGTGGGTAGACAAGACTATTGCCGGATTGATTGAGGCTGTACAATATGTAAATAAACATGACAATCAAATTCTTGAGTTGACCCCGCACAGCATACTTGTTACGAAGGACACAAAAAACCTTGTAACATTAATGCCTCCCCTATCAGACTTCGTTTCCATTAAAAATATTGTCTGGCCCAAAGAAAACGAAAAACTTGCGCCCGAACTTTTCAACATCGAAGAACCTGATCAGCGCGCCGACATTTACGGTATCGGACGCATCATTCAATACTTGCACCCCTACCCTTCTTTACCTTACAAATACGCAAGTCTGGTTAGCAAGTCTGTAAGTGAAAAAGTAAGCAATCGACCGAAGGATGCAGAGGCCCTACTTTCATCCATCAACAAACGTGCAAAAGGAAGTTCAATTGCACAGATAATTATCACTGCCTCAATTGTATTAGGATTACTTTCTCTATTGGTATTCTATCCCTGGGAGGAGGAACCAAAACATGACTTCCAAGATCTGATTGGAGCTGATAGCACGCTCTTCGATGACGGGGCACTCAGCAAGAGTTCATCGCTTGACCCATTAGTCAACACCGACATACAATCGGCATCTGAAGCAGAGAAAGCACGCATGCTCGACGACTACTTACACGACAGCATTTACATGTCGATGGACACGGCCTACTCACTCTCACCCGAGATGAAGGAATACCAACGAGAAATGATGAAAATGTCGGCAGAGAAATATCGCACAGCATTTAAATTGCAGGCGCGCCCTATACTTAAAAAAGTATACACAAAGGCAAACATGGAAAATCAAGATTTATTCCTAAAAAAATCACAAGAAGCCAACAATCAATTACTCTCTATTCAAGAGGCGCTCACAAAGCAATACCAACTCGACCCTACTACTTCCAACCGAATTACAGCCGAAGTTTATGACGAGGTTATCGACGACATAAAGAAGGCGTGGAAATAACCACGTCTTCTTTCTTTATTATTATTCCACATAATCTTTGGAGAATGACAACTTCGTGCAAAAAATATTTGAATTCCTAATTATTCCTTAACAGTTCAAACCTTCCCACCCTCTAACGATAACTTTTCAATGAAACCTAAATCTGGATTCATTCGATACGTTAAGGGTGAGATGCCGAACAGACGCTTGAAGAAACGTCCAAAATAACTTTGGTCAGGGAATCCTAATTCATTGCTCACCTCTTGAATATTTAATGTAGACTTTGTAAGCAGAAACAAAGCCTCCATTCCGATACGTCTGTCTATCTGTTCTTTGGGTGTTTTGCCAGAGAGTTGTTTAACAACTTGCGTCAGGTATTTGCTTGAGATGCACATCTCATTAGCATAGAACTGTACGCTATGTTCACGTTTGTAGTGATCATTGAGCAACACATAGAAACGTCCTCCCAACGATCTTGTATTAAGGTTCTTATCATTAAGGCTTTCGTTGTCAACATACGGGCGGACTAACTGATAGAACATCTGGATAAAGTTGGTAAAAAGACTATTGGCAATCTCCGTAGAAACACTTCCAAAATCACGAGAATAATTAAACTCAAACAAGTCATAAAATGAGCGAAGCGCTTTTTGCGTACGGCTCTTCAATTTCCAAACCAAGATGTTATGTATGTGTCTGAAGAAGCTGAGGCTAAATTGTTTCATCACAACATCTTGTATAGCCATCGTGAACGCAATAATTGACACCTTCACTTCACTACAAACTCCTTTTATCCGAACTTCCTGCATAGGATGCAACACCATCATTAAATCGTCAGTCAAGTCAACCTCAGTATCGTCTACGGTCAAGTTGAGCCTTCCATTATCCACAAAGATTACCACTATTCGATTAGGAGTGACAAATGCCTCTCCCAAACTTTTACGTATTTCTGCAGCATCCTTTTGCATGCAGAAATAAAGTTCTCCGACCTCCTTGGTGTTGTTCATTATAGTCAAGATTTGTTCAATAATGCCGCAAAGTTACGACATTATCACCAATTATCCAAATCATTTAAGGCTATTTATGAAAGAAAACACTTGTGTCATAGCGCTTCATCTCTCTTCTTAAGAACTCTGCACGACCGCCAGACACCTCGTTTAAACGTTTCCAAAAGAGCGGTCCATGATTCATCTGCTCCGTATGACACAACTCATGCAACATGACATAATCTTGCAATTCACGGGGTAGCAAAAGAAGATACAACGAAAGATTGATGTTACGACGAGCACTGCAGCTACCCCATCGACCATGGGTCTTGTGAATCTTCAAATCGGAATAAGTAAATCCATATTGTTTTGCCAATTCTTCCATGCGCATTGGCAGCACCTGTTTGCATACAAAGCGCAAAGAATCCTCTATCACACGAACCAACCAAACTTGCAGTTCCTTACCCCCATATGGATTGCCTTCGCACCTCTCCGGACAAGTTATTACCAACTTACCTTCTTTTAGACGAGCTGCAGGGCGGTTTACCCTCCCTACTACCACCTGAGCAAAAAAGGAATCTGTTTCGATGGTAAATCCCGGTCTTATCTCATTCTCTCCAGCTTTCTTTATGGCCTTCTCACGCAACGCCAGCAATTTGGGGAGCATTTCATCCACACAACGCAGTAAATCCTTTTTCGACCACCTTCTGGGCACAGTGACACGAAGACCATCATCTGTAGCCCTGAAGGTAAAACGTCTTGCCCTTACATTTGTGACTATGCACAACTGTCCTAACTGAGGATGTTCCAATATGCTAATCTGTTCACTTACCATTTACCGCTTTGCGAAAGAATAGAGCATCGCGCCTAGGCACGATGCTCTATATATTATATATAAGGTATAAGAATTAGAAACCTACATCAGGCAGGCTCTTAACCTTATCCATTTGCTTCAAGTTAGTATAAATAACCTTGAGTTCAGCTGCCCAACGATCGGGATCCTCGGGTTTTAACTCGCGTACCTTCTCGAAATAGGGAGCAGCCTTACGAAGATAAACCTTTACCTTTGCTTCACTGTCCTTGTCAGCCTCAGCCTGACTCTTATACTTCTTGTCCATAATCTTACGACCATTCTCGAGACCAATCTGATAGTAGCAGAAACCGCACTGGTAGTTACCATCTACGTACTCGGGATCAACCTCAACGCACTTTTCGTAGTACTTTACAGCTTCAGCATAGTTACCCGCCTTCACGAAAGAATAACCCTTACCGTAGTTTGCGATCTTGTTATTGGGGTTCTTCGCAAGAAGTTCATCAGCGAACTTCACCATCTCGTCAACACCCTTCTGGCTGTAGTGAGCGAGGAGGTTCTGAGCAGCAATCTCAGCATTATTTGAGTTGGGATCACTATTGATCATCTCCTTAAGTGCATTTGCCCATGCTACAGTATCACCCTTCTGAAGATACATCTGGGGACGACTGCTTACAACAAAAGCATGACTATTCGCATCGTCAAACAGGAGAGCCTCATCATAGAACTTATCACAAATATCATAACGATGCATCTGATAAGCTGTAAAGTAGATATTGAAAGCAAACTGAGCATTGCTGATCTGAGGGTTCTTTACAGCATCGTCGTTAGCTACCTCGGGATACTTCTGAGCAAAATTCTTGTAGTTCTCGAAAGCAGCACATGCACCATCGAGATCCTTGTTCTCAACTGCAAACTGAGTTGCATAGCCGAGGTAAGTGTGCAGACGAGGGAACTTAGCCTCGACCTGAACCATCGTTACCTTCTGCTGGTCATCACTCTTCTTGCCATATTTGAGCTGATTGTGGCAAGCATCGCACATCTCGACTGCTGCTTTTGCAAAGAAAGCGGTATCAAAAGGTTCCTTTGCAGCAGCATGCTGCAACTCTGCATTAATCAACTGGGAGAGCATGAAGTCATGAGCTCGATAGCCATCAAACAACTTCTTCTCCTCAACAAGCCCCGTAGCAAAAGCCTTAGAGAGCAAGGGAGCACCCTGCTTTGAGAGGTCAAGTGCAGCAGCAGCGACTTCCTTTTGCTTAGCCTCAACCTTTGCCTGATCCTTAGTCATCATACGGAACTGGTTCAACTCATTGTACTGAGCATTTGCTTTTTCAAAACACTTCATACCCTCGTTGAAGAGGTTCTGAGCTTCCTTCTTTGCAACTTTCTCGGCCTCCTTGGCTGCCTTGGCTGCTGCCTTGTCGTCCTGTGCATACAGGCTGCTTGCCAAAAGCAGGGCAGCCATAGATAATAACACCTTTTTCATAATAATAAAAGATATTTAGGTTAATTATTCATTTGTTTCGATATTTGTATCACTCTCATTAGTTCCTGCCTCAGGAGAGTCGATTGCTCCTTCAACAGGTGCGCCGTCTGCTGGTAGTCCAGCTCCCTCGACTACTTCTTCCTCATCCTCCTGGCGGGGAACTACGCAAACACTACTGATGACATCGTTGCGCTTGGTAATGTCAATAAGTTTAACACCCTGAGCCACACGACCTGTCTGACGAACTGTGTCAACATGCAGACGGATGGTAATGCCCGACTTGTTAATTATCATCAGGTCGCACTGGTCGTCCACAGCACGAATGGTGACGAGCTGGCCGGTCTTGTCGGTGACATCCATCGTCTTGACACCCTTGGCGCGACGACTTGTCTTACGATAAAGATCGTTGCCCTCCTCGTCCATCAACGCAGAACGCTTACCAAAACCCTTCTCACTGATGACCATAATGCTATCAGTCTGAGGATTGTTAACAGCTACCATGCCAACTACCTTGTCATCGTCCCCGTCGAGCATCATACTGCTAACGCCGGTTGCACTACGTCCCATAGCACGAACATCTGTCTCGTTGAAGCGTATAGCACGACCGTTCTTATTGGCAATAACAATCTCGTCTGAACCATTTGTAAGCTGAACGCTTGCCAGACGGTCACCCTCATTGATATTAAGAGCGATAACACCATTAGCACGAGGACGGCTGTATTCACTCAAACAGGTGCGTTTGATCACACCACGCTCGGTGCAGAAGAAGACATAGTGGTTAGCACAGAACTCTGCATCGCTGAGTTTACGGATGCAAAGGCATGCCTCCACCTTATCGTCGGGGTCGAGCATAAGCATATTCTGTATGGCACGACCCTTGTTGTTCTTTCCGCCTTCTGCGATTTCATAAATCTTGAGCCAATAGCAACGACCCTTCTGAGTGAAGAACATCATTGTATTGTGCATCGTTCCGATGTACATACTCTCAAGGAAGTCGCCGTCACGCGTGCTGCTTCCCTTCGAACCGACACCACCACGAGTCTGAGCGCGGAATTCGGTGAGAGGTGTACGCTTGATGTAACCTAGATGACTTAGTGTAACGACAACCTCGTCGTCTGCATAGAAGTCTTCCGCATTGAACTCCTCCTCGCTGGGCATAATAACAGTCTTGCGAGGTGTTGCAAACTGCTCCTTAACCTCAATCAACTCATCCTTCATTACCTTACGACAAAGTTCGTCGTTGGTCAGAATTTCATTGAAGTACTTAATCTTTTCTTGCAACTCCTTATACTCGTTGCGCAAATCCTCTTGGCGCAGACCTGTAAGCTGAGAGAGTCGCATATCCACGATGGCCTTTGACTGCAATTCGTCAAGGTCGAAGCGTTTCTCCAGGTTAGTTTGTGCCTCTGCAGGCGTTTTGCTGCCGCGAATAATATGTACTACTTCATCGATATTATCACTTGCGATAATCAGACCTTCGAGGATGTGGGCACGTTCCTCTGCTTTACGCAAGTCGAACTTGGTACGACGGATAACAACCTCATGACGATGGTCTACGAAGTTGGCAATGCAGTCGCGCAGAGTCAACAATTTTGGACGTCCCTTCACAAGTGCGATGCTATTGACACTGAAAGAAGTCTGCAGGGGAGTCATCTTGAACAACTTATTCATGACAACGCGACTGTTAGCATCACGCTTAACCTCTACAACGATACGCATACCCTCACGATCCGACTCATCGTTGACGTTCGAGATGCCCTCAAGCTTACCCTCCTTGACTAGTTCGGCAATGTACTTGATAAGTTCTGCTTTGTTGACACCATAAGGAATCTCGGTGAAGACAATGGTGTCGTGCTGGTCACCGGCCTCAATATCGCCTTTGGCACGCATTATAACTCGGCCGCGACCTGTCTCGTAAGCATCTTTGATACCCTTGGTGCCCATGATAAATGCACCGGTTGGGAAGTCGGGACCCTTGATATACTGCATCAAGGACTCGCTGTCCATCTCCTGGTCGTCGATGAAGGCAACACAAGCGTCAAGCACCTCACCCAGGTTGTGGGTGGGAATATTCGTTGCCATACCTACTGCAATACCTGTTGCACCATTTACCAGAAGGTTAGGGATGCGGGTTGGCATTACTGTAGGTTCCTTTAATGTGTCATCGAAGTTGTTGACCATGTCGACGGTATCCTTCTCCAGATCGTCCATCATGGCCTCTCCCATCAACGAAAGACGCGCTTCCGTGTAACGCATAGCAGCAGCGCCGTCACCATCAACAGATCCGAAGTTACCCTGACCATCGACAAGGGTGCAACGCATATTCCACTCTTGGGCCAGGCGTACCAATGCGCCGTAAACGGAACTATCACCGTGGGGATGGTACTTACCAAGCACCTCACCTACGATACGGGCACATTTCTTATAAGGTTTGTTGTGTGTATTACCCAGTTCCTTCATTCCGAAAAGTATTCGGCGATGAACGGGTTTGAATCCATCTCTAACATCGGGCAAGGCACGAGCTACGATAACCGACATACTATAGTCGATGTAGCTCTTTCGCATTTCATGCTCAATGTCTACTTTGATAATTCTGTCTTCTGAGTCAATCATTTCTATATTTTTGATTATTTATTTGCCACCAAATGCCCGCTGGGAAGAAAGGTGCATTTCCTCAAATCGCCTCGTAAAGGGCATTTATTTGCGCTCTGCGTTGTTGAACCACATTTTTTGCGCCTTTTTTACTTCGTACAAAGATACGACAAATTGGAGAAACAAGGAAATTTTTTTAGGAAAATTGTGCATTTTGGGGAATTTGGCATTATCTTTGCAACATTTTTAACAGAAAAGTATTGTAAACGAAGAACAAAACCTGTCGAAAGACAAGACGAACATAATATGATGACAAGTAAGTTCTCGGCGCAAATGTCACAGATACTCGGCTATAGCCGAGATGAGGCACTACGCCTGCAAAACGAGGAAGTGACTCCCGTCCACATCATGCTTGGCATGTTGCGCGAAACGCGCTGTACTGCCAGCGAACTCGTTTGCCGGTTCTGTGACAGCCCTCAAAAATTAAAGATGCAACTCGAAAGTGCAGCCCGGCAGCATTCTGCCATTCTGGCACTTCACCCGGACGATATGTCACTCGATGCCAAAGCATCCAAGATTCTCAAGCTCTGCGTCCTGGAGGCCACACGACTCAAGAGCGAGACCATCGAGAGCGAGCACATGCTTCTGGCCATACTGCATGAAAACGACAACGAAGCTTGCAGTCTTCTCAATCAAAACATGATGACGTACGACCAGGTTTATAACGCATTGACTCCCCAAACGGAAGTCAGGGAAGACGTTAATTTCTCTTTCGTCGACTACGATGACGAAGAGGGCAACGAAAAGATTGGCAAGACAAAGACGGCAACAAAACCTGCAGGAAAGACTGCCACACCTGCTCTTGACTCTTTTGGAACCGACCTCACGAAGATGGCCGAGGCTGGCAAGTTGGATCCTGTCATTGGTCGCGACAAGGAAATCGAGCGCGTTGCTCAGATTCTCTGCAGAAGAAAAAAGAACAACCCCGTACTGATTGGCCAGCCTGGCGTAGGCAAGAGTGCCATTGTAGAAGGACTTGCCCTTCGCATCGTCAATCACCAGATCAGCCGTTCGCTTTGGGGCAAGCGAGTTGTTTCGCTTGACCTGGGCGGAGTAGTAGCCGGAACTAAATACCGCGGACAGTTTGAGGAACGCATTCGTTCCATCATTACTGAGTTGCAAAAGAATCCAGACATAATTATATTCATCGACGAGATACACACCATCATTGGTGCAGGTTCTGCACCAGGCACAATGGATGCCGCAAACATGCTGAAACCATCACTGTCACGAGGTGAGATTCAATGTGTTGGAGCAACCACACTCGACGAGTACCGCAAGTCTATTGAGAAAGACGGTGCACTCGAACGTCGATTCCAAAAGGTGATCGTGGATCCGACAACAAAAGAAGAGACTCTACTGATTCTTTCAAACATCAAGGAGCATTACGAGACACACCACGGCGTCAGCTACACAGCAGAGGCCCTGCAAGCCTGCGTGAACCTTACCGAGCGCTACATCTCCGACAGATGCTTCCCCGACAAAGCCCTCGATGCCCTGGATGAAGCCGGAGCACGCGAACACATAAAAGATGTACCTGTAAGCGAGGACATTGTCAACCAGGAAGCACTCGTGATGCGTCTGACAGAGAAGAAGAACCAGGCGGCAAACGACCAAAACTTCGAACTGGCAGCCGACTATCGCGACCAACTCAAGCAGGCAAAAAAGACTCTGGAATTGATGCAAGAGGAATGGCAGAAAAAGCAGGAAGAGCAGCGAAGTATTGTTGATGCTGCCCAGATTGCAGAGGTTGTTGCGTTAATGACAGGCATCCCCGTACAGCGCATTGATGCAGAGCAGAACCTGCGCCTACGCAATCTCGCCACTATCCTCAACGAGAATGTAATCGGCCAGAACGACGCCGTAAAACAAGTGGCCAAGGCCATTCAGCGCAGCCGTGTCGGACTGAAAGACCCCAAGAGACCCATTGGAACATTCCTTTTTGTAGGCCCCACTGGTGTCGGAAAGACTTATCTCGCCAAGAAGTTGGCAGAAGAAATGTTTGGTTCTGACGATGCACTTATTCGTGTCGACATGAGCGAATACATGGAGAAACATACAGTAAGCCGAATGGTAGGAGCGCCTCCCGGATATGTCGGATACGACGAAGGCGGACAACTCACAGAACGTGTACGTCGCAAGCCCTATTCCATTGTTCTGCTCGACGAGATAGAGAAAGCTCATCAAGACGTCTTCAACATCCTCCTTCAAGTCATGGACGAAGGACGACTGACAGACGGAAACGGAACGACTGTCGACTTCCGCAACACAATCATTATCATGACATCAAACTGCGGAACCCGCCAACTCAAGGAATTCGGCCATGGAGTCGGATTTGGGACAGCAGACGCACAGAACGACAAGCAGTTTGAACGCTCTGTCATCAAAAAGGCCATCGGCAAGCAATTTGCTCCGGAATTTCTTAACCGTCTCGACGATATCATTTATTTCGACCAATTAGACAAGGATTCTATCCGCCGGATCGTCGATATCGAGCTGCGTCCGCTCAAGCATCGCGTGTTTGAGATGGGATATACACTCCAACTGTCCGACGAGGCAAAAGACCTGCTCAGCAGCAAAGGTTACGATATTCAGTTCGGCGCCCGTCCCCTTAAGCGTGCTATCCAGACAATGCTCGAGGATCCCATCTGCGAGGTCATGATGAGCGACCAAACACCCGAACCGGGCAGTATACTTCGCGCAGAAGTCAAGGATGAAACGCTGACTATTCTTACCAATTAATTCACACTTTGTACATTTTTAAAAAAACATAAAACGCTATGCAAACTGGAAACATTGGGGTTACAACAGAGAACATTTTCCCCGTCATCAAAAAATTCCTCTACAGTGATCATGAGATTTTTCTTCGCGAAATCGTAAGCAATGCAGTCGACGCAACTCAGAAGTTGAAAACGTTGGCTGGCAAAGGCGACTTCAAGGGAGAACTGGGAGAGCTCAAGGTAAGCGTCACCCTCGATAAGGACGCAGGAACCATCACTGTCAGCGACCGTGGTATCGGACTTACCGCCGACGAGATTGATCGTTACATCAACCAGATTGCTTTCTCTGGCGCCAACGACTTTCTTGACAAGTACAAGGACGATGCCAATGCCATCATTGGTCACTTCGGTCTTGGTTTCTATTCATCATTCATGGTAAGCAAGAAGGTGGAGATCATCACCAAGAGCTATCAGGATGCACCCGCACAAAAGTGGTCATGCGACGGTTCACCCTCATTCACCATTGAGGAGGTTGAAAAGGTTGACCGCGGAACCGACATCGTAATGTACATTGACGACGACTGCAAGGACTTCCTTGAGAAATCAAAACTCGAGGGTCTGTTGAAAAAATATTGCAGTTTCCTGCCCGTACCCGTAGTCTTCGGCAAAAAGCAGGAGTGGAAAGACGGCAAGTACCAGGACACGGACGAGGACAATGTCATCAACAGTGTTGAGCCCATCTGGACCAAGAAACCCGCCGAACTGAAGGACGAGGATTACAAGGAGTTCTACCGTCAGCTCTACCCGATGCAGGACGAGCCTCTCTTCTGGATCCACCTCAACGTCGATTACCCCTTCAATCTAACCGGCGTGCTCTACTTCCCAAAGATTAAGAACAACATGGACTTGCAGCGCAACAAGATTCAACTTTTCTGCAACCAAGTCTTCGTCACCGACAATGTCGAGAACATCGTACCAGAGTTCCTTACACTCCTTCATGGCGTCATCGATAGTCCCGACATCCCCCTCAATGTCAGTCGTTCATACTTGCAGAGCGACCAGAACGTCAAGAAGATCTCTACCTACATCACCAAAAAAGTTAGCGATCGTCTGCAGAGCATATTCAAGCAAGACCGTCCCGAGTTCGAGAAGAAGTGGGATGACATCAAGATCTTCATTCATTACGGAATGCTCTCACAGGAAGACTTCTACGACAAGGCCAACAAATACTTCCTTCTCAAGGACACCAACGACAAGTATTACACACTCGAAGAGTACAACACACTCGTCAAGGATAGTCAGAAAAACAAAGAGGACATGCTCGTTTACCTCTATGCAACTAACAAGGAGGCGCAGTACACCTACATCCAGGCAGCAGAGTCAAAGGGATACAACGTTCTGATGATGGATGGTCAGCTCGACACTCCCTTGTTGCAGATGCTCGAAGGCAAACTTGAGAAAACGACCTTCACACGCGTTGACAGCGACACCATCGACCGCCTCATCCAAAAGGAGGATGCACAACGCAATGCCCTTGAAGCAGAACGTGGAGACAACCTCTCCAGCATCTTCAAGAGCCAGATGCCCAAGGCCGAGAAGACAGAATATCACGTTGAGGCACAAGCCTTGGGTGAAGACAGCCTTCCTGTGATGATTACGCAGAGTGAATACATGCGTCGAATGAAGGAGATGGCACACATCCAGCCTGGCATGGCCTTCTATGGCGAAATGCCTGACATGTACACCCTCGTCCTCAACACCGACGCTCCTCTCGTAAAGGCAATTCTCGAAGACAGTGAGCAGAGTACCGAAGCAGAACTCAAGCCAATCGCAGCAGAACTCAGAGGACTCAACGCTCGCAAGGCCGTTCTCCAGCAAGAGCAGGACAAGAAGAAACCTGAAGATATCACGCAGGCCGAGAAGGACGACATGAAGGAATGTAGCGAGAAGATAGAGGCAGAACAGAAGAAGAAGCGCGAAATCCTTGCCAACTATGGTGCAGGAAGTGACCGCGTCCACCAGCTCATCGACCTCGCTTTGCTTCAGAATGGCATGTTGAAGGGTGAGGCGCTCACTAACTTCATCAAGCGTAGCGTAGACCTTATTAAATAAACAAGCCATTTCCCTTAACCTATCATGATTCACGGATTCTTAAAGACAGCAGCAGCCATCCCAAGTGTACGGGTGGCTGACTGCCGTTACAATACAGAACAGATAAAAGGCCTGATCATGCAAGCTGAGCAGAACGGTGTTGAGATCGTCTGCTTCCCTGAGTTATGCATCACGGGCTACACCTGTCAAGACCTCTTCGAGTCACAACAGCTGCTTGACGAGGCAGAGATGGCCCTCATCAGCCTGATGGACTTCTCACGCAACTACGACATCATCTCGATCGTAGGACTGCCCCTCCCTTACTGTGGCAGTCTGCTCAATTGCGCTGCAGTCATCCAGAAAGGCAAGATTCTAGGCATCGTACCCAAGACATACCTGCCCAATTACAAGGAATTCTACGAGCAGCGCTGGTTTACAAGCGCTAAGGACATCCGCGACGGAAACATCTGGTGTTGCGGACAGCAGATTCCTCTGGTTGCCAACCAACTCTTCCACACCCCTAGCTGCGTCTTCGCCGTCGAACTGTGCGAAGACCTTTGGGCCCCAAATCCTCCAAGCACCAACCTGTCCATGCTTGGCGCAGACGTTATCTTTAACCTTAGTGCCTCAAACGACAGCATCGGCAAGTACAACTATCTCAAGAGTCTTGTCCTGCAGCAGAGTGCACGTTGCATAGCCGGATACGTCTATGCCGGTGCAGGCTTTGGCGAAAGCACTCAAGATGTAGTGTTCAGTGGCAAGGCTATGATTTGCGAGAACGGATCCCTTCTGACCGAGGCTGTCCGTCATCAGTTCACACCACAGCTCGTCACCAGCGACATTGACGTTGATCGTCTCCGTACAGAGCGTCGCATCAACACAACCTTTGCTGCCTGTGCCTCTACAATTAAGCATCTGCCCATCAACATTGTCGACAGCGAGATGATCTTCCAGAAAGAACTCCCTCTAAACCGAAGCGTCGACCCTCATCCCTTTGTACCCAAGGGCAAGACACTCGACGAGCGTTGCGAGGAAATCTTCGACATCCAGGTTGAAGGACTTGCCAAACGTATTGTACACACCAATGCGCAGACCGTAACCCTCGGCATCAGCGGCGGTCTCGACTCCACATTGGCGCTGCTCGTCTGCGAGCGAACCTTCCGCAAACTCGGACGCGACCTGAGGGGAATCGTCGGCATCACTATGCCAGGCTTTGGTACAACCGACCGCACCTACACCAATGCCGTCGAACTCATGAAGAATATGGGAATTACCATACGCGAGATTGACATCCAGGAAGCTTGCACCATTCACTTCCGCGACTTAGGACACGACATGAACAACCATGACGTGACCTACGAAAACGGACAGGCACGCGAACGCACTCAGATTCTCATGGATGCAGCCAACCAGATGAACGGATTTGTTGTCGGCACAGGCGACTTGAGCGAGCTGGCACTTGGATGGGCTACCTACAACGGCGACCACATGTCCATGTACGGTGTCAACGTCAGCGTCCCCAAAACGCTTGTCAAGCACCTTGTGGCATGGGTGGCAAACAACTACGCCGACGAGAACACACGCACTATTCTTCTCGATATCGTCGACACACCCATCAGTCCCGAGCTTATCCCTGCAGACGAAAACGGCAACATTACGCAGAAGACAGAAGACCTTGTTGGACCCTACGAACTTCATGACTTCTTCCTCTACTACACCCTGCGCTGGGGTTTCCGTCCCGACAAGATCTATTATCTTGCTCAGCGTGCATTTAATGGAGCATACAGCAATTCCGTCATCAAGAAGTGGCTCACCACGTTCTTCCGCCGTTTCTTTGCACAGCAGTTCAAGCGCTCGTGTCTCCCCGACGGACCTAAGGTTGGTAGCTGCTCACTCTCGCCCCGTGGCGACTGGCGAATGCCAAGCGATGCCTCTTCTGCCGCATGGATTGCATGTTGCGAAGCCCTACCAGAATAGGGAATCCCTTTGAAACACTAACTGAACAGACAGAAATTGGGCGATTGTCGAGTGACAATCGCCCAATTTTATTTCACTAGATGAAAGGAGGAGGGGCTTAGCCTCATCCCCAATGGATCTCACTTCTTAAAGATAAGCTGTGCAAACTGATAGAGGCTACGACGCCAAGTCTGCCACTCGTGAGCCGTCTCAGGCGAAACGTAAGAGTGAGCATTGATGCCGATTCCCTTGAGGTCAGCAGCAGCCTTGTCAACACCCATGTTCTCCTTGCCGCCACAACTCATGAAAAGAACCTTATTCGTCTTCTTGAAGTCCTTGGCATCCGTCAGTTCGTCAACGTTGAATGTGCCACCGCTGAACATACCCACGTAAGCGAAGGTTGTGGGGTTAGCTAAGGTGATAGAGTGAGTCTGCATACCACCCATTGAGAGACCGGCCATGGCACGATGCTCGGTGTCTGCGATAACGCGATAGTTCTTCTCAACCATGGGGATGATGTCCTTGATAAGTACATCCTGGAAGGCGCCGGCAAAGTTGAAGCCACCACCGAAACCACGACGGGGACCGCCCTGACCACCCTGTCCAGGAGCACCCTGGGGACGCTGGCCTCCCTGACCAGGAGCACCTTGAGGACGCTGACCACCGAAACCACCGAAACCGCCCATGGGCTGTTCACCGGGCTTACGAGCATTCAGACCGTTGTCCATATAAATAATAAAAGGTACAGCCTTACCTGCAGCAATCAGGTTGTCCATGATGATACCAGTCTTACCCTGAGCAGACCATCCGGTCTCGTTCTCGCCCATACCATGCTGGAGGTATAGAACGGGGAACTTCTTCGTAGGATTGCTGTAGTACTCTGCAGGCAGATAGACGTAGCCGTGGCGCATGCTCTCGGTTACGGTACTGTAATAATAAACCTCGTTGATTGAACCCTGAGGAACATTCTTTACGGTATAGAATTCCTCGTCCTGAGCAGGGATGTCAATACCACTTCCCCAACGGCTGGCTCCATAATAGTAACGGCTTCCTGGATCGGGAACACTTGCACCATCAATCTCCAGCTGGTAGTAGTGGAAACCTTCGTCCTGGGGAGCAGACTCACCAGTCCAAACGCCATTCTCGTCCTTCTTCATCTCATACTTCACACCACCGATGTCCAACTTGACGCTGTTTGCCTGAGGTGCAGAGATCTGTGCACGTACCATACGCTGTGAGTTTACCATAGGATATTGCTTACCCTCCTGGTTGGTAGTTGCGGGCTTAAAGTCCTCTGCTACCTGAGCCGATGCAGCAAGTGAGAAAACGGTCATTGCTGCCAAAAGCATGTTTCTTTTCATGTTTCAGATAAATAATTCGTTAATAAACCTACATTATTACGACATGAAAAAAAGAAAATAGTTTAATTCCCTTATTCCACAATGAGCGGAGTCTTCAGCTGCTGCGCATAACCCTGAAGGAGAGTCTCCCAAACGGCCATGTTGGGCACGTCGTAGCGGCTCCAAGCAGAACCTACGTAGTAAGAGTAGGAAGCGATGGGCTTTGTGTCATCGAGTGTCTTTTCTGCCTTCAGCTTGGTCTGTCCGATGACATGACCTACAGCACCGCTCTTCTTCTCTTTGAGGGGCAGATAACGGAGGTTGAACTTCTGCTTCTGGTTGGCATTGATCATCTCGTCCTGAGGGAATAGGCAACCAATGTAGAGCTGGCCGTTCTGTCCCTTGGGGGTGTCGAGTGCATCGGCATAGGCAATGTAGCCCGCCTTCTTGTTGATGACGTATGCCGAGGGCTGGCTCTCGTGCACAGCAATACCTGCACAGACATCTTTGAAACTGGCAGCGTCTTCATTGACAAAGATATAGAAAACGTTGACCTTGGCCAGGTGGTTACCCTTGTCCTGCATGATATTGCGAATCTCCCGAACGCCATTCTGCTCGTACATGGTAAGTATAACGTTGAAGCGCAGAGGACCATTCTCCACGATCTCAGCCTTCTCGTAGACATCGGGAAGGATGAGGTCATCGCCATTCATCAAGGCAGGCGCACCGGCTCCGAGCGTGGCACCCACGGTGTAGGCGTCCATGCCCTCGCCACGGTTGCGATGGTAGGTGTAGTTGTCGCGATGCAGTTGGTTCCACTCGCCACCACGACCGGCTTTCTGCAAACGGCTATTGAGGCCGTAGCTGCCCAACTCGCTCTGGTAAAGCTTATCCTGAATGGGATAAGTAACGTTCTTGGTGAAGGTATCGAATCCATTCACGCCCTTGTTGTGCATCTTTGGACCATAGAAACGCCATGCATTCTTATCATTTTCCCACGCCAGGTCATCCTCACGATTAGGATAGATACGACCGTTGCAGTCGAGGCGGTACTGGCGGGGTTCACCTTTATGAATATTGAAACGTGCTTCACCCTTGGGAGCCACGAAGGCCTGAAGGAGGATGTTGCCATCATGAGTAATCTGGTAGGGAACTTCAACCTGATCGCCATCGGTGATGACGAGATGACGGCAAACGGGCATTTCAAGCTTTGCAAAAATGGACTTTCCATCCAGCTCGATGACGTCCTGACGCTCCATGTCGGTGGGATTCTTGACAATCTTCATCACGCATTTCTGGGGTGAAATACCCGAGATGGCAGGTTGCCCGGGCTTTACGTCCTTACCCTTTGCAGAACCGTCGAGGTAACGAACTCGTTCACAGGCAGCCAGCAGCCATGCACCCGTACCGAAGGGGGCCTGCGACTTCTCGTTGACCGTCTTTGTTGGATCGGGCTTCTCTCCGATAGGCTGTACGTAGCCGATGCTGTAGTCAGGTTGCAGAGCCTTGTTCCACAAGTAGTTCCAAGCTTTCTCTATGACAGGACCGAATTTGTTCTTATCCAGATAGCCATGGTTGACGCCCCACTCCATACCATAGCAGAAGAAAGCAGTTCCCGAAGTTTCAGGTCCGGGCGCATCACCTTCGCAGAGCATCGAGCGGCTCCAGTAACCATCGGGACGCTGCACACGCGCAACACCCTCAGCCAGCTGCTGGAAGCGCTTCACAAAGAAGTCACGATGCTTATAATCCTGGGGCATGTCGGCCAACACCTTGGCCAGACCAGCCAGCACCCATCCGTCGCCACGTGCCCAGAAGCTCTTGCCGCCGTCGCACGAAGTCTTCACTTTGGGCCAGATGTACTTGCCATCGCGGTAGTAGAGTTGCTCGTCCTTGTCCCACATGAGGGAGTCGCTCCAGAGGTAGTTCTCATAGAGTTTGTCAAGGTACATCTCGTCGCCTGTAAGCTGGTACATCTTCGTCATGACAGGCATCACCATGTAGAGGGCGTCGGCCCACCACCAGAAGTGCGTGTCGGGATGGTTGCATTCGTAGGACATAACCTCCTTGGCACGAGCCACCTTATAGTCTGCCGGCACGAGGTTGTACATGTCGATGTAGGTCTGGAAGCAAATCTGCCAGTCTCCGAAGAGAACGAAGTCATCTCCTTCGCCATAGGTGGCATACTTCCAGTTCTTCTTGTCGTTCGACTTGGCACCCTTCCACTCGTTGTGGCGGCACCACTTGTCGCTGTAGTCATAATAAGCCGCCTTGCCCGTCAGTTTGTAGGCCTCCATGTTACCCGTAAAGTAGGCAGCATTGTCCCAGAAACCGCGGCAGTAGGGCGTATTGTGCGCCTGCCAATAGTCATTGACCTTGACTATCATATCTACCACCCTCTGTGCTTCAAATTCCGGTGTCCGAAGAGCCGACGACTTTTCTGTCATGCCGAACATAGTTAGGAAGAGGAGCAGGGAAAGCGAAAAACGTTGCAGAAGAAATGGTTTTGTACGTTTCATATTGTTTCAAATAGTATTAGTGAACATCAATTCGTAGACAAAGATACATATTATAATTTATATTTGGGCACTTTTTGGAGAAAAGAGAGCAGAATGAGGGAGAAATGGCACGGAAAAGAAGCTGCGAACGGATTTTTTGTGTAACTTTGCACGAAAACAAAACAACAAGAAACCTATGGCACAAGTGAAAGAAATACCCGTACTCTTACTGACGGGCTATCTGGGCAGCGGCAAGACAACGCTGCTGAATCGCATCTTACATAACAAAAAAGGAATAAAGTTTGCCGTCATTGTCAACGACATTGGCGAGGTGAACATCGACGCCGACCTCATAGAGAAGGGTGGAATCGTAGGACAGAAGGACGACTCACTCGTCGCCCTGCAGAACGGTTGCATCTGCTGCACTCTCAAGATGGACCTCGTCGAGCAGCTCAACGACATCACTCGACTGGGCATCTTCGACTACATCGTCATCGAGGCAAGCGGTATCTGCGAGCCGGCACCCATTGCACAGACCATCTGCTCCATCCCTCAGATCACTCCCCAGGCCATGCTGCACGGCGGACTGCCTCGTCTGGACAGCATCGTGACCGTTGTCGATGCGCTTCGCCTCAAGGACGAGTTCGCTGGCGGACAGGACCTGCTCAAGACCAACCTCGAAGAGGATGACATCGAGAATCTGGTCATCCAGCAGATTGAGTTCTGCAACATCATCCTGCTCAACAAGGCGAGTGAAGTAGACGCCCACGAACTGGGACGCATCCGCGAAATCATTCGAGCCATACAGCCCAAAGCCGAGATCATCGAGTGCGACTATTGCGACGTAGACCTCGACCGGCTTGTCGACACCCATCTCTTTGACTTCGATACAGTTGCCACCAGCGCCACCTGGATTGATGCCATAGAAAACGGCGTGGATGACGATGACGAAGAGGATGACGAAGAAGAGCATCATCACCACCACCACGACCACGAGGAAGAAGAACATCACCACCATCACCACCACGACCATCCCGAAGGATGCACCTGTGGCCATTGCCACCACAACGACG
>JAKSLN010000038.1 GCA_024401165.1 Bacteroidaceae bacterium
CGCCTCTCGCTTCAACTCTACCAGCGTAGCGCAGACACCTTCCTGGGTGTGCCCTTCAACATCGCATCCTACGCCCTTCTCTGCATGATGATGGCTCAGGTATGCGAACTTGAACCCGGTGACTTCATTCACACCACGGGCGACACGCACATCTACCTCAACCACATGGAGCAGATCCACGAGCAGCTCACTCGCGAACCACGTCCCCTACCCCGAATGATTCTCAACCCTGAGGTAAAAAACATCTTCGACTTCAAATATGAGGACTTTACTCTTGAAGGATACGATCCCTGGCCCGCAATAAAGGGAGTTGTCTCGGTATAGTTCATCATAGCACACAGTTTATCCATGATGGAACTGCCTGTTGACTTTAAGAATCTCATGCGCCAGCAATATGGTGAGGAAATGGCGGAAAGTCTCTTTGAAGGACTCTCTGCCGAACCTTCTGTATCGATTCGATTTAACCCGAAAAAACTAAGAGACGAAGACCTTGCCCGCACCATCCAAAAAAAAGTCACGAATAACGAAATCACGGATGTACCCTGGTGCCCAGATGCCTACTACCTCAAGGAACGTCCCGCCTTCACTTTTGACCCCCTTTTCCACGCAGGCGTGTACTACGTCCAAGAAGCCTCATCGATGTACCTAGCAGAAGCACTTAAGAAGTACCTAGGCGAAGCGGAAAAGATGAAGCTGGAGGGAGTAGCGACCGGCACTGCCCTCGACCTTTGTGCCGCCCCCGGTGGCAAGTCGACCTTGTTGCGTAGCCTTCTGCCCGACGACTGGCTGTTGGTAAGCAACGAACCCATGCCCAAGCGTGCCCAGGTGCTGGCCGAGAACATGATTAAGTGGGGCCACGCAAACAGCATCGTCACCCAAAACTACCCTGCCGACTTCGCACCCCTTGTGCAGCAATTCGACCTCATCGTCACCGACGTGCCCTGTTCGGGCGAAGGAATGTTCCGCAAGGACGAGGGTGCCATACGTGACTGGAGTCTTGAAAACGTGGAGATTTGCTGGCGGCGTCAACGCGACATCCTGACCGACATCTGGCCTACGCTGAAGCCCGGCGGACTGCTCGTCTACAGCACCTGCACCTTCAACCATTTTGAGGATGAAGACAACGTGGAGTGGATAGCCAGCCATCTAGGTGCAGAGATTCTAGAGCAGCGTCACTTCCTGCCCGGACGCGATGCGGGCGAAGGGTTCTTCATAGCAGCGCTCAGGAAGGATGGGAAGGAAGACCTGCAGAGCACGCCGGCTGACCCGAAGAAGATCACAAACAAGATTCGTTACGCCCTGCGCGTGCTGCACGACGGCATCCCCGCTCCCACCACAAAGGGCAAGGACATCATCCCCTCCCACGCCCTGGCCATGAGCACCAACCACCTCAACGACACCACCTACCCTTCCTGCGAACTCACCTACCAGGAGGCCCTTGCTTACCTTCGGCATGAGGTACTTCGCATCGAGGCTCCTCGCGGCATCGTTCGCGTCACCTTCAAGGGCATACCACTCGGTTTCGTGAAAAACATCGGAAACCGAGCCAACAACCTCTACCCCCAGGAATGGCGCATTCGCACGTCCTACACCACACCTTTTTCCTTTTTTGAGTAATAAGCAACAAGAGGGTTGTATGGCACCCGAACTGTGAACGAGGAATTGGACGCCAACTCCTCAGGGATCGTTGTGGCCTGCCTGCGAGCTTACCTTGACAAGCAATAAAAAACCACTGCCTTGCTGTCCCAGCGAAGCAGTGGTAGAGAAATAAGAATTCTATATATATTAATTAACTAATTTCCACTGCAAAAATACAAAAAAAATCTATTTGTCTATAAAAAAGGCTATAGACAAATAGATAGACAAGCATTTTACATTTATTAACAACAGAATATATTTATATGATTTATAAGATTTTGCACAAAACAGAAAGAAATAATATTTTTTGTTGTATATAGACAAACCTAAGCAATACCCGCAACGAAATCAAGAAGATCGGTCTCAGCTGGCAGAGCCAGTTTCTTGCGAAGGCGGTAACGTGCCGTATTTAAACTCGCGGTGGAGATGTTAAGTGCCTCCGCCACAGTCGCACTTTTTATGCCCAATCTAACGAAGCCTAAGAGTCTCACTTCATTATCCGTCAAGACAGGATAGCGCTTCCTTACTTCCAGCAAGAAAGGCAAACATTGTTCGTTCAATTGCTGCTCCAACTCACTTAAACTTGTCGAGTTTGAAGAGGCCGGTGCTGCATTGCTCATCTCCATCAAGCGGTTTCGAAGCATCTTTGAGTCGTTCTCCTTGGCGTCCAAATCCTCTTTATATTGCGAAAGTCGTAGCGCAAGCAGTTCGTTCTCCATATGCGCCTGCACGGCTTCATGCTCTATCCTCTTCTTCTCAAGCGCGTACAAAGCTTGACGTGCACGATAGGAGCGACGATTGCTGAAGATAACAAAGACAAGGCCGCAAGCCAGCAGCACAAGAACTGCAATACCCAACAGACTGATGATAAATCGATCGTGAATCTTGCTTCGCTCCATTTCATTCTGTACAGAAGCCGCTGCCGTTGCTGTTTGGTAGGCTATCATCTCGGACAAAGACACCTTATTATATTCATCGCACAGACGATGATGCTCCACATAGGTCGTCATATCACCTCGCAAACTATCGACCCGGCAGAGCAATTCCAGGCAAATCACCTCATTCTCTCTCTCTTCGTTTTGCAAGGCAACCTCGAAACCTCTATTTGCATATTCGTAAGCGGCATCATAGTCACCCTGTTCGAACAACAACGCAGCATGTACGTACACAGCCTGACCATATGCTATCGACGTTTGGTCCGTGGTATCTGATTCCAGTTCATTCAGCAAATCCAAAGCCTTATCATAACGCTTGGCCATTAGTAAAACCTCCGCCAGATTACCCAAATCGGCATTGATGAGAAGCTTCTTCTCAGGGGCTACGGTACGTGTCAGCGATATTGCACTATCCAGCATCAGAATAGCACGATCGTAGTCATGATGTTCCTTGGCCGCATAAAAAGCCTGCAAGCGATAATACATATTGGGGACCTTCCCCTTCTTCATGCATTCCTCACAAAAAGATAAGCCGACCAGCACATCCTCACCCTTGTCCATCAAACCTGCAGAACAATAAATATCAGAAAGATCGACACAGGACTCCGCACGTTCGCAGGAATGCTCATCCGCGGGACAAGCTTGCATAACACGCTGAAAATGCGTCATGGCCTCGAATACTTCACCGTTACGATAGAGTCGCTCACCCTCCAGCAGCACATCACGCAGGTCTTCCTGATGATTGGTCAAATAATACCGAAACGGACCGACAACAATAATGGTCAGAATCAGCGCAACAATGATGTATGGTATCTTTCGCATGTGGGGCCTTCTATTTTTTGCAAAGATACAAATAATTATCGGATTTTTGTGCAAATTGCCTCTTTTTTAGGACGCTATAATAATAGTCTGCACTTTTTATTGTATATTTGCACATCTAAAAATGAGACTTTTATGAGCACCAAACTGCGCCCCTTCCTACTCGTCCTTCTTCTTGCAGTCATCGCACAATATAGTTATGCCGGCAAAAAACTCTCGGCACGAGATGCTGACGCCATGCGCCAACGGATCATAAGTGAGTGGAAAGCCGAACAACGACAAAAACTTCGCAAAAACGAAGAGAAAAAGAGCATACAGCAAGGCGACAACGCCATGCCCTACTGGTTCACGACGTATGGGCAAGAACCACTCGACGGTCGGAGCCTATGGATATCCATGCATGGTGGAGGCGGAGCACCCAAAGCCCTAAACGACCAGCAATGGGAGAACCAGAAACTCCTCTACAAACCCGCAGAAGGCATCTATTGTGCGCCACGTGCACCATGGGATGCCTGGAACATGTGGTTTCAAGATCCTATCGACGAGATGTTTGAGGAACTGATACGAACCATGGTAGTATTCCACAACGTCAATCCTGATAAAGTGTATCTGATGGGGTACTCCGCTGGTGGAGACGGCGTATGGCGTTTGGCTCCAAGACTGGCAGACCACTGGGCATCCGCCTCAATGATGGCAGGACATCCCGGGGATGTCTCACTCGTCAATGTACGAAACCTTCCTTTTACCATCTGGTGCGGAGCGCTGGATGCTGCCTACAACCGCAACAAGGAGGTGGCCAAACGAGGCATCGAACTTGACTCCCTGCAGCGAAACGACCCTCTGGGTTACGAGCACGAATGCCACATCGTTGAAGGCATGGAGCACTGGATGCAGCTGAAAGATGCAGCAGCCGTACCCTGGATGGCACAACATGTCAGGAACCCCTACCCCAAACACGTCGTCTGGCAACAAGAAGAAGTCCTACGCCCCAACTTCTACTGGCTGCAAGTACCAAGAGAAGAGATGAAAAGAGGGAAGAAGGTGATAGCAAGCATCGAAGAGAACGTCATAACCATTCAGCACTGTGACTATAGTCAGTTGACCATTCTCTTGAACGACAATCTGTTGAACTTGGACAAACCCATAAAGGTTCTATATGAAGGTCGTACACAATTCAAAGGAAAAGTGGCACGCACCGAGGAGAACCTTCGCAACACCCTGAAGGATCGCAACGACCCAAGCTACGTATTCCCCGCAGCGATTACGATAAAGACAAAATAGTTTTTAGGCTCTTTGCCAATTGAGCAAAAAGGGCTAGCGGAAGAAGCTAAAATTCACGCTACCATAGGCACGGTGCTCAATGAAATTGGGATGGGCGCTGAAATCGTACGTCTTTCCGTGTTCGAGGATAAAAATGCCGTTAGATTTCACAATGTTACGAGCCATCACAATGTCTGGAAGTTCAGCCAGATTGGGCAACTGATAGGGAGGATCGGCAAAAACAACGTCAAATTGCTCGTTGCATCGAGCCAGATACTTGAACACATCTCCGCATACAGGGATGCCATTTTCGTCGCCAAGTTTCTCCAAAAACGAACGAATGAAACCATGATGCAAACGATCCTTTTCAACACTGACGACCTGACTGCAACCGCGTGAAAGAAGTTCAAGCGTGATACTACCCGTTCCAGAGAAAAGATCAAGTGCCGTGGGGCCTGCCTCCCAGTCCACGTAGCCATTCAAAACATTAAAAAGATTCTCTTTGGCAAAATCCGTAGTAGGACGAGCCTTAAAAGAACGAGGCACATCGAAGTGCCTCCCTTTGTATATTCCCGTAATTACACGCATAGCAAATACTTTTTCTGAAACACGCTTATCTTAGCATCTTGCCATCAAGATCAAAAGTGGACATGAGCAACTTTATCCATCAGTTCGACATGCAGAATGTATTTTCTGACCTCTCCTGCCAGACGTGAGACCGTGGTCTCATCACCGCCACCCACAAAACAGAAACTCTCATGCACATCCAACCCAAGTTCTTTCCAAACAGAAAGCAAGAAGAAGAGCGCATTTTGTCCATTTTCAAGCGGGAACTTATTGGCGAACATTAACTTGCCTGCGTGAATAGAGTACACAAAGAGTTGGTCTTCATACACATAGGCAAAAAGCGGCTGCTCTGTAAGCATTCTCTGTTGGGAGAAATTCGCAACATACTGCATGACAGCAGCATAGACATTACAGAAAGTTGCTTGTGGAAAAAACTCAAGAGTTAAACGGCAAACCTCCGCGGGAATCGTATAAAGTTCTACTACTTCCAACGGAGTGATTTCTGTCGTTTCGACACTATTGTGCAGCAAATCTGCACGCGAGAAAACCTGCTGATACGTACTATCGACCGTATCGTCACGGAACACGGCAAGTGGAACACTTGTTGCGTCGCTGTCTACGACAACACGAACTTCCGAGAAATCCTGGTGAGTGATTGTGGGGCGAGCAATTGCCTGCCTAAACGCTTGACCAACGCTTTCTGTTCCCAGCGCCTGGTAATCCTCGCGATGAAGCAGGTCACCCGAGCTGGCCTCAGTGACAAAAAAAGAAAATCCATCCGCAGAAATGCGGATGGATAAATTATATTGTATCTGATTACTCCCAGTTACCGGCATTGTTGTTCCAGTTCAGGATGTCGCCAATCTTCAGACCAGGATAAGCGCCACGCTCCTCCTCGTACTGAGTCATGTTGATACGCTTGTTGTCACCAGCCTTACCCATACCCTTGAGGAAGGTGCGGAAGTGAGCAGCGCACTCCATAACGTAGTTCATGGGGATGCTCATCTTGAAGTGTACATTACCCTGCAGCTCGAACTCCTTCAGCTCGCCATCCTCCTGATCTGAGAAGGGGATGTAACGGAGTGAGTCAACGGGATAATCCTCACGGCCATAGAGAGCCTTGATGGGGCTGTCAGCCCAAACGGTATCACACCATACGCCAGGAAGTTCCTCGGCAACGAGCTTCTCCTTAATCTGGTCGTCGCTCAAGCCCTGCTTGCGGAGATTGTAGATGTGAGTAGCAACCTTTGCCTCGTTCCAGCCCTTACGCTGTGCATCCTCCTGGATGACACCCTCCTTCAAAATCTGCTCGGGATAGCGAGCGCTCTTAAGCCATGCAATCAACTCATCGAAAGTCTCAGCATAAGCACCCATGGTAACCTCTCTGGTCTCCTGTGACTCCTCGTCCATATAGATGAGCGTGGTGTCATGCATCTGCTTGTAAGCCTCCTCAGCCTTCTTGATGTCTACGAGGCGTGCCTCTACAACCTTCTTGCGAGCCTCAATCTTCTCGTCTAATGCCTGATCGTCGACGATACTTCCGACGCAAATCCAGGCCAAAGCTACGGCACAGATGCCTAAAATCACATTAATTACAGTTTTCATGATGTTATTTTGATTTTTTTATTTATATTCGCAACGCAAAAATAACACATTTAATTTTAATAACCGATTTTCGGAGCAATTTTTTCACAAAAAAGATGCCATTTAACGAAATTGAGGCACTAATTGAGCAAAAGTTCGCACTTAAACCCACTGATGACCAATCAAAAGCCATCCAAGAGTTCACGAGTTACCTGTTTTCGAGAGACGACAGTTCTGTGTTCTTGCTGACAGGCTACGCAGGCACGGGAAAGACGACTTTGGTAGGCGCCATCGTCAAGACGCTTCGCCAGTTACAACAGCGAGTGGTACTGCTGGCACCCACCGGAAGAGCAGCAAAAGTATTTTCGCTGCACGCGGAGGAACCTGCCTACACCGTACACCGTCGCATCTACCGTGAGACGGCAGGCGTCCGTTTTGAGAACTCCGAGGACGGACAGCATCAGGTAGCAAGCAACGCATCTACCTTTTCGCTCAATCCCTCCCAGCTGAACAAGCAAACCCTCTTCATTGTCGACGAGGCCTCCATGATTGCAAACGAAGGGCTATCCGGCAGCATGTTTGGAACGGGACGACTGCTCGACGACCTTATTCAATATGTATATGGAGGCCAAGGATGCCGGCTCATGATCGTGGGTGATGCGGCACAGCTGCCTCCGGTTGGCGAAGAGTTGAGTCCGGCCCTGAACGAGCACGCGCTGGCTGGCTACGGACTGAATGTCATGCACTGCCACCTGCGCCAAGTCGTTCGTCAACTGAATGAGTCGGGCATACTCTGGAACGCCACTCATCTTCGCACCCTCATCGCCGAGGACCAGCTTTTCACCTTCCCCACCCTATCCGTCCATCCGTTTGCTGACATTGAGGTTGTCATGGGCAACGAACTAATTGAGCAGTTGGAAAACAGTTATTATCATGCCGGACAAGACGAAACGATTGTGATTACGCGCAGCAATAAACGCGCGAACATATTTAATTTAGGAATACGAGGACGGATACTCGGCATGGAGGAGGAACTGGGCAGCGGCGACCAAGTCATTGTTGCCAAAAACAACTACTTTTGGCTAAAGGAGGAAAAAGAAAACAAAGGGCAGCCCTTCATTGCCAACGGCGACATGGCTGTTGTTCGACGCCTGCGCAACGAACGGGAACTGTACGGTTTCAGATTTGCCGACGCCACGCTTAGATTCCCCGACTATGACAACCAAGAGGTGGATTGCACCGTCTTGCTTGACACCCTTCAAGCCGAGGCCCCAGCACTCACGAAAGCCCAGCAAGACCAACTGTTCAATGCGGTTTGGGAGGACTACCCCGATATTACCAACCGCCGCGACCGCATGAAACGCCTGCGAGAAGACATCTACTACAATGCGCTGCAAATCAAGTATGCGTACGCCGTCACCTGCCACAAGGCGCAAGGCGGGCAGTGGGCTCACGTCTATATCGACCAGGGTTACATTACAGAGGACATGCTTACCCCGGACTACTTCCGCTGGCTCTACACCGCCCTAACCCGTGCAACAGAGAAGGTCTTTCTCATCAACTGGCCAAAAGAACAGACTGACGACGCAGAATAAACAAAGAGGCACTGCGGGCATTTTGTTCGACTTACGGAACCTTCACAAAAGTCCCCAGAGCCCTTTCAAACAGCCTCGCAGCGCTTTCTCAAAGAGTCCGCAGCATCTTCCCGAAAGACCCGCTCCGCCTTTAAAAAAATACCGCTGCGCTTGTTGAAAAATACCGCTGCGGTATTTTAAAAATTCCGCTGCGGTAATTAACCGGCTGCCCTAGGTCAGCCGGTCGGTTCCCGCTCTGTCATTTTTTCTGACCTCGTGCAGCACTTTTTGGGAGGCGCTGCGCCTCTTCAAAAAAAGAACCGCAAGATTTCCTTGGGAATCCTGCGGTCTTTATTAGGGGATACAGCTTTCTCTTATGCGGTAAGTATCTCAACAAGTTTGTCAACAGCCTCTGCCAAGCCATCAGGATTCTTACCACCTGCGGTTGCAAAGTGAGGCTGACCACCGCCACCACCCTGGATGAGCTTTGCGGCCTCGCGAATATTCTTGCCAATGTTTACGCCCTGAGCCACAACGCTGTCGGCGGCAATTGCCGTAAGGAGGGGCTTGCCATCGGCAACACTTCCGATGACAACGAGAGCATCTGCCACCTCACCCTTGATCTGGAACACCAGGTCTTTCACGACGTCGGCAGGCATGGGAACGACAGCCTTCATAACCTTGAAGTTCTTGACATCTTGTGCATTGGCAATGATCTGCTTCTTCAGTTCAGCAGCCTTCTCGCGCATAAGGGACTCCATCTGAGCCTTCAGAGCATTGTACTCGTTCTGCATCTTCTGGATAGCAGCCTTGGCATCGGGAGCATTGTTCAGGAGAGCACGGATGTCGGCAGCATTGTCAATCAAGTTGTAGAGCATCTCCTCCACCTTTGCACCAGTAACGGCCTCAATACGGCGAACACCTGCAGCAACGCTGCTCTCGCTTACAATCTTGACCATACCAATCTTGCCGGTCGAAGAGGCGTGGCAACCGCCACAGAACTCTACGCTGTCGCCAAACTGTACAACGCGAACACGATCGCCGTACTTCTCGCCGAAGAGGGCAATAGCGCCCAACTTCTTTGCCTCCTCAATGGGCACGTCGCGGTGATCCTGCAAGGGAATATCCTGGCGAATCTTATCATTTACAAGGCGCTCAACCTGACGAAGTTCCTCATCGGTAACCTTCTGGAAATGAGAGAAGTCAAAACGAAGTGAGTCAGGAGTAACGAGTGAACCCTTCTGCTCGACATGCTCTCCCAGCACCTGACGCAAAGCCTGGTCAAGGAGGTGAGTACATGAATGGTTTGCCTCGCTGGCATGGCGAAGGTCCACGTCGACACAAGCCATAAACTCAGCCTCGGGGTTCTTGGGCAATGTCTTTGTAATATGTACTGCCAAATTGTTCTCATTCTTGGTGTCGATGATTTCGATAGTATCCTCGCCGTTGACGAGTACACCGCGATCACCAACCTGACCACCCTTCTCTGCATAGAAAGGAGTCTTGTCGAGAACCAACTGATAGTAAGTCTGCTTCTTCTGAGTTACCTGGCGATAGCGAACGATACGGCAAGCGTACTCCGTATAGTCCCAACCGACAAACTCACACTCTGCATCCTGAGCGCTTACCTCTACCCAGTCACCGTTTTCAACAGCAGCAGCATTGCGGGCACGAGCCTTCTGCTTCTGCATCTCAACATCGAAGCCAGCCTCGTCAACCGTCATGCCATTCTCACGGCAGATCAGTTCCGTAAGGTCAAGAGGGAATCCGTAGGTATCAAAAAGGGTGAACGCCTTGTCACCGGCAATCTCAGTCTTGCCACCCTTCTTGGTTTCCTCAATAACACCGTTCAGAAGGCGGATACCGTTCTCGAGGGTGCGCAGGAAGCTATCTTCCTCCTCCTTCATCACCTTCATGATGAGGTCCTTCTGAGCTGGCAGTTCGGGGAAGGCCTCACCCATCTCCTGAATGAGAGTGGGGATAAGAGCGTACATAAAGGCCTGCTTCTGACCGAGGAACGTGTAGCCATAGCGAACGGCGCGGCGGAGGATACGACGGATGACGTAGCCTGCCTTAGCATTGCTGGGCAACTGGCCGTCAGCAATCGAGAAGGCGATGGCACGCAAGTGGTCAACGATTACGCGCAGGGCGATGTCGACCTTCTCGTCATCACCATACTTGACACCGGCCATGTCACCCATAGCCTTGATGAGGGGCTGGAAGATGTCGGTATCGTAGTTTGAATGCTTGCCCTGAATGGCACGAACGAGACGCTCGAAACCCATACCGGTGTCAATCACATTCATGCCCAGAGGTTCCAGATGGCCGTCGGCCTTGCGCTCGTACTGCATGAACACGATGTTCCAGATCTCAATGACCTGTGGGTCATCCTTGTTTACCAGTTCACGTCCGGGCACCTTAGCCTTCTCCTCCTCGGTACGGCTATCCAGGTGAATCTCCGAGCAGGGACCGCAAGGACCCGTGTCGCCCATCTCCCAGAAGTTATCGTGCTTGTTACCATTGATAATATGGTCTGCAGGCACATGCTTCAGCCAGAAACCGGCAGCCTCATCGTCACGCTTCAGGTTCTCCTTCTCGTCACCCTCGAAGACGGTAACGTAGAGATCCTTGGGATCGAGCTTCAGGACATCCACCAGATATTCCCAAGCCATGTCGATAGCGCCCTCCTTGAAGTAGTCACCAAACGACCAGTTGCCGAGCATCTCGAACATGGTGTGGTGATAGGTGTCGTGGCCAACCTCTTCGAGGTCATTGTGCTTACCGCTTACACGCAGACACTTCTGGGTATCTGCACGACGGCGAGGCTCAGGGTCACGACTGCCCAAAATGATATCTTTCCACTGGTTCATACCAGCATTTGTAAACATGAGGGTTGGATCGTCCTTGATCACCATGGGTGCAGAGGGAACAATCAAATGGTCTTTCGACTCGAAAAACTTCTTGAATGAGTCGCGGATTTCTTTTGCTGTTAACATAGTCTATTTCATGAAATTTTGCGCAAAATTACAAAATAATTACGAAATACAAATTACGAAACTCGAATTATTGAAGATTATTTTTGCGCTATATTGTATTTTTTGTATTTTTGCAAGCAAATACCACGCATATATAATATAAATAAGGTAGCATGGCATACATTACCGATAAAGACACCAAGAAATACTATTCCATCAGCGAGGTTTCAGAGATAGTCGGTGTTAGCGAATCTTTGCTTCGCTACTGGGAGAAGATGTTCCCCACCATCAAGCCCAAGAAGAGCGGACGCAACATCCGTCAGTACACCAAAGAGGACATCGAAGAAATTAAGATGGTGCACAATCTCGTGAAGGTGCGTGGAATGAAGCTGGCAACGGCACGCGAAACGATAAACAAGAACCGTTCCGGCGTATCTTCCGTTACAGAAGCCATGGCAAAGCTGGAGGAGATTCGCTCCGAGCTCATGCAAATCAAGAAGGAGTTGGAGAGCATCTAACTCTTTAACTTATTCTCGTTACAGAATTTATATTGTTGATCTTCTTTAGTTTCTTGCAGATTTCCTGCACGTCTTCTGCATCGTGTACTTCAAGCTGAATCTCACCGCGGAAGATGCCATCGTGCGTTTCGATAAGCAATCGAGGCATATTGACATTGAGTTGCTCGGACAGAATACCCGTAATCTGGTGCAGCACACCTATCTTATCGATGCCATCCAACTGGATGGTTGCGGGGAAGAACAGCTTCTTATGCGTATCCCAGTCGGCCGCCCAAATCTGGTTGCCGTAACTTGCTTTTAGACGATTGGCAATCTCGCAACTGCGCTTGTGTATCGTGATGCGACCATCTTGTTCTTGAAAACCAAGCACTTCGTCGCCGGGAATGGGATGGCAATGAGGACACATGTCATAGCGGCCGATAGTCTCCTCATTAAGCAGAAGAGGAATCTTCTTAGCCTTCTTCTTTTTGCCTTCCTGCTCCGGAGCCTCAGCTGCAGGTTTGGGTTCTTCTGCCTTCTTTGCGTCTGACGTTTCGCCTTCCTTGATCTTTCTACTGAAGAAGCGGAGATAGCGCCCCCAACGTCGCTTGCCCTGCGTATTTTCATTCAAGACGGTAACATCCTGGTTTCCAAGCACAACCTCCCCTTTGCCGATGGCTGTATAGAGTTGTTCGCGTGTAACAATGTTGTGCAGGATGCAAAGTTTATCGACGTTAATACTGTTTTGTTCGATTTCATGGGCTTCGAAGAACTGTCCCAGCATGTCCTCACCCTGTTTTTGCAAGTCGCGGTCCTTACGACGCAGGATAGCCATTATCTTACTGCGGGCCTTACCCGTAGTCACGAAATTCAGCCAGTCTTCTTGCACCTTCAGCTCCTTCGACGTCAAAACCTCCACCTGGTCACCGCTGGCCAGTTCCTGACTCAAAGGAACCAGTTGGTGATTTACCTTGACTCCCATGCAATGGGTTCCCACGAACGTATGGATAGAGAAGGCAAAATCGAGGGCGGTACATCCGGTTGGCATAGTGCGGAACTCACCCTTGGGCGTAACCACGAAAATCTCCGATGCGTAGAGATTGAGCTTGATGGCATCCAGGAAGTCAATGGCAGTTGGGTGGGGATCGTCGAGAATGTCCTTGATGGTTCCTAACCATTTATCCAATTCGTTCTCGCTGTCTTGCGTCGACTTGCCTCCCTCCTTATATTTCCAATGGGCGGCAAAGCCCTGCTCGGCCATCTCATCCATGCGCAGGGAACGAATCTGCACCTCCACCCAGCGGCCGTGCTTACCCATCAACGTGCTTTGCAGCGCCTGATAGCCATTGGCCTTAGGATGTGAGAGCCAGTCGCGCAAACGCTCTGGATGCGGTTTGTAGATGCTGCTTGCCAAGGCATAAATTTGGAAACACTCAGCAATCTCCTGTTCGTTGTTTGCCCCTTCCTCTGGCGTAAAGATGATGCGCACGGCCAAGATGTCGTATATCTCCTCGAACGAGACATGCTTCTTCTGCATCTTGTTCCAGATCGAGTACGGGGACTTGATGCGCTCTTTTATGTGATACTGGATACCGGCAGCATCCAGCTTTGCCCGAATAGGCGACGTGAACTCCTCAAAGATATCGTGCAGGTGTGCCTCCATGGATATCAAGCGGTCCTTGATCTGCTTGTACTCCTCAGGATGTTCGTAGCGGAAGCTCAGGTCTTCCAGTTCTTCCTTAATTTTGTTGAGGCCCAGCCGGTTTGCCAAAGGAGCATAGATATAGAGCGTTTCGCCAGCAATCTTGTACTGCTTATTGGGCAGCTGACTCCCCAAGGTGCGCATGTTGTGCAGACGGTCGCTTATCTTGATGAGAATGACGCGAATGTCCTCGCTCATCGTCAGCAGCAGTTTCTTGAACGACTCGGCCTGTGCCGAGGCTTGATCTCCGAAGATACCTCCAGAAATCTTGGTCAGTCCGTCAACAATCTGGGCAATCTTGTCGCCAAAGATATTTCGGATGTCTTCTACCGTATAATCTGTATCCTCTACCACATCGTGCAACAAGGCACAGCATATGCTCGTGCTGCCAAGACCTATCTCTTCGCAAGCAATCTGCGCAACCGAGATGGGATGCATGATGTAGGGCTCGCCCGACAGTCTTCTGACACCACGGTGCGCCTGACGGGCAAAGTTGAAAGCCTTTGTAATGATCTCCGTGTGCTTGCGGTGACGCGACTGGAGATAGGTGTCGATGAGGTGGTTGAACGCCTCGTCAACCATCTTCTCCTCTTCTATTTCATTGGGCTCCAGCATAAGGATACGATATCTTCAAATAGAACTGTTATTCAACTTACTTCACCTTGAGCGACTGACCAGGCTTGATCATATCGCCCTTAATTCCGTTGGCCTTCTTCAGTTTCTCGACGGTAGTTCCATTGCGACGGGCAATGGCACTCAACGTATCGCCCGACTTAACGGTTACGCTCTTGCCGCCCTTGCTCTTCTCTTTCTTCGTGCTCTTTTTATCTTTCTTCGAGCTCTTCTTGTCCTTCTTGCTCTTTGAAGCACTCTGGTCATTGCTCTGAGCCACAGTTTCCGCATTGTCTGTCAAGACAATCTCACGACGCTTGGTCAGCAGTTCGTTCTCGCGGAAGGAATAAACAGAATCACCGGCTTCGAGGAATGCATTAACGGCATCAGTAGACATCTTCAAGGGGCACTCGTGCGAATTACCCGGGATGAGCAGCGTACGATACTGTGGATTCAGCGCCTTCAGTTCATCCAGTTCTACTCCGGTAACCTTAGCCACCTGCTCCAAGTGCAGGTCGCGAGTGATCATCACTGTGTCTGCAGCCAGCGGCAGGCGGGTGTTGACGGGACAGATGTTGTGGTCACAATAGTAGTTCATCACGTACGTTGCAGCAATGAACGCAGGCACATAGCCACGGGTCTCGCGGGGCAGATAGGGATAGATGGTCCAGAAATCCTTTTCACCTCCAGCACGCTTGATGGCCTTATTCACATTGCCGGGACCACAGTTGTAGGCAGCGATGCAAAGTGTCCAGTCGCCGAAGATGCTATACAGATCCTTAAGGAAATGTGCAGCGGCATAACTGGCCTTGACGGGATCTCGGCGCTCGTCAATGAGGCTCGTTACCTCCAGGTTGTACTTCTTGGCTGTACCAATCATGAACTGCCAAAGGCCGGCCGCACCAACACGTGAAGTGGCACCGGGATTCAGCGCACTCTCGATCACGGGCAAGTACTTCAGTTCAAGGGGCAGCTGATAGCTGTCCAGTGCTTCCTCAAAGATGGGAGTATAGAAATTGGAAGCACCCAGCATCAAAGAGACGCTGCGGCGCAAGCGGTTGGTATAGCGGTCGATGTAGCTTCGGACAATCTCATTGTAAGGCATCTCAATACGTGTCTGAAGACGGGACAGACGGTCGATATAGACCTCCTTGGGAAACTCCGGATTGACGCTTGATGGATCACATGCCTCTTCCTGATCCAGATAGTTCTTTACCGTCCAGTCATTCAGCAGCGAGTCTATCTCACGGTCGGTCATACCCTCTGGCAGGTCGTTATCTACCAGCACAGGATCTGCCGACTTGGGCAGGTCGTCATCATCCTCGTCCTCGTCGTCCTCTTCCTCATCGTCAGTTATAACAACTTGCTGAGTATCCATCTGCGTCAGCATACCTTTGGCATTGAGCGTCCAACTCATCGATGCCAAAATCAAAAGCAATATGTTCAATGTATATTTCATAATCTGTATTGAGGTTGCGGGAGGAAAAACTTGTGCTCTGCAAGCCTCGCTCCCTGTTATTTCTTACGTTCTCAAAAATGAAGGCTGCATTGCAAGCCCAACGAGGTGGGAGCATAGCGGCGTTGGAGTTTGTTGTCGTGATTCAGCGCCGACGGCTCGATGTGCAGCGAGAGGTCGCGACTGATGTCGAAACAACTCAACTCCGCATCGACATAGGCATCAACCACACTAAGGAGGTAGACTCCCATGAAGGCCAGAATGCTCATGTCGCGATACTTGCGGAAGTAGTTCTTCTTATTCTTGAATATCTCCTTGAAACGATCTTCACGTCCCGAGATGTCGTATCCCATCGGCAGCATCTTCTCGTAGCTCTTGGTATTGGGGTCATCGTCCATGATGTCCAGATAGGCTTGCGAATAGTCCTTGAGCATCTGACTGTTCCAGTTCAAGGCATACACACATCCCAGATAACCGCCGTAGATGATGGGCAGCTTCCAGTATTTTCCGTTGTAAATCTGTCCGGCTCCGGGGAAGACCATCGCCAGCCACATGGCACGGATGGGGTCAACCTGCTTGGGGGTTAGCATGACCTTGGGAAGATTGACCAGAATCGAGTCGGCAACCTGTGCCAGCCTTGCCGTATCTACATCTTCTTGAAGATACTGCAAATCCTCGTCATACTTCAAGTTCTCCCAACCTTCATTGCGATACACAACGGTATCTGGTTCCTCCGTCTCAACAGAGTCTACCAACAATGCCGATTCCGCCCTGACGGAACCAGCCAGCAATGTCAGTATGAATAGTAACCAGAAACGCACCTTACTGTCGCAGTTGGTCAAAGAGTTCGATGATACGGGTCAGGTCTGCCTCATTACTGAAGGGGATGCTGATCTTTCCGCGGCCCTTGTCTGTGCAAGTAAGTTGAACCTTCGTTCCAAAGAAGGCAGACAAACTATCCTTGAGAGCGTTGAACTCGCCCGACATCTTGTTGCTGCCGCGCATCTTCACTTGTCCGCCCTTGGTCTTGACAGTTCCTCCCTCCATCAATTCCTTCACCATCTGCTCGACCTTACGGACGCTCAGTCCGTCCTGCTTGATAGACTCAAACACCTTGATCTGCAGCTTGGGATCCTCAAGAGGCAGGATGGCACGGGCGTGCCCCATGTCGATGACTTTGTCCTTCAGGGCCATCTGAATGGCAGCAGGCAGTTTCAAAAGGCGCAGATAATTGGTCACGGTGGCACGATTCTTACCCACCTTCTCGCTCAAACGCTCCTGAGTCAGTCCATACTGTTCCATCAAATGCTGATAGGCCAGAGCCACTTCCAGCGAGTTGAGATCCTCGCGCTGAATGTTCTCCACCAGCGCCATCTCCATCATGTTCTCGTCATCTACCGTACGGATGTAGGCAGGAACGGTCTGCAGTCCGGCCAACTTGCTGGCACGCCAACGACGTTCACCGGCAATGATTGTATAAGTACCATCGCCCATGTCGCGCAAGGTGATGGGCTGAATGATACCGATCTCACGAATACTGTCCGCCAACTCCTGCAGCGCCTCTTCGTCGAAATCGCGACGGGGCTGGTTGGGGTTGGGAACAATACTGCTCAGGGCAATCTCGTTTATCGAGGAAGAGCCCTGCGTCTTCACGTCATCGCTGGAAATCAATGCATCGAGACCTCTGCCCAATGCAGGATATTTCTTATGTATTGCCATTATCTATCGTCTATTTTTTTCGTACGAACTTATAATGCCGAGTAATGCAGCCTTTTTTGCCGAGTAATGCAACTTTGCGCGAACAGGACTTTACTTGCCACTGTTCTTTGCGATAATCTCATTGGCCAAAGCCAGGTGATTCTTCGTGCCCGTGGCATCAGCATCGTAAAGGATGGCAGGCAGACCATGGCTGGGGGCCTCGGACAACTTCACATTGCGCTGGATGACGGTATTGAACACCAGCTCCTGGAAGTGGCGCTTCACCTCGTCATAAATCTGGTTGGCCAAGCGGAGGCGACTGTCATACATCGTCAGCAGGAAGCCTTCGATTTCAAGGTTCGGATTCAGTCTCGACTTAATAATCTTGATTGTATTCAGCAGTTTTGTGATACCTTCCAACGCAAAATACTCACACTGCACCGGAATGATGACACTATCGCTTGCCGTCAAGGCGTTCACGGTAATAAGGCCCAGAGAGGGAGAACAGTCTATCAATATGTAGTCATACTCGTCTTTCAAAGGAGCCAGCATCCTCTGCATCACACGCTCACGATCCTTGAGGTTCAGCATTTCAATTTCAGCGCCCACCAGGTCGATGTGAGAAGGGATGATGTCAAGTCCCTCAATATCCGTTGTGTAAATGACCTCGCGTACATCAACGCGGTCTATGATGCAGTTGTAAATCGAACCGTCCAATTCGCTGGTTTCAACACCCATACCCGAAGAAGCATTGGCCTGGGGATCAGCATCAATAAGCAGGACTTTCTTTTCCAGAGCAGCCATGGAAGCTGCCAAGTTCATGGAGGTCGTGGTCTTACCCACACCTCCCTTTTGATTCACGATTGATATAATTTTACCCATTCTATCTTTTTATTGCGATGCAAAGGTACTCATTTTTTATAAAAAACCTCCCATTTGTAACTTACAAAATGCCGTAATTGTTCATAACTTAACAAAAATGTTCATAACTATGCCTCACGTGCGCGTTCTTTTAAATCATTTTAAGATTTTCCGCTTATTCTTGGTCTTTTGCCCTTTTTTTCTTATTTTTGCAAACCAATTTGCATTCACATGGACAAGAAACTCATATTGATCACCAACGACGATGGCATTCAGGCCACCGGCATTCACACGCTGGCACGCCTGCTTGCTCCACTCGGAAAGGTTGTTGTCGTTGCTCCTCACTCCGCGCGTTCAGGCGCTGGCTGCAGCATCACGCCTACCACCCCTGTCATTTTGGAAAAGGTGCCAAGTCCTCTGACTTCCACCTTTACCCCTGACGACACCTCCTGCTGTCTGGACGACATCGACTGGTACACCTGTACAGGCACTCCCGTCGACTGCGTGAAGATAGCCTGCGAGCAGGTGTTGGACAGTAAACCCGACCTTGTCGTAAGCGGAATAAACCATGGCGACAATGCCTCATGCAGCATCCACTACTCAGGAACGATTGGAGCCGTCATCGAAGCCACACTCAAGGGTTGGCCTGCCATCGGCTATTCTTTGCAGACATTCAAACGCGAACCCAACTTCGCGCCTTATTGTGATGCGATTGTAAAGATTGCTTCACATGCATTAAACAACGGCATACCTTTAGGAGAATGCCTCAACGTCAACTTTCCCGAAGTAGACAAACTGCAAGGAATCCGCGTAGCACGCATGGCAAAAGGCGAGTGGAGCTGTGAATGGGCAGATGCATCTAATCCACACGGCAAAAGAGCATTCTGGTTAACAGGACATTTCACAAATCTGGAACCTGAAAGTACAGATACTGACTGCTGGGCACTCGAGCATGGTTACGCCTCCGTCACACCCATCCAGCTTGACATGACGGCATACAACTCACTACAAATGTTAAAGAAAAATCTCGAATGAAATATTATCTTATTGCCGGAGAAGCCAGCGGCGACCTGCACGCCTCGCACCTCATGCAATCCATCAAGAAGAGGGACCCTCAAGCAACTTTTCGATACTATGGCGGTGACCTCATGCAAGCCCAAGGTGGCACGCTCGTCCACCACTATCGCGACCTTGCCTACATGGGCTTCATCCCCGTTCTCTTGCACCTGCGAACCATTCTGAAAGGCATGGAACAATGCAAGCAGGACATTCAGGAATGGCAACCTGATGCGCTCATCCTCATCGATTATCCCGGCTTTAATCTCAAGATCGCAAAGTTCATACATACCCACACCAACATCCCCGTCTACTACTACATTTCGCCCAAGATATGGGCATGGAAGGAACACCGCATCAAAGAGATAAAGCAATACGTTGACGAACTCTTCTCCATACTGCCCTTTGAGGTTCCTTTCTTCGAGAAGAAGCACCACTACCCTATCCACTATGTTGGCAACCCTACGGTAGACGAGATAAGCGAGTATTTGGTCGATTCACACCCTGTCCCTGATGAGGTTCGAGACAAGGACTACATCGCCCTCTTGCCCGGCAGCCGCCGCCAGGAAATCGAAGATAACCTCACTCGTATGATTGAAGCTGCGCAGCCTTACACCGAGCGTTACCAACTTGTCATTGCAGGAGCGCCAGGCATTGAACCAGACTTCTACAACCGCTTCGTTAGCGGATTGCCAGTCACCGTCCTTTACGGCCAGACGTACGCCATCCTGCAAAACGCCACAGCCGCCCTTGTTACCAGCGGAACGGCAACTCTCGAGGCAGCGCTCTTCCGCGTGCCGCAGGTCGTGTGCTACTATATGAACTTTGGATGGCTTGTAAAACGCATACGTCCCTATTTCCTCAAAATACCCTACATCTCGCTCGTCAACCTCATTGCAGACAGCGAGGTCGTACCCGAGCTCGTAGCCTCAGACATGAACGCCGCAAACCTGCGCAAGCATTTGGAAAGCATACTCCCCGAAGGCAGCGCCCGCCAAGCCATGCTGCAAGGATACGAGGAAGTAGCCCAGCGCCTCGGTAAGCCAGGAGCACCTGACCGGGCGGCAGAGCAAATGCTCGCCTGCCTTCGCAAAAGGAACTGACCGAGCAGTTCCGTCCAGCCACTTACACTTCTACACTTCTTACCGTCAACAACCAGTGAGGGCGTGCCACTTAGATGACACGCCCTCACTGTATACAATTAAATTATTGGGGATTGCTTAGAAACGGCCGCCACCGAAGCCACCGCCCATTCCGCCGGGCATTCCGCCGCCGAAGCCACCACGACCGCCGCCACCGCCGCCGAAGCCTCCGAAGCCACCCCAGCCGCCCATGCCCTGACGAGCGTCACGGTTACCCTGGATGTTGAGCGAGTAGATAAGGCTTACCATGAAGTAGCTGTGGATTGCGTTGCTCCAAGAGTCGCTGCGCATTGTAGCGCTGATGTTACGGCTGATGCTGCTGCGCTGCTGGAGAAGGTCGTAGCCCTGAACGCGGAGGGTCAGGTTGTGACCACGCAGGAGCTGACGGAAGTTCTGCTGAATGGTAGCGTTCCAGATAAGCTCATTGGTGTTCATGTTAGCGTCTTCGTATCCGCGACGGCTCTGCTCACCGATGTTCGTCTGGATGGTCATGCCGAAGGGGAAGGTGATGGTGAAGTCGCCACCGTAGTTGATCATCCAAGTATCCTGATTGCCCTGAGGCTGCTTATCGTTGACTGCGTGGTTATAGTTGACGCCACCATTGAGGCCCATGCTAATAGAACCGGTTGAAGCGAACTCGGTACGATAGTTCAGGCTCAAGTTGTCGCCAATCATAGTCTGCTTGCTGGTACGTACGTCGAGGATGCCGTTGCTCTCAACAGCGTTGAACAGGCGATCCATGTTTACGATGCCGTTGTCGTTGTAGATGCCGTACTGAGCATCCAGTGCCTTGAGGTCAGTGCTGCTACTCATGTAGCCCTTGCTTACGGTGTAGTTCAGGTTGGCAGAGTTGTTGATGTTGAAGCGCTTGTCTGCATCCAGAGCCGAGCTGAACATCAAGAAGCCACCAGCATTCCAGTTACCGTCGATGTTCATGGGACGAGTGTACTGAGCACCGCTCTTTCCATCGTATACTGTAGCGCTTGAGATATTGTTGTTTGTCTGACGCCAGTTAGCGCTGACGCTCCAGTTCATCTGCTTCTCCAGGATGCCGCCATTGTAGTTCAGGTTGAAGCTGTTGCTCCAGCTGCTGCGCAGACCAGCGTTACCGGTTGAGATACGCAGAGGGTCGCTTGAGTCGGTAACCTCGATAAGGTTGGTCATGCTGGGCTGACTCATGTTACCGTTGTAGCGCAAACGAATCTGGCTGGTGTTTGAAATGGTCCAACGCAAGTCTACGCGGGGAGCCCAGTTAAAGGTGTTGCGGACGATGGTGGTATCGATCTTCTGCTTAGCATAGTCCATGTTGGTGGTCTGAGGCTGGAAGTTTACACCAGCGTTGAAGCGGAGCTGCTGACCATCGTCGAACTTGCGGTTGTAGCGCAGAATCAGGTTTGCATCGTGGTTGTACTCCTTATAGGTAGCGTACTGCGAGTTCTCCCAGTTCTTCAACTCATTCAGGAGGTCGATGCCGGGAACATAGCCAAGATAGAGCTGCTCCTGGGTATAGTGAAGATTTTCGTACTCAGGCTTGGTAAGCAATGAGTCGATGCTGAACATCTCGCGGTTGCTGTCCTGGAAGCGGTACTGCAACTGGTAGCTGGCCTGCAAGTTCAGGAACTCGCCAAGAGGCTCACTATAGCTCAGACGACCCTGTACACTGTAGTTCTTGCTGGGGCTGACGTTGTACTGATTGGTAAACGTCTTTCTGTTCTGCTGATAGTAGTTGATGTTGCTAAGGCTCCAAGAGTCGTTGTTCGAGTCAGAGTAGCGTGCGTTGGCATTCAAGGTCAGGTTACGACCGGGCACTGCCAGGCGACGGTTGATCTGCAAGTCAGCATTTACTGAGTTACTGCTTGTCTCGCTCTTGCTGTCACGAACGTTGTCGTTCACGCCGATGCGGTCCAGCACGTCCTTCTTGCCCTTATAGGTGTCATTGTCCAGCAGCCAACCCATACCGTCGGACTTGTTGCCATAGTTCTTCTCATCGTAAGGATTGTCGTTGAAGGTAACGCTCATGTTGTGACCGTTGCTGTTGCCCGATGAATGGGTGAAGTTCGAGCGCAGAGTCAGGTTGGTCAACTCATTGGGCTGCCACTCCACGAAGATGTCTCCCTGGATGCTCTGATTCTTGTTTTTGTTCGTGTTACGAGAGTTCTGGAAGGTACTGGTCGTCTCGTTCAGGAAGGTCTGACTGTTGCTCAGGCTCAAGCTGTACGAATCACGGTTGTTGTAGCTGATGCTACCACCCAGGTCGAGGTAGTGAGCCTGACCCTGCTGATAACCGTTATCCCAGGCAAAGGTTCCGCCCAAACGGCCGGTCGTGGTGATGCCACCGCCGCCCATGCCACCGCCGCCCATGCCCATCATGCCGCCACGGAAGCCGCCGAAGCCACCGGCTGCATTGCCATAGTTGCCGAATACAGCAGCGTTATAGTTGTCGCTGAACTTCGATACGTTAACACGTGTATTATATAAGGTACCGGGGGTTTCGGGATCTTCCTTCTTGAAGGGAGCACCCAGACCACCCTCAAGATTGATGTTCAAACCATCCTGGAAACCCTTCTTAACGGTCAGGTCAAGCACGGTCTCCTCGTTACCATCGTCGATACCGGTGATGCGGGTGTAGTCGCTCTGACGGTCGTACGACTTAATCTTCTGAACCATCTTGGCCTCGAGGTTCTTCATTGTCATCTCTCTGTCGCTGCCAAAGAAGTCCTTACCGCCGACCATAATCTTGCTCACGGTCTTACCGTTGATCTTGATAGAACCATCCTCACCAACTTCTGCACCGGGCAGCAGCTTGATAAGTTCCTCAAGACTAGAACCTTCAGGAACGCGATAGGCATCTGCGTTGTAGACGAAGGTATCCTCCTTCATCTCCACCTGTGCCAACTTGGCAGTTACCTCAGCCTCCTTCATCAACTTCGCGTTGTCATAGAGGGTGATGTCGGGCATCTGCACCGACTTATTGTCCTTCGTCAGCTTCAGGTTTGTATAATGTGTATTGTAACCAACAAACGTAACTCGCAGGATGTAGTCACCCTCCTTCACGCTGGGCAATTTGTACTTACCATCCTTGTCACTGTTGATACCCGTAACCTGCGTACTGTCGGTGTTGAGCAGCACTACGGTAGCGCCAGGCAACACGTCTTTCATCTCACCGTCCATCACGCGACCGCTGACCGTAATCTTCTGAGCCATTGCCGCTGTGCTGAGCATCATGAGGCACATGAGTGCCAAATACTTTATCTTCGCCATATTGTAATGAATTTTATCTTTCTTGTTTAGTTAAGGCATCGGTGCTATCCCGTCCTTTTTTTCACTTTGTTTGACGCGCCGACATTGCAAAAGGTTTAATCCGTCACGAAAAGTATCAGGAAAAAAGAGTGAAAAAAGAGGAGAAATTTTGTATTTTCATCTAATTGTCGTACCTTTGACGCAGATATACATCATTTTATATAGAATGGAAAAACAAAATGTAGTCATAAGTCACGACCTGGAGAAGTGCCTCTCAGAGGCCATCGCCCGGTGTCCGCACGACCGCCTCTTCGTCCTCACCGACACAACCACCGTACAGCTGTGCTGGCCCATTGTCCAGGCATACGAGTGCCTCAGCGGCGCACAGGTCATCACCATCGGATCTACCGACGACAACAAGACGCTCGAGAGCCTCTGCCACGTCTGGGAATCCCTTCAGCAGGGGCGTGCCACACGACACTCGCTGCTCGTCAACCTGGGCGGCGGCATGGTGACCGACCTAGGTGGATTCGCTGCCAGCACCTTCAAGCGCGGCATCCCCTACATCAACATACCCACCACCCTGCTCTCCATGGTCGACGCCTCCGTTGGCGGCAAGACGGGCATTAACTTTGGCGGATTCAAGAATGAGATTGGCGTCTTCAACAGTCCTTCCACCGTCATCCTCGACACCCGTTTCCTCGCAACGCTCGACTATCCCAACATTGCCTCCGGCTATGCCGAGATGCTAAAGCACGGACTCATCAGCGACGTGGAGAAATGGAGCGAACTTGTCAACTTCGACATCAAGCAGCCCGACACATCCGTCCTGGGCGACATGGTGGGCAAGAGCGTGGCAGTGAAGGAGAGAGTCGTCACCATCGACCCCACCGAAAAGGGACTCCGCAAGGTGCTCAACCTCGGACACACCATCGGGCACGCCCTGGAAAGCCTGGCCATGGAGGAGAACCGCACCGTCCTGCACGGATATGCCGTGGCATGGGGACTCGTTGCCGAGCTCTACCTCAGCTGCATGCTTACAGGCTTCCCCACCGACAAGATGCGCCAAACCGTATCCTTCATCAAGGCCTACTACGGCACCTTCGACTTCACCTGCGATCACTACGAACATCTCTACGAACTCATGAAGCACGACAAGAAGAATGTAGGCGACACCATCAACTTCGCCCTCCTCGGCGGCATCGGCGACATCCGTCTCGACATGCATGCCACCAAGGAACAAATCTTCGAGGCGCTCGACTTCCTGCGCGAAGGATGAGGAAAGGTTATAGGTTATGGGTTATAGGTTATAGATATTTTTCCAATAGCCA
>JAKSLN010000039.1 GCA_024401165.1 Bacteroidaceae bacterium
ATAAGATAGTGTTCTTATTAAGGGAAGATAGTAATCTTATTTTGAAAGCGCGCTACGGCACTTATCAATCCGTGTAGCGCAGTAAAATGGATGTCGTAGCAGGCATTCATCCTTAGTGCTGCCAGCAGGAAAAAAAAGGCCGTGTCAGCAATTTGACACGACCTATTATCTGAAATAACGAGCAAACAAAAACAAGTATCCGGTCAGCTTTACCGCACACTTAGTGAGGGAGAGGAGCTAAAATAACAGATATTGTTACTCCTCAAAGAGCGCCTTCATGAAGGCGTTGAGGTCCTTTTCAAGATCCGGGAGGAGATCGCCCGTGACAATCTGCTGCTCGTCGTCAACGAGATAGATGTCGCTTAGCGTCTCGTGATCGCCATCGACAAGGACAAAGGAGAAAGGCTGTAGCACGGACATCTGGTCAACCTCCGGCCGAAGCGCATCCAGACGCTCGTAAAGGACGGGGGTGACCTTCTCATAGAAGGCCTCATCCTTATTGTCTATCCATTGCTCGATGACGCAACGGTTTATCTCCTTGTCGTCATCATCATAGGCCAGCATTTCTCCTGACTCTGGTCTCACCTCCAGGTGTATGTCGGTGAATACTGCATCCTGACCGGCAGGATACTTGGCGATGATCTTGCGGATGGCACGATCGATCTCTTGAATGGTTTGCTGAGTTGCTTTCATAGGCCTCTTCCCTAGCCCCTCCAAAAATGGAGGGGGACTGAGATATTGTTATTAACGAATAAACACTTCTGCCTGCTCACCTCCCCTCCAAATGGAGGGGAACTGAGAAGGGGTTTTGATTATTACAGATTACGTCCGTGGCACTGCTTGAACTTCAGGCCCGAACCGCAGGGACAGGGATCGTTGCGGCCAGGCAGTTTGTCGGCAATCATAGGTTGGGGACGACGGGCCTCGGCACTACGGGTGTCCTGTGCTGCAGCTGCACGCTGAGCAGGATCGGTCATGTCGTTGCGAGACTCCGTGTACTGAGGACGTCCGTACTGGGGACGCTCATAGCGAGGAGCCTCGCGTACCTGCTGAGGTGCCTGCTGGGGAGCTTGTTGAGGCTGCTGAGGAGCCTGCTGGGACTGCTGGGGTTGCTGAGGAGCTTGCTGATCCTGCTGATCTGCCTCGGCATTCTGCTGTGGAGCCTGGGTCATCTGAGGAGGCAGCTGACCACGCATCAACACGCTGACCGTCTTATTGTAAATGGTATCGCGCATAGCATCGAACAGCTTCACACTCTCGAGTTTGAAGATCAAGAGAGGATCCTTCTGCTCATAACTTGCATTACTTACCGAGTGCTTCAGTTCGTCGAGCAAGCGGAGATTCTCCTTCCAACCCTCGTCGATGGTGTGGAGCAGGATGGCCTTCTCGAACTCCTTGACAAGAGCATTTGACTCGGTTTCATACGCCTCCTTGAGGTTGACGGTAATCTGATATACACGACGGCCATCGGTGATGGGAACCAGCACATTCTCGTACATCTGGCCCTGAGGACTCTCGTAAATGTTCTTGATGACGGGGAAGGTGATACCGGCCAAGGTGCCAGTCTTTTCCTTGAAACGGGCCATGGCTGCGGCATAGGCCTTCTCGCAGAGGTCGTCCAGACGATGACCTGCCTCCATCAGTTCCTGCTCGGTGAAGGGAACCTCCATTGCCAGCAGTTCGATGAAGCGCTCCTTCATGCCTTCGTAATCGTGCTTCTCGATGATGTTGCAGACGCGGTCCCATATCATGTTGGCAATGTCCATGCCGATGCGCTCACCCATCAAGGCGTGACGACGCATCTCGTAGATCACGGTACGCTGCTTGTTCATCACGTCATCATACTCAAGCAGGCGCTTACGTGTACCGAAGTGATTCTCCTCAACCTTCTTCTGGGCACGCTCGATGCTGTTGCTGATCATCTTGTGCTCGATCATCTCGCCCTCCTTGAAGCCCAGACGGTCCATGATGCCGGCAATACGCTCGCTGGCAAACAGACGCATCAGCTTATCCTCAAGAGAAACGAAGAAAACAGAGCTACCGGGGTCTCCCTGACGACCGGAACGACCACGCAACTGGCGGTCGACACGGCGGCTCTCGTGACGTTCGGTACCGATGATGGCCAAACCACCAGCAGCCTTTACCTCGGGAGAAAGCTTAATATCAGTACCACGACCGGCCATGTTGGTTGCAATGGTCACGGCACCCTTGCCGTTGACACTCTGACCTGCCAGAGCGACAATATCGGCCTCCTTCTGGTGCAGCTTTGCATTCAGCACCTGGGGTTCGATCTTCATGCGCATCTTGACCATCTTGGCCAACATCTCACTAATCTCGACACTGGTGGTACCAACCAGAACGGGGCGGCCAGCATCGCGCATCTTGGCAATCTCCTCGATAACGGCATTGTACTTCTCACGCTGCGTCTTGTAGACGCGGTCGTTCATGTCGTCACGCAGGATGGGACGGTTGGTGGGAATCTCCACAACGTCCAACTTATAGATATCCCAGAACTCACCTGCCTCGGTAATGGCCGTACCGGTCATACCCGAAAGCTTGTGGTACATACGGAAGTAGTTCTGCAGGGTAATGGTTGCGAAGGTCTGGGTAGCAGCCTGGATGCGAACATGCTCCTTGGCCTCGACAGCCTGGTGCAAACCATCGCTCCAACGACGGCCTTCCATGATACGGCCCGTCTGCTCGTCGACAATCTTGATCTCGCCATCCTGGATGACGTACTCGTCGTTCAGGTTGAACATGGCATAAGCCTTGAGCAGCTGCTGGATGGTGTGTACGCGCTCACTCTTCTCGGCGTATTCGGTATAGAGCTGATCCTTCTTGGAGATGCGCTCCTCCATAGAGAGGCTCTCGTCACCCTCTACCTCGGAGATGAGGGACACGATATCAGGGAGGACGAACAACTGAGGATCGCTAACCTGGCCTGCCATCCACTCGTTACCCTTGTCGGTGAAGTCGACGCTATTCTGCTTCTCTTCCACCACAAAGTACAGAGGTTCTGTACACTCGGGCATGCGCTTATTGTTGTTCTCCATGTAGATGGCCTCGGTAGCCAGCATACCGGCTTTGATGCCACCCTCAGAGAGATACTTGATGAGGGCCTTGTTCTTGGGCCATGCCTTGTGGCTACGATAGAGTTGCAGGAAACCCTGGGCAGTCTTGTCCTTGTCGTTTTCGTCCTGGCCTTGCTTGATGAGCGCCTTAGCCTCAGCCAAGTACTGGGTGGCCAGCTGACGCTGAACGCCAAAAAGCTTCTCAACCAGGGGCTGCCACTGCTCGTACTGCTGATCCTCGCCACGGGGAATGGGACCACTAATAATAAGAGGTGTACGGGCATCGTCGATCAGGACAGAGTCGACCTCATCGACAATGGCAAAGTTGTGAGCGCGCTGCACGAGGTCCTTGGGATTGGTTGCCATGTTATCGCGCAGATAGTCGAAACCGAACTCATTGTTGGTACCAAACGTAATGTCGGCCATGTAGGCACGACGGCGAGCCTCACTATTGGGCTGATGCTTGTCGATGCAGTCAACACGCAAACCGTGGAACATGTAGAGGGGACCCATCCACTCAGAGTCACGCTTAGCCAAATAGTCGTTGACAGTTACCACGTGTACACCATTGCCGGTTAACGCATTGAGGAAGACGGGACAGGTACCCACGAGGGTCTTACCTTCACCCGTTGCCATCTCGGCAACCTTGCCTTGGTGCAGTACGGTACCACCGAAGAGCTGAACGTCATAGTGCACCATGTTCCAGAGCGTATCGTTACCACCGGCAACCCAATGGTTGTGGTAGATAGCCTTGTCGCCCTCGATGTCGACAAAGTCGAAGCGGGCAGCAAACTCGCGGTCCAGGTCGGTTGCAGTCACCTCAACGTTCTCATTGTTAGAGAGACGCTCTGCCGTGCTCTTCACGATGGCGAAAGCAATGGCACGAACCTTGTCGAGTTCAACCTCGAGGCGGTCGAGGACCTCCTTTTCCAACTTGTCGACCTGAGCGAAGAGAGGAGCACGGTCCTGAATCTCTGTCTCCTCAATCTTGGCCTTGACCTGCGCAATCTGCTCGCGTATATCGTCGGCAGAATGCTGTACTTGTTCCTTGATCTCTTGTGTCTTGGCACGCAACTCATCGTTGCTGAGTGCCTGAATCTGGGGATAAACCTGCAGAACCTCATTTACCAAAGGCTGGATGGCCTTTAAATCGCGGCTCTTCTTGTTACCGAAGATTTTGCTTAAAATATTTACTAAGCTCATATTTTTGATTTATTATTTTGCAAATTGTTTTTTGTTTTTTCGAGGATTTCGAGTAATCGATGTCTCAAGGTTTCTTCATTTCGAGTAATCGATTAAACGATTCTTTTATATTCGACTATGTAACGCTCACTTGAGGAAGTCGCTCAAGGGAGGAAGTGAGCAGGCATTCGGGGCTCGTATTCTCAAACATCTGGCTACCGTTGGGGCAACATGGTCGACGGTGACCGGTGTCTCGACAACAGCATTCTTGACGCAGGGTCCCAAGAAGAAGAGTGGGAAGCCCATGTAGGAGTCGCGAGAGACACGGTCCTCGTGCGTGTCGTCGTTGACCAGATGCCAACCAGGAGCCACCAGTATCAGAAGGTCGCCCGAGACGCGAGGGTTGTGGGCGTTGCGCAACATGCGTACGCCTTGCACGCCAGCACCCTGCAGCAAACGCTTGGAGGTGTAGACATCCTGCACGCCACTCAACTGCGAGAGGAAGTCCTGACTGCGTTCGAGCACCTCGGCCTGGTTCAAGGCACGGTCCTCAAGAAGCTTCAGATTGAGATAAAGTTGATTGCCAAGCGAGGTCTCGACGTACTGTCCCTGACCGTACACGGCAATCAGATACATATTTAATAATAATTTCGCGCGCGTGATATTGAAGGTACCCGTCGGGATGCGATAAGGTTCCAGATTGGTGTGCTGTTCGTCGGCATACCCCGTACTGGTAAGGACATAGAGCACACGATCCTTGCCCACCTTGCCCTCAATCATGCTCATGAGGTCGGCGAGGTTGGCATCCAAGCGGACGTAAGTATCTTGCTGTTCAATGGGGCACTCGTCTACTCCCTTGTGCAGATAGTTGCCGGCATAGTATGTCAGCGAGAGGAAATCGGTAACGGCATCGGAACCCAAGTCCGTATTATGCAAGCAATACTCGGCAAAGCGGTTGACCTCCTCGTTGACCATTGCACTTTCTTTCAAGTCGCGAACCTTGCGTTCTCCGCTGAACGAGTGCTTGAATGGCGTATGTTGAACGCCGGAGATGAAGTAGTTGAAATTGCCAACCAATCCACTGATGGGTTCCCACTTCAGGGAGGAGATTCGCGTCTTCAGGCCGCGACTATTGTTATAGGTCAATGCCCATTGCGGGAATTGTCCATAATAGTCGGTACTGCACCATTGCCCCGTCAGGTCGTCGATCCAGAAGGCCCCATCGGCGGCATGTCCGGCACCGAACATGGCGGCATCGCGATAAGGAGCAATGCTGTAGACCAATCCTTTGCCATGCGTTGCCACCTTCAGTTCATCTGTCAAGGTGCTTACCTTCAGATTGGCAACACTACTTTGCTCCGTCGTCAAGAGTCCGTTGTACTCCTTGTCGTCTACGCAATAGACGGGTTGGAGGGTCTTCCTGTCGAGCCAGCGACTGCCCACGATGCCATGTTCATAAGGCGTAGCGCCGGTCATAAGAGAGGCCAACGCTGATGCCCGGTCGGGGGAGTCGAACGGATATTCTGCCTGACGATAGACACGTCCGTCCCTGAAGAAACGCTTGAATCCCTTCTCCCCATACAGCGAAGAGAAGGCATCGAAGTAGTCGCCACGAAGCTGATCAACAACGATGTTGACGACCAACCGGGGAACATCCGGGGCCGTCTGCGCCTCTGCCGGCACCATGGCCATCAGGACCATGAGCGAGGTAAGGAGTCGGTATCGATACAGATTCGTCATTTCTTCTTTTTCGCCTTTTTAGGTTTCAGTCGCCTGAAGTTAACCAGGTAGCTTACGGGGCGTGTCAAAAGTCCCAATGTGACCAGTAACGTGATGCTGCTGAAATGTTGCGGAATCCATGGACACGCCACAAAGAACAGCAGCAGAATACCTGCATTGATATAATGATAGGCACATCGGCGACGCTTGATGGCGCTCCAGACTACCCAAGGCATGCAGAAAAGGGGAAGCGGATTGAACACCCAAACCTGCCAGTTGCTGTCGACAGCGGGATGCTCGGAAAACAACGTCATGAACGTTATCAAAAGACCTGCTGCACCAATGCCAGGCATAAGCAGAAGGTCAACAAGCCAGAAAAGGCGACGGAAAAGGTACTCCAAACCAAAGATTAGCAGCATCACGCCACAGAAGATTGCAGCACACGCCACCGGATGCAAGGGGAAGGTCTCAACCTGAGGATGCCGTCCCTCCGGCACCAAGACCTTGGGCTTGCCATACATCATTGGCCGCGAATTGCATGCGCTATCATAGATGACAGCATCACTAACGTAGTCCATCAGGTAACTGGGGAGAAACATCTGCGTGCGGTCGGTCAGCAACGTATCGGTGGACGCACCGAGCAATAGGTCATTGCCCAATTCGCACCAAGGCGAACCAGCCGTAAACTCATGCACAGCCTCGCGGTACGTCTTCTTGGGACGCTCCTTATACTTCACGATGCCATGAACCGCCGACTCAATCATGTCGCGGACCTTGGTAGTACAATTGCAATACAAAAAGTTGTAGCGGTAATTGCGATTCTCGGGACGTTCGTTCTGAAGCAGCTTGTTGTAGAGATCGTTTGCTTCGGCTCGCGTCAGGTTGATCTGCTGGGAGACAATGCTTGAACCACGTCTCACGTATTCGTCTTCGAAGACAAAGTAGGGCATGGACTGCACCATGTAGTCGGTCTTGCCCAGCATAAAGTTCCAGACAAAGTGAGGTTTATTGAACTCAAAGACGCCATAATTGAACACATCGTCCCTTGCCAAAGTGTGGTTTTCCAGTCGAATGGCAGTATGACCGTACAACTCGTACACCAGATCGCCTGGTGAACAAGTAAGCAGCGAAACGGTGATACTATCGTTCACACGCTGCGCACGCGCACCCGCCTGACAAACAAAAATAAACAAAGTCAGGACAAGGCCTCTTAATGCCATTCTAACTGCTTTGAGCATAGAAGTGTACAATTTTGTGGCGACAAAGGTACAAAAAAAAATTAGAATTAGGCATTGCCTACATTAATTTTACCCAAAACTTACCGCATTTGCCACTTTTTTACCATATGGAGTCTAAAAAAACACTAAATCCACAAATTCTTTATTCCACACTTTCCTTTTCTTCCGTAATTTTCGTACCTTTGCGCCACAAATAAGGGAAAAAACGTATTGAATCTGATAATTGACATAGGCAACACGAGGGCCAAGCTGCTTGTTTTTGAGGACAACGACATCGTCGAACAAGTGTTCAGCGACAACCAGACGCTTGGAGAACTGCCAGACTTGCTGGACAGATACACTTTCGAAAAGGGCATCCTCAGCACAGTCGTCCGCCTGACTCCAAAAATAGAGGAGTTACTGGCAGACCTGCCCTTTCCCTTTGTCAGACTCACCAGTCAGACACCGCTACCTACTCCCATACGATGGAGGCGAAGAGGCGAGACAGAATGCAGGGAGATGCCCGCAGCAATGGGGGCAGACCGCATCGCTGCGATTGCAGGTGCCATGGCACTCTTGCCACAAACGCCACTGCTCATCGTGGACGCAGGAACTTGCGTGACCTACGAACTGATTGACGACGAAGGCTATTATCTGGGCGGGAACATTGCTCCCGGTCTGCAGATGCGCCTCAAGTCCATGCACGAGCACACTTCGCTCCTCCCCCTGATTAGCGCAGAAGGAGAGGTTCCAGAGTTGGGATACGACACGGAGACCTGCATGCGAAGTGGCGCGCTACTGGGACTACAATACGAAATAGAGGGTTACATACGGTTCTGGAGATCGTACTACCCTGCGTTGCAAGTCTTCCTGACCGGCGGCGACAAGATGGATTTCAGCGACGACATCCAATCCATCGTCCACATCGACACAGCCCTGGTTCCAAAGGGACTAAACGCAACGCTCAATGCACAGAGAAGTTTAAGCAAGATATGAATATATTGAGACACATCCTTTTAGGAATCGGCCTTGTTGCCCTGCCACCTGCAAGTGTGGCCCAGAACGGCAACAATTCATCATACTCACGATTTGGACTGGGCACCATGGCAGACCAGTCGCAGACCTTCAACCGAGGCATGGGAGGCGTTGCCCTAGGTCTACGCAGCGGCGATCGCGTCAACATCCTCAACCCGGCTTCCTACTCTGCCATCGATTCACTCACATTCCTTTTTGACGTCGGCATGTCGGCGCAATTTGGGACACAGAGCATGGGAGGAAAAAGCGCAAGCGTCCGCAACGCGAGTCTCACCAACGTCAACGCAGGATTCCGCGTTGCCAAGGGAGTGGGTGTATCTTTCGGATTCGTGCCTTATACATCCATCGGATACTCTTTCGAATCAGAAGGTTACGTAGGCGACACATACACCGGAACCAAACCCATCACCTCGAAGTCGTACTATACAGGAAATGGTGGTTTGCACCAGCTCTACATCGGTGCAGGTTGGAACCCTTTTGCTAACCTCTCCATTGGTGCGAACATCAGTTACGTATGGGGCGACTATCAACACTACATCACCCAGTCGTTCTACGAAGGAAGCACCATCACGAACGACTACAGCAACCAGAACATATTGTACAGCGCCGACCTCTCGTCCTACAAATTAGACTTGGGTCTGCAATACCCCATCCGCATCTCCAAGGACGACCAGTTAACTCTAGGTCTGACCTACAGTCTGGGGCACACGATGAACGGTGACGCCAGCCAACTTCGTTACACTTCGACTGGCGACTCGACCGAAATCATTGCCCCCAAAGCCTTTGACATGCCCCACACTTTTGGTGCGGGTCTGGCATGGAATCACAAGGGTAAACTGAAGATTGCTGCGGATGCCAACATAGAAAAGTGGGCAGACTGCAAAGCGCCCATCGCAGGGAAAAGCAATGATTCATACACCAGCACTACAGGCAATTATTTGGACCGCACCCGAATTGCTGTCGGTGCAGAATTCTTACCTCGAGGCAACCAGAAAGCATCCAAATACTGGGAGACGGTATACTACCGCGTCGGTCTCAACTATTCTACGCCCTACCTCAAGGTGAACGGACAAGACGGTCCGAACGAAATCGGAGCCAGCATCGGCGCCGGCATCCCCTTGTCCTCCAAGCGCATGAGCGGCCGTTCGTTCATCAACGTTTCTGCAGAATGGAAGCATCGCCGCCCCTCCGCATCTAATATGATTAAGGAGAACTACTTCATGATCAACCTCGGCGTGACCTTTAACGAGGACTGGTTCTCGCAGTGGAAGATCAACTAACCGAATGAGGAAAATTGCCTTTTTCATAGTAGCCGTCATTGCCTTCCTCTGTGCTTGCACGGGTGACAAGGAGCACACGGCCGAGGCTGTCAGCAGCAAGGATTCAACTACCTTCATGACGGCCAACGGCGTAAGTACCCTTATCTCAGACTCGGGCGTGATACGCTACAAACTCATCGCCGAAGACTGGCAAATCCACACCAACACGATGCCCATGACGTGGAAGTTTTTCCACGGATTTTTCATGGAACGTTACGACCAGCAGCACAAGGTTGACCTGTACGTTCAGGCCGACACAGCCTACCTTCACAAGCAGGAACTTTGGGAACTACGCGGACGTGTCATTGTAAAAAATTTACAAGGCACACTATTCCTTACCGAGGAACTCTTTTGGAACATGAACAAGAAAGAGATCTACAACAGTGTACCCATGGACATTTTCATGCCCGACCGCGAGCTTCATGGCACAGAGTTCCGTTCCAATGAGGCCATGACCGACTACATTGTACTGAACTCTTCCGGATACGTACCCACCAGTGACACGGACTCTGAAGTCCCCACCCCTCCCGAGCCCGAACCCACGTCGCAGTCCACGGAGGAGACTGACAACTCATCACAGAATTAATGATACAGGACACGGCCACACTCATCCTATACACCGCAATCGTTTTGCTGTTCTCTGCATTCTTTTCCGGAATGGAGATTGCATTTGTCTCTTCAAGCAAGTTGCGCTACGAAATGGACAAATCAAGCAACAGTTTGAGCAGCAAGGCAATGGGCGTTTTCTACAAACACCCCAACAACTTCATTTCCACCCTTTTGGTTGGCAACAACATCGCCCTCGTCATCTATGGAATTCTGATGGCGCAGTTGTTAGGACAATGGTTCATCAACGACCTCATGGTCAACGAGGGTTTCAAGCTTGCCATCAATACCATCATCTCCACCGCCATCGTCCTTGTGACGGCAGAATTCTTGCCCAAAACTATATTCAAGCACGCTCCGAATCGCATGTTGGGAATCTTTGCTCTCCCCATGCTCATCATATACATCATACTCTACCCCATCAGCAAATTCACCAGTGGACTGAGCAAACTGATGTTGCGAGTCTTCGGCATCAAAGTCAAGCACAACAACAGCAATACGCCTTTCACCAAGGTTGACTTGGACTACCTCATCCAAAGTAACATTGATGACGTAAAAGACGAAAAGGAGCTTAGTAACGAAGTAAAGATATTTCACAACGCACTTGACTTCAGTTCTGTCAAGGTCCGCGACTGCATTGTCCCCCGAACAGAAGTCGACGCCGTCTCCATCGAAACTCCCTTCGAAACACTTCTCAACCAGTTTATAGAATCGGGACACTCGAAAGTTATCATCTATGGCGAAGACATTGATGAGATCAAGGGATATGTTCATTCTTCTGAGATGTTCCGCCTGAAGCCAACAGACGACTGGACAAAGTTCATCCGCGACGTCGCCTTCGTCCCAGAGACCATGCTAGCCCAAAAACTGCTCAAGACATTCATTCAGCAGAAGCGTTCGATGGCCGTCGTCGTTGACGAGTTTGGAGGAACAAGCGGAATCATCACCCTTGAAGACCTTGTCGAGGAGATTTTCGGAGAGATAGAGGACGAGCACGACAACACCCACTACATCGCGTTGGATTTAGGAAACGGCGAATATAAACTTTCTGCCCGAATGGAGATTGAGCAAGCCAACGAGAAGTTCGACCTCGACCTTCCCGAGAGTGACCAGTACCTCACCATTGGCGGTCTCATCCTACACAAATTCCAGAGTTTCCCCAAACTCAACGAGGTCGTCAAGTTCGACAATTTCGAATTCAAAATCCTTCAGAAGACAACGACAAAAATCGTAACCGTTAGTCTTAAGGTACATAAATCCTAGTACCACACACTCATACAGCTCACCACCATTGTGCCCGTTCCCCCTTGTTTTTGCGCTATCAGAAACACACAAGCGAGCCTTGCCCCACTCCTTTTTTAGTACAAAAATACTTTTTACGCGTTATTTATGCACGCGTATGAACTTTTTTTTGTAACTTTGCGCGCTGATTAGGCAAATTACATTGTAAACAAAACAAATAATAACAAATAAAAAACAATGGCAACATTACAAAAAATCAGAAGCAACAAAATTACGCAGATCGCAATCGGTCTGGGTATGCTTGCCTTCATTGCCGGTAGCGCTGTAGAAATCATGAAGCAGAGCGCACCCGACACTGAGGTTGCAAGTCTGAACGGCGAGTCACTCGACTACGCTCAGTTGAACGACATGGTAGACGAGTACAAGGAAGTACTGCAGCTCATGGGCCAGCTGCCTCAGGGTGAGCAGGTGAGCAACGAGGTAACCGCTCAGATTCGCGAGCAGGTTTACCAGCGCTACCTCCAGTTGCAGCTCCTCAACGAGGAGTGCGAGAAGCTTGGCATCACCGTTACTGACGCAGAGCTCCAGAACGTCATCAAGAGCGGCAACAACCCCTTGCTGGCACAGACCCCCTTCAGCACACAGCAGGGAACATTCGACTACGCTTCACTCCAGCAGTTCCTCAACCAGCGCAACGAGGCGCTGAGCAACGGACAGATCAGCGCTGAGCAGCGCGAGAGCATCGACCGCATCTACCGTTACTGGTGCTTCATCGAGAAGGAAATCCGCAACGGCCTGCTCATGGAGAAGTATCAGGTATTGCTTGGCAACTTGCTGATGACCAACCCCACCAGCGCTAAGGCAAACTTCGACAACCGCAAGAACGAGACCAGCATCGTCATGGCTGCACTCCCCTACACCACAATCGAGGATCAAAGCATCAAGGTTGAGGAGAGCGACCTGAAGGCAAAGTTCGACGAATACAAGGAGATCTTCTATCAGTCAGGCGAGACCCGCGACCTCAAGTACATCGACGTTCTCATCAAGGCCAGCAAGGCTGACGAGGAAGCCCTGAGCAAGGAGATGGATGGTTACGCAGAGGCCATGCAGAAACCCGATGCTGTTATTGAGAACATCGTACGTCAGGCACAGTCCGCAGTTCCCTTCTTTAGCGTTCCCGTGAGCCGCAACGCCCTGCCTCGCGACGTAGCTGCCAAGATTGACTCAATGGCCGTAGGCACCCAGTGTGAGCCTTACTACAACGCTGGCGACAACACCATGAACATCGTTAAACTGATGAACAAGGTTACCCTGCCCGACTCAGTTGAGGTTCGCCAGCTCTACGCTGTAAATCAGGATCCCGCTGCTGCCAAGAAGACTGCAGACAGCATCTGCAACGCTCTGCAGGCTGGCGCTAACTTCGACACGATTGCTAAGGCTTACAACCAGCCCGGCACAAAGCAGTGGATTACCAGCAATATGTACGAGGGTCAGTCCATGACCGAAGAGAACAAGAAGTTCATCGAGGCAGCAACAACCTCTGCAGTAGGCGCTTACAAGCAGATTGAGTCTGACGGTGCCGTAGTTATCCTCCAGGTTACCGACCGCCGCAAGATGATCGACAAATACGAAGTTGCTATCATCAAGCGTGCCGTTGACTTCAGCAACGAGACCGCAACCAAGGCTTACAACGACTTGAGTCAGTTCGTAGCATCAAACAAGACCATCGAGGAGATGGAGAAGAATGCAGCTAGCGCTTCATATATTGTTCTCGATCGTCCTTCAATGGAATCTATGACCAACGCACTCCCCGGCATCGAGGATTCACGTGAAATCATCCGCTGGGCCTTCAAAGAGGACACCAAGGTTGGTGAGATCAGCGAGATTCAGTACTGTGGCAAGAGCCGCGAGCACCTTGTTGTAGCAGCCGTTACCGGTGCTGACAAGGCAGGTTACCTCTCACTCGACAACAAGGCAGTTAAGGACTACGTCAATGGCCTCGTTCTCCAGGACAAGAAGGCAGCCAAGCTCCAGGAGCAGATGAAGAACGCCAAGAGCATAGCTGACGTTGCCAACATGGCAGGCGCAGTTACCGACACCGTTCAGCACATCACCTTCAATGCTCCCGTATATCTCCAGAAGATGGGTGCAGCTAGCGAACCCGCTCTGAGCGGTGCTGCCAGCCTCGCAGCCAAGGGCAAGTTCGTAAGCGGTATCCGCGGTAACGCTGGCGTTTACGCTTTCCAGGTTATCGAGAAGAACCAGACTCAGGAGAAGTTTGACGAGAAGAATGAGATGGCACAGCAAGCTCAGCAGAACGCTTACCTCGTAAGCAACATGTTCCAGAGCGACATGCGCAACCCCATCAGCGCCTTCTACAAAGCATTCAAGAATGCTAAGAAGGAGGACAAGCGTCACCTCTTCTATTAATACGTGTGCGTGCGCATAAGGCGCATCACAACATACCGCGCAATCCCCGTTGTTCAACCGAACAATGGGGATTGTTGTTTTGTAGGTTGCCACATGTCGTTTCTATTATTTTATGCACAAAAAAGTACTTTTTCTTAAAAACAGATGGTTAAACCAAAAGAAATATGTAAATTTGCAACAGTATTACAATAAAAACTATCGATTTAATACTAAGACAGCAATGAGCACTAAGCAGAAACGCTTCTTCCTGACGGAAGACGAGATCCCAACGCAGTGGTATAACATTCAGGCAGACATGGTCAACAAGCCCTTGCCTATCCTCCATCCCGGTACGAAGCAGCCCATGAAGGCAGAAGACCTCTACCCCATCTTCGCCAAGGAACTCTGCCATCAGGAGTTGGATCAGGAGCATGCATGGATTGACATCCCCGAGGAAATACGCGATAAATACAAGTTCTACCGTAGCACCCCCCTCGTACGTGCATACGGCCTCGAGGAGGCACTCGGCACTCCCGCACACATCTACTTCAAGAACGAAAGCGTTTCGCCCGTCGGCAGCCACAAGCTGAACTCAGCCCTGGCCCAGGCCTACTATTGCAAGCAGGACGGGCTGACCAACATCACCACCGAGACCGGTGCTGGCCAGTGGGGTGCCGCCATGAGCTACGCCGCAAAAATCTTTGGCCTGGAACTGGCCGTTTACCAAGTTAAGATATCATACGAGCAGAAGCCCTACCGCCGCAGCATCATGCAGACCTACGGGGCACAGGTGACTCCTTCGCCCTCTATGTCTACCCGAGCCGGTAAGGACGTGCTGACCAAGGAGCCCAACAACCAAGGTTCGCTCGGCACCGCCATCAGCGAGGCACTTGAACTGGCCATGAATACTCCCAACTGTAAGTACGTGCTCGGTTCCGTGCTCAACCACGTAGCACTGCACCAGACAATCATCGGCCTTGAGGCTGAGAAGCAAATGGAGAAGGCTGGCGAATATCCCGACATCGTCATCGCCTGCTTCGGTGGTGGCAGCAACTTCGGTGGTTGCGCCTTCCCCTTCATGCGCCACAACATACTGGACGGCAAGAAGACACGTTTCATTGCTGCAGAGCCTGCAAGTTGCCCCAAATTGACACGCGGCGTCTTCCAGTACGACTTCGGTGACCTCTCTGGTCTCACTCCCCTGCTCCCCATGTACACGCTGGGTCACGACTTCATGCCCGCAAACATCCACGCTGGTGGTCTGCGCTACCACGGCGCCGGCATGATTATCAGCCAATTGATGCGCGACAAGATGATGGAGGCAGTAGACATCCAGCAGCTTGAAACCTTCGAGGCTGCCACCCTCTTTGCCAAGGCAGAGGGTATCATCCCTGCTCCCGAAAGCAGCCACGCCATCGCAGCTGCTATCCGCGAGGCCAACAAGTGCAAGGAGACTGGCGAAGAGAAAGTCATCCTCTTCAACCTTTCTGGTCACGGCCTCATCGACATGAGCGCATACGACCAGTACTTCAGCGGTTCACTGACCAACTACGAGGTAACCGACGAAGAAGTACAGAAGAACGTTGCCAAACTTGAGCAGATCATCAAATAAACTGTTCATTTTGAGATAAAAGAAAAGAAAAAGCGCCGCTCCCGGCATCAAGAGGAATCCCAGCCCATCAAAAATACAAAAAGGGCAGAGATTCCTCTTGACGTCGGGATTGACAGAAATGATAACTGCAACCCCATACTCACGTGGAGCACACTATCACCACACGAAAACCCTCAGAATGTACCAACATAGCTGAGGTCCGCAATGAAATCGACAACATCGACCGCACGATTGTAGACCTTCTCAGCCAGCGTTTTCAGTACGTCAAGGAAGTTGTCAAGTACAAGGACAACACCCCCAGTGGCATCCAGGCAGAAGACCGGCGTCGCGCCGTACTCGAATGCCGCCGTGCCTGGGCCCAAGAGAAAGGGCTCTCGCCAGACATCATCGAGTCCATTTACGACAAGCTGATACAGTACTTCATCGAGGAAGAAATGAAACTTATAAATGTCTAAAAATATGTTTAGAAAAGAAATCAAGGTTCTCGACTGCACCATCCGTGATGGCGGTCTGATGAACAAATGGCAGTTCAGCAAAGAATTTGTCAAAGGCGTCTACAATGCCTGCGTCCAGGCAGGTGTAGACTACATGGAGATCGGCTACATCAGCAGCGAAGACCAGTTCCCCCGCACCGAGTTTGGTCCTTGGAAGTTCTGCGCCGAAAACGACGTTCGTGAGATTGTCGGCGACAACGCCAATGGTCCTAAGTTATCCGTCATGGCCGACATCGGTCGCATCAAGTTCGACGACATCCGTCCCAAGTCAGAAAGTGTCATCGACCTCTTCCGCGTAGCCTGCTACGACTACCAGATTGACAAGGCCATCGAACTCGCCCACCACGTCATGGACAAGGGTTACGAGGCCACCATCAACCTAATGGCAGTCTCTAAGGTCAACGACCGAGCACTGAACCAGGTACTCGAGGACGTTGCTGCTTCACGCGTAGGCACCTTCTACCTTGTAGACAGCTTCGGAAGCCTCTACTCGGAGGACATTCACGGATTGATGGAGAAGTACATCAAAGCCCTGCCTGGAAAGACCATCGGTTTCCATGGCCACAACAATACGCAGTTGGCCTTCGCCAACACCATCGAGTGCATCCGCTGCGGAGCCAATATGCTCGACGCAACCATCCTTGGTATCGGACGCGGCGCCGGCAATTGCCCCCTGGAGTTGCTCCTCTCGTTCCTCAAGAATCCCAAGTACGACATGGTGCCCGTCCTTCGTGCTATCCAGGAACATGTCAAGCCACTTCAGAAAGATATCAACTGGGGCTACTTCATCCCCTACATGATTACAGGTTCGCAGAATGACCATCCTCGTTCCGCCATGGCTTGGATGGCAAGCGAGAACCGCGACGACTACGTATCCTACTACGAGTCTGTAGTCAAGAACAAGGAGGTATAAAACACACCTTCAAGCAATCGAAAGCAAAAGATCCACACAAATAACAACAAACCCTCCGACTATCACAAGAAGTCGGAGGGTTTGTTTTATCTTCTACTTAATTCTATATTGAAGAATTAGTTGTTCTCGGGACGGAGCTGACGTACGGTCTCAGCAGTACGCCACATCTCGCTCTCACGAAGAGCCTTGAGCTCCTGCTCCAGACCTACGCGGTAGTCAGGCTTAGAGTTAGCGTCGATAGAGATCTGAGCCTCGTTACCGCTCTTAACAGAAGCATAAAGCTTCTCTACAACGGGCTTGCAAGCATCGTGGAAGGGACCCATCCAGTCGAGTGCACCACGCTGTGCGGTGGTTGAGCAGTTAGCGTACATCCAGTCCATACCCTTCTGTGCGAAGAGAGGCATGAGTGACTGAGTCAACTCCTCAACAGTCTCATTGAATGCCTCTGAGGGAGTGTGACCATTCTCACGGAGTACCTCGTACTGAGCGAGCAGCAGACCCTGGATGGCACCCATCAACGAACCACGCTCACCGGTGAGGTCAGAAGTAGCCTCGCGCTGGAAGGTAGTCTCGAAGAGATAACCAGAACCGATACCGATACCCAGAGCCAGGGTACGATCGAGTGCCTTGCCAGTTGCGTCGTTGTAAACAGCGTATGAGCTGTTCAGACCACGACCCTCGAGGAACATGGTACGGAGTGAGGTACCAGAACCCTTAGGAGCAACCATGATAACGTCGATATCCTTTGCGGGAACACAACCGGTGCGATCGCTCCAAGTGATAGCGAAACCGTGTGAGAAGTAAAGAGCCTTACCGGGGGTAAGATACTTCTGCAGAGTGGGCCATACGCTCATTACAGCAGCATCAGAAAGCAGACACATTACGATAGATGCCTTCTCAGCAGCCTCCTCGATAGAGAAGAGAGTCTGACCGGGAACCCAACCGTCGTTGATAGCCTTCTCGAAGGTCTTGCCCTGACGCTGACCTACGATTACATTGAAACCATTGTCACGCAAGTTGCATGCCTGGCCGGGACCCTGTACACCGTAACCGATTACGGCGATGGTCTCGTCCTTCAAAATCTCACGTGCCTTCTCCAAGGGGAACTCTTCGCGGGTCATTACCTCTTCGATAACGCCGCCAAAATTCATTTTTGCCATTGTTGTTTGTTTTTAAAAGGTTTATTATATTGTTAATTATTAATTATACTCAATTTTGTCTTGCTATTAACGTCTACATATTTCCTACGAAAATCATAACTGTTAACTATCAAGTCGTAGTTGATCTATACACGAACACTTAATTGAAAATCACCTTTGCTTGGCAAACCACTTCACCGGGAACATCGTCTCCTGCATTCTTACGCACTTCAACGTCGAACTCGTTGTCACCAACGGTCTGAAGGTAGAAGCTGAGCTGGTCGCCCATGTAACTCTCTGCCTTATAGGCTATCTCGAAGCGACGGATGCCCTGTTCGAATCGTTCACGGGGGAAGATGTCAAGAATGTGTTCGATGTACTTGATGGAATTGATGTGTCCGTTGATGTCCACGTCACTATAGTAGGTGTCGATGGTGCGTACAAGTTGTGCGTCGCGAAAACGGAAGCGTCCATGTCCTGCGATGGGGCAAACATTCTCCTCTTCATTGACGACGTAATTGAGGATGTCGCCTTCGTAGAGTGTGAGCAAGTCGCAAGGACGACGCGTATCGAGGTCTATCATAGCCCAGATACTGCGGGCATAGCCATAAGGTGTTCCGTCGGGACGCAGGATAGCAAAATTACGGTTGGTGAAAAGCTTGATGACGCTCTCAACCCATGTCGTGATTTCGAAATGCTCATACTGGCGAGGCATGTCAGTCATCTCGACGCTGAGTCGACTGAGCACCCATGTATGGTGTGACTCGTTGAGCGTGCCAATGCCCCATCCGCGTCGCTGCGAATGATTACCGGCCGCATTGAGCAAGTGGTTGCCCAGCACACCCATGAAGATGCGCCCTGTGAAGTCTACGTGAAAAGGTTCTACGTAGCAGGGATGGCTCTCTATTTTGGGTAGTCTCGTCTGTTCCATTACCAATGTTAATTACGCATTCTCACGGTCCTCTTCTCGCTGTGCGATATACTGGTCAAGGCGCTCGATGCACGACTTCGTGATGGCGATGCGGCCAGAGCGGACAAACTGCAGCACGCAACCCAAATCATTGAGGTAATTGAAGTGCTCAAGAACGTCAGCCGTCACACCCGTCTTCTCAACGGTGGTGTAGGTGGGGTTTACCTCAACGATGCGGGCATCGTAACGACGTACAATGCGCGAAATCTCAGGGTCTGCCAACACCATAGGAGTAGAAAGTTTCAGGAGCGAGGTCTCGAGGATGAAGATTTCGTCGTCAACGAAGCAGTTGGCCTGGAGGACGTCAATCTTCTTCTCAATCTGCTTGCAGAGCATCTCAGCCATCTCCTGCTTGCAGTAGCAGGTTATGGTATACTTGTGAACGCCGGGAGTGCTGGAAGAGCAAACATTGAGCGACTCAATATTGACCTGGCGGCGTGTGAAAACGGCCGTAATCTGGTTGAGCACACCAGCGTAGTTCTCAGAATAGATGATGAGCGTGTAGAGCGTCAGTCCCTCGTGATTAAGAAGCGATCCCTCCTGACCTGCGGTGGAACGACGGGCCACAGCATTACGGGTGAACGTCTCATACTGCCCATCCTTCTTCGTATCATCGGCTAAGGTTGCCTTGCGCTGACGAGCGAGGTTCTTCTCATAAGAATCACGGTCGATGGATGCGGCAGCACGTACGGCAGCGTCGAATTGGTCGACACCCTCCACGCTTCTCTGAGGAGAAGAGGTATTTGTTGTTTTTTCTTGTATATCGTTTGCCATATTGTCACATTTGCCACAGATGTTGCAATCGCCACATTCTGCAGCTCCGTATTTTGATTTCATTTACTTTACCTCCAGCAGCATCTCGTCAACGTTACCGCCCGGAGGAGTCATGGGCAGGACGTTGTCTTCTTCCATAACGGCACACTGGAGCAGGAAGGGACCGTCGGTGGTGAGCATCTCATGGATAGCGTCATCCAAGTCCTCACGATTGATGACGGTACGGCAGGGAATGCCATAGCCGGCAGCTATCTTCTCGAAGTCAGGATTTGCCATGGGAGTGAACGAGTAACGCTTGTTGAAGAACATGTACTGCCACTGACGGACATTGCCCAGGAAGTTGTTGTTGAGAAGGATCATCTTAACGGGGCATTGCTGCTCCATGATGGTGCCCAACTCCTGAATGGTCATCTGGAAACCGCCGTCGCCGCAGAACATGCAGACAGTACGGTCGGGAGCACCGAACGTGGCTCCGATAGCGGCAGGAATGCCAAAGCCCATCGTTCCACAACCTCCACTGGTAACAACCGAGCGAGGTTTGGTGAACTTGAAGTAACGGCAGCCAAACATCTGGTTCTGGCCTACGTCAGTAACGAGGATGGCCTCGTTGTTGGCAGCCTCACTAACCTTGCGAACTACTTCACCCATAAGGATGGGACCTTCTGTAGGATTCAGCGCAGGATTGATTACCTTATTATATTCCTTCTCGTCGTAAGGTTTGAATCCGTCGATCCACGACTTGTGCGTAGCCTTTTCTACCAAGGCAGAAACCTGAGCGAGCGTCTGCTTGCAATCGCCCAGCACGGCGAGGTCCACCTTGACGTTCTTGTTGATCTCGGAAGGATCGATGTCAAAATGGATGATCTTGGCCTGCTTAGCATAGTTCTTGAGGTTTCCAGTAACACGGTCGTCGAAGCGCATACCAACGGCGATGAGCAGGTCGCACTGGTTGGTCATGACGTTGGGAGCCAAGTTGCCGTGCATACCGAGCTTACCCATGTTGAGAGGATGGTCGGTGGGAGCTGCCGAAAGACCCAAGAATGTTGTTCCAAAGGGAATCTGGGCCTTCTCGCATAGCTCGAGCAACTCCTGACTTGCACCACCTAGTTCAACGCCTTGACCGACGAGCATGAAGGGTTTCACGCTCTCGTTGATCATCTTGGCTGCTGCCTCAATGGAACCATCGGCCGTGGGAGGAACGGGGTTGTAACTGCGGATGAAGTCAACCGTCTGGGGTTGGTATTCAATCATGGCAGTCTGCGCATTCTTCGTAAAGTCGAGTACAACTGGGCCGGGACGACCGCTGCTGGCGATATAGAAAGCACGAGCCACTGCCCATGCGATGTCCTCGGCACGGCGTATCTGGTAGTTCCACTTCGTGATGGGTTGGGTAACGCCAACAACGTCAACCTCCTGGAAGGCATCGGTTCCGAGCATAGCAGCACCCACCTGTCCGCAGATAACGACCAGCGGCGTAGAGTCAACCATCGCATCGGCCACGCCGGTGATGGTGTTCATTGCACCAGGACCCGAGGTAACGATGCAGCATCCTACCTTGCCGCTGACGCGGGCATAGCCCTGAGCAGCATGCGTAGCAGCCTGCTCGTGACGAACGAGGATATGATGAAGGGTTGACTTATGATCGTAAAGTGCATCGTACGTTGGCATGATGGCACCGCCGGGATAACCAAAGAGCACGTCAACTCCCTGTGCCTCGAGGCTTCGCATCATGGCTTCTGCACCTGTAATTTTTTCCATTATTCTATTGTTTAGGAGACCTTTGTGGTCTTTAGAGTCATTTGGTACGTTAAAGTCTTTCGTCCTTAGGATTATTAGTCTATGATTCTCACACCGCCCTTGTCGGCACTGGCAACGCTCTGAGCGTATGCACGGAGAGCCTTGCTGACAACTCGGTTGCGCTTGAGAGGCTGCTGGGGACGTGCGGCCAATTCCTCATCGGAGAGCTTCACGTTGATGCTTCGGCTGGGAATGTCGATGACGATGATGTCGCCGTCCTTTATCTTGCCGATGTTACCGCCGCTGGCAGCCTCGGGGCTGATGTGGCCAATGCTCAGACCAGAGGTACCGCCACTAAAGCGACCGTCGGTGATGAGCGCACACTCCTTGCCCATGTGCATAGACTTGATGTATGAAGTGGGATAGAGCATCTCCTGCATGCCAGGACCGCCCTTGGGGCCTTCGTGTGTAATGACGACACAGTCGCCCTTCTTCACCTTGCCGCCGAGGATGCCCTCACAGGCATCTTCCTGAGAATCGAAGCAAACGGCGGGACCCTCGAAGTGCCACAGCTCGGGAGCAACGCCGGCGGTCTTTACCACGCAACCGTCTTGTGCGATGTTTCCGAAGAGAACTGCCATGCCGCCATCCTTGGTATAGGCATGCTCGATGTCGCGGATGCAACCATTCACGCGGTCGGTGTCAAGACTCTCCCAACGGGTATCCTGACTGCCCATCTTTGTAGAGAACTTGCCGGCAGGGGCAGAATGGTAAATACGGTCAGCCTCGGGATCGATAGTCTCACCGGTAATGCTATATTTCTTGATGTCTTCACCCAGAGTTGCGCCATTGACGCGCTTGCAGGTGAGGTCGAGCAAATCGCCCTTGGCCAACTCGCCCATGATGCCGAGGATGCCACCGGCACGATTCTCCTCCTGAATGCTGTACTTCTGCCAGTTGGGAGCCAACTTGCAGAGGAAGGGAACCTTGCGGCTGAGAGCATCGATGTCGCTCATCTTGAACTCTACGCCACCTTCCTGGGCTACGGCCAGCAAGTGCAGCACGGTGTTGGTGCTGGCACCCATGGCGATGTCAAGTGTCATGGCGTTGAGGAAAGCCTGGCGGGTAGCGATGCTGCGAGGCAATACGCTCTCGTCGCCATCCTCATAGTAGGCAAAGGCATTCTTCACAATGATCTTGGCAGCATCCTTGAAGAGCTGAACGCGATTTACGTGGGTTGCCAAGATTGAACCGTTTCCAGGCAACGAGAAGCCCAGTGCCTCGGTGAGCGAGTTCATGGAATTGGCGGTAAACATACCCGAGCAGGCACCACAACCGGGACAGGCCGAGTGTTCTACAACCTCCAGTTCCTCATCGCTGACGGTGGGGTCGCCACCCTTGATCATGGCGGTAATCAAGTCGGCATTCTCGCCGTTTACCTTACCGGCTTCCATAGGACCGCCGCTGACGAAGACGGCGGGAATATTGAGACGCATGGCAGCCATGAGCATACCAGGCGTAACCTTGTCGCAGTTGGAGATGCACACCATGGCATCTGCCTTGTGGGCATTTACCATGTACTCGACCGAGTCGGCGATGATGTCGCGGCTGGGCAGCGAATAAAGCATACCATCGTGGCCCATGGCGATGCCGTCATCAACAGCAATCGTATTAAACTCGGCTGCATAGCAACCCAACTTCTCAATCTCGGCTTTTACAATCTGGCCAATCTCATGCAGATGAGTATGACCAGGAACAAACTGTGTGAAACTATTGACAATGGCGATGATGGGTTTGCCAAACTGCTCACGCTTCATACCATTTGCCACCCATAATGCACGCGCGCCTGCCATACGGCGGCCCTCAGTGCAGACAGCACTTCTAAGTTGATGTTTCATTGTTGAATATTTCTTGCTGTTATCTTTTTACGCTAAAAACGGGGGCAAAGGTACAAATTATATCCGAAACGAGCAAAGGAATACTACTTTAATTAATAATGTATGCACTTTTTGGCCTTCATCAAAAAGAAAAAAAGCTTAATTTGTCGCCATTTCATTCTCTTTTTAGTAAATTTGCATGTCGAATGTACCCCAAAACGTACAAATCGAAAGAAAACAAGCATTAATAACTACAAATCATAACAAGACAATGGAACCCAACAAATACATCCGAGTATCCTATGAGTTGACTGCCATCGAGGGTGGTGAGAGAGAGAGCATCGAGACGGCAACCCGAGAAAATCCCTACATGTTCGTTTCGGGACTGGGTATTTCGCTCGACGCCTTCGAGGCACAGGTCATCCCCCTGAATGCGGGCGACACGTTCGACTTCACCCTCACCGTCGAGCAGGGCTACGGCGAGTACCACGCCGACTTTGTGCAGGAGGTGCCTCGCAGCATCTTTGAGATTGACGGCAAGATTGACAGCAAATACATCTACGAGGGAGCTGTCGTGCCCCTGCAGAATGCCGAGGGCCAGCGTTTCAACGGCCTCATCCAGCGTATCGGCGAGAAGAACGTCATCGTCGACCTCAACCACCCCCTGGCAGGCAAGGAACTGAACTTCAAGGGCGAAGTCATTGAGAGCCGCGAAGCCACGAATGACGAGATTCAGGGCATCCTGAAAATGATTACCGGCGAAGGCTGTGGCGGCGGTTGCGGCAACTGTGGCGGTGGCTGCGGAGGCTGCGGCGAGGGTGGCTGCGAAGGCGGTTGCGGAGGATGCAA
>JAKSLN010000004.1 GCA_024401165.1 Bacteroidaceae bacterium
CCTTCACCGAGCTCTACTACAAGAGCGCCACGCACGAGGGCAACAAGGGCCTCAAACCCGAGGATAGCCAGAGCGCCCAGGTGGGCGTCAGCTACATGCGTCCCGGTCTGCAAGCTACCTTGCGAGGTTTCTACCACAATGGCAAGAACATGATTGACTGGGTGATGTACACGTCCGACGATGTCTTCCACTCTACCTCGTTCGACCTGGACAATCTGGGAGCACAGGCAGAGGTGAAGATGAACTTCAGTCAACTGACAGGACGCAACACATGGATGCAGAACCTCTCGTTGGGCTATACATACATCAACCAGACACGCCACGACGACCAGCAGATCTTCAAGTCAAACTACGCCTTGGAGTACCTGCGCCATAAGTTCACGGCCAGCCTAAGCCACCGCATCGTGAGCAAGCTGTCAGCCTTCTGGAACGTGCGCTGGCAGGACCGCATGGGCAGTTACGTGGTGTACGAGACAAACGTCGAGACGGGTAAACCTGTTGCCACCAACCGTTTGGAGAACTATCACCCATACGCAACGCTCGACCTCAAGTTGCAGTGGACTGCGGACAAATACGATTTGTACGTACAGGGCAACAACCTGACCGACCACCGCTACTACGATCTGGGCAACATCCCCCAACCCGGCCTCAGCATTCTGGCTGGCGCAAGGGTCAAGATTGACTGGTAAGTAGACTCCCGCTAACATAAACAATACGACATACTCGGCAAGTCACAAGATTTTGCCGGGTATGTTTTTTATGCATCTTACAATTATCACGCATACCCGACATTACAACTCACAAAGAATGGCAAAAAAACAATTTGTCAAGGAATATACAAGTTTTGAACCCGTCTCATGGCGATATTTGTAAGGAGCAGACGATTGGCCAGCAAATAGCCCAAGGACTTTCTTATTGATTATCAAAGTATTACAAAAATACAAAGACCAGAAATGGCATTTTTCCGATGCAAAAAACCGAATTTTGCGCTGCAGGAAATGAAAATTTGCGCTGCGGGCTTTGAAAAATCCCGCTGCGCGAAAAAAAAAATCCCGCTGCGGTCTTTCCAAAAAGCACGATTGGTGACCCCGAAACGCGGATTTGCCACTTCATTTTTCCTAGAAGGGAAGAAAATCCGAACACGATTATGTAAGTTCTTTTCCTTTCACATAGTTTTATCTTAGATAAGAAGTCGCTTCATCCGACAGAGCTGTTTGCTGTCACCTGACTTCCATCGAGAAAAACTTTTTTTCATTTTTTTGCTTTTTCTTGCAATGTTTGTATTACTTTTGTCGTATATATAAACAGAGAGGCAACTCAGAAAGTTGCAAAACAAGTATACATTATTAATAGTAATGGAAGAGACACAACTGATACAGGGTCTGCGCAAACAGCAACCCAAAGCCCAGCAAGAGGCTCTGAAGCGATACGGCCAGATGGTCTTCGCTCAGGTGGCAAGGCTTGTTGGGCGTCAGGAGGATGCCGAAGAGGTGTATCAGGATGTGTTTCTGAAGGTCTTCCGCCACATGGACCAGTATGAGGAGAACCGCTCTACGCTGCGCACGTGGCTGATGCGCATCGCCTACAACGAGTCGGTCAGTTTCCTTCGTCGTAAGCGGCAGCGGATGATCTACTTCGAAGAGCACGAAGGCGAGTTGGAGTCGATCACCGATGCTGAGGTTGAGGAGACACTGGGACGGCCAAACGCAGAAGTGGTACAGCTCATACGAGCGGCCATACAGCACCTTCCGCCCGACGAGCAAGCCATCATCACCATGTTCTACTACGAGGAGATGAGCCTCAAGGAAATAGCCTTCGTCACCGAGTCAATCCCCACCACCATCGCCTCCAAGTTGAGCCGAACGAGAAAGAAACTTTGTAAAATCATCCAAACATTACGATCATGAAAGAGGACAACATTGATAACCTGCGACAGATGGACGTCAACCTGAGGGAGGCCATCAGCCAAGAGGAGATGCAACGTCCTCAGCTGCCCACCGATCTCAACGAACGCCTCCTGCAACGCATGGCCGAGGAGAAGGAAGAGCCAAAGCGGAAACGCATCCTGTGGCCCTGGGTGGCTGCCGCGTGCGTGGCTGCCGTGCTGGTCATTTTCCTCACACCACCGAAGAACCGAGAGGGCGCGACAGGACAATCGCAGATGGCAGAGACGGTAAAAGACACAGTTCACGGCAATGCTGCTTCTCAACAGGACCCAATCATGGAAGAGAAACTGCAGCAACTCCTAGCCGAAGACATACAGCAGCCAGCCAACCAACAGCCAAAGGCAAAGAAACCGGCGGTTGCCCACGAAGAACAAATGATGGAACATCTCGACGAACAGATACCCGAGCAAGCCACAGAGGAAACAGCAAAAGAAATGCCCACGCAGCAAACGCTGGCTGCTGTAGAGGAGCCTCAGGTTAAGGAGGAACCTCGCATGCTCACCGAACGCGACATTCCCATCACGCGACCCGAAAACCTGAGATACACCAAAGAGGAGCTTGCCCTCCTGAAGCGTCAAGCCAACGAGGCGTACCTCAAGTGGATGGAACTGGAACTCGAAATTTCAAAATATAATTTGGAACAAACAGCGGCGAAATAGTTCATAATTCATAGTTCATAGTTAACTGCGCATTCCCAAACGACAAAACAATTAATTAACCGAAAACGCACAAAAACAAATTCGTGTCAATTCGCGTCTAATATCCCTAATTCCCTAAACAACAAAAAAACGTATGAAAAAGATATTCATCATGTTGCTCATTGCCTGCACAGCAATGGCAACGCTCAACGCTCAAACCCAACAAAGAAGAACAACAAATACGCCCAAGAACGTCATCGGTGCCTTGGATTTCATCATTGGCGAGTCGGGAAACAAGGACAACCAGGTGTACCGCGTCACCAAGAATCCTGTGACTAACATCCTTGAGTCGAAGGAACAAATCGTACACTTCGTCTGTGGCGTGAACGACCCTATGCTGCTGCAGGTAAGCCAGCGCTTCATGAATGACGAACCCGTCTGCTACCAGATATCACATCTCGCAGCCGGAAAGATCGAGTCCTTCTCCATCAAGGTAGTGACGGAGAACGGAAAGAAAACAAACTACGTGACCCTGCGCAACAAGCCGACGCAAGAGATGTGGTACATGGCCACGAAGAATGCTTCCAATCCTCAGCTTCGTGACGTGTACGCCATTGTGTGGGAACAGAAGGATCAGGACCATGTGGAGGGTGACATCTACATAATCTCGTCCCTCCGCCCCGACCTCTTTGAGAAGGACATGGAGAGGGACAGAAGCAAGACGTTCACGCTTGACGGTCGTATGGGCGACGACATCTCCGACTCGCTCTATGTCTTCTACATGGCCGAGACATACGAGGAACTGAATCAACTCACGATGATGACCGATTCGTACGCAGAACTGAAAGAGTACATGAAGACGCACAGCAACATCCTGCCCATGCCAGTTTCCCGGGACAAGAGATTCAACGTCAGCGTGGATATCGACAAGCGCATGGGTGGACGCATCCGCACTGTGATGCCAGACGGTTCGCTTTGCAAGTTCTGGACCAATATCGACATGGTGCCGGGCAAGACCTACCGCATCACCACACACAATGGCTTCTATTCGGCAGACTGGGACTACGAAAACCGCTTTGGACTTCGTTCGGGCAAGAGCATGTTCGAGGGGCACGACAACGACGACGTGGAGCTCACAGGCGGCTATGAGGACGAAGAGACAGACATCGTAGTGCCAGATACCGTAGCCGATTGGCGCGAGGATGACGTCTATGCAAAACCTGCGCCAAGACAAACTGGCAATAAATTGGAAGAAATGACCCAAGCCCAGCAAATGGAGCTTATGCTGGATGTCCAGGCAATTAAGGCTGAAATAGAGCGATCAAAGGAACTGAGCAAAATCATCGGAGCCTGCCTCAAGGAGCAGCCCGGCGTGACCAAGGATTGGAAGGCTGTGGATCCTACCCTCAATCAACTCATGAAGAGCAACGCTGCGCTGGATAAGCGCTTTGAGTCCTTCATCAAGAAAGCGTTAAAGTATGGTCTTGACAAAGCAGAAGCTCCCGAAGCCTATAAGGACGGCATACTCAAACACTACGCAGAACAAGCTAAGGGCTTTGCAGAACTCTACCAGAAATGCGGTTCGCTCTCCAAGACGGCCCAGAAGTGCCAGAAGCAAGTCAACAAACTCATTGAGAAGAACATGAACGACATGATCAAACTGACGACAAAATAGGCAAAAACACAGCATTTATAGCAATTTGCGGGATTCGGTTTGGGCGTTTCATTTTTTTTTCCTTAATTTGCATTAAATTTGTAATTTCGGCAAAAAAGATGAAACGCCTATACCTTATTATATTATATATAAGTTTCCTTCTGAGTGCTCAAGCAAAATCCTTCACCGTAGTTATCGACGCCGGACACGGGGGCAAGGACCCCGGAGCCGTTGGTGCCACGCTGAAGGAGAAAGACATCAACCTACGCGTTGCCCTGGCGTTGGGCAAGTTGCTAGAGAAGAACATGAACGACGCCAAGGTCGTCTACACACGCAAAACGGACGTATTCGTAGAACTGAACGAACGAGCCGCCATCGCAAACCGAAACAAGGCAGACCTCTTCATCTCCATACACACCAATGCATCAGCCGGCAATAAGACGGTAAGCGGAACTGAGTCCTACACGCTAGGTATGCACCGCGCCAACAGCAACCTGGAGGTGGCAAAGCGCGAGAACTCGGCCATCATGCTCGAGAAAGGATACAAGGAAAAGTACGAGGGATTTGACCCCAAGTCGAGCGAGAGCTACATCATCTTCGAACTGATGCAAGACCAGTACATGAAGCAGAGCGTAGGGCTGGCTGGCAAGATTCAAAAGCAGTTCGCCAACACGGCCAAGCGAAACAACAGAGGCGTTCAGCAGGCTGGTTTCCTGGTTCTGAGAGCTACATCGATGCCCAGCGTCCTCGTTGAGTTGGGATACATCACCACACCATCCGAGGAGAAATACCTCGCCACACAAGAAGCAACAGACAAACTAAGCCAGAGCATCTACAACGCCATCAAGCAGTACCGGGATAACCAGTAGGCGCATCTCTGGAAGAAGCACGAGACAAAGACCAAGATTAACTAAGAAAAAAGAAGAAACATCATGAAATATTTCACGAAAGAAGTTAAAATAGGAATTGCAGGCATCATTGCGCTTGCAATCCTCTATTTCGGCATCAGTTTTCTGAAGGGAATCTCGTTTTCCCCCAGCCACAACTACTACATCACCTTCAAGAATGCAAAGGGACTTGCTGCCAGCAGTCCTGTTTACGCAGACGGCTATCAGATTGGCATCGTCAGAAACATCAACTACAACTTCAACGAACCAGGAAAAGTAACGGTTGAGATAAGCGTCGACGACGACGTCCGCGTCCCTGTTGGTTCAACGGCAACACTGGCAGAAGGAATGCTGGGTGGATGCACCCTGAACATGACGCTTGGCACCAACCCCAAAGAGGTGATTGCAGCAGGCGACACCATCATTGGCAGCGAGAACGATGGCCTCCTGAGTAAAGCAGCAGAAATGCTGCCTCAAGTATCGACCGTCATCGAGCACGTCGATTCGCTCATCACAACTCTGAATCAAGTTGTCAGCGACCCCAACATTGGCAAGGTGATTGGCAACGCGGAACACATCACGGCAAACCTGGACAACGGAACGCGTCAGCTTAACTCTCTCCTAAAGAACGAATTACCCCAAATGATGAGAACATTTGACGACGCAGGAAAGAACATTTCCGCCTTGACAAGCAACATTGCGCAACTGGATATGCAGCAGACACTTAACCAAGTGAACCAGACAATTCAGAATGTTCAAGACCTCATCAATTGGATAGAAGATCCGAACGGAAACGTTGGTTTGTTGCTCAAAGATACCGCAATTTACCAGAATCTTAACACCACAATTAGCAGCGCCAACAAGCTACTCATTGACTTACAGGCACATCCGAAGAGATACGTCCATTTTTCCATTTTCGGAAAGAAAGACAAGTAAGGAAAATAGCAGTTTTTTTGCTCAAAAATACCTCAGTTTCATTTGGAATGCTGAGGTATTTTTTGTACCTTTGCAGTCGATTTCCCCCTCAGAATTGGGACAAAATTTTGTAACTACCTACAAATCTGCAAATGACGCAAAACGAATATAAGGAAAAGTGGGAACGTTGCCTCGAAATCATCAAAAACAATTTTGGTGAGAGCAACCAAAGCCACTATAAGACATGGTTCGAGCCATTGTCTTTCTATTCGTATAACGCGCAGAGCAAGGAGTTAAAGATTAATGCTCCCAGCAGTTTCTACGGAGAATACATTGGCGCACACTTTGCAAAACTGACTTATTCGGCCCTTCGACGCGAGTTTGGCACCGACGTCCGCCTACTGCTTCGCCAGTTGACTGACAGCGAAAACAAAATTCGCCAGACAGAAGAGGTGCCCAAGAGCACTTTGGCAACCATAAGGCCTGCCACCCACAAGGCAAACGAAGCCCCCACCCCACTTCAGTCACATGCCGTCTCGCCCGAGATTGATTCACATCTGATTGCGGATTACACCTTTGATAATTTTATAGAGGGTGTAAGCAACCTGCTGCCTCGCAGCGTTGGCATGAGCATTGCCAAGAACCCCGATCAGACGACCTTCAACCCTCTCTTCATCTACGGACATTCGGGTGTAGGCAAGACGCACCTTGTCAACGCCATCGGCAAGGCGATCAAAGACCTTCATCCCCAGAAGAAGGTCATCTACCTCAGCGCACACCTTTTTCAGGTACAGTATGTAGACTCCGTTCGCAAGAACACATTCAACGACTTCATTCGTTATTACCAGCAGTTTGACGTACTCATCTTGGATGACGTACAGGAATTTGCTGCCCAGGAAAAAACACAAGAGACATTCTTCCATATCTTCAATCACCTAAAGCAGAACGGAAAGCAGATCATCCTAACATGCGATCGTCCTCCCGTTGAACTGAAGGGAATGCAGGAAAGACTGCTGACACGCTTCAAATGGGGTCTGCTGGCAGAACTTGAGCAACCCGACGAGAAACTGCGTCGCGGCATCCTCAACAACAAGATCCATCGCAACGGACTGAAGATTCCTCAGGATGTAGTCGAATACATTTCTAAGAATGTCACAAATAGCGTCCGCGACCTCGAAGGTGTCATCAATTCGCTCATGGCGCACTCTGTCGTCTACAACTGCGACATCAACCTCGACATGGCAAGACGCATCATCAAGGTTTCTACCAACGTCGAAAAGAAGCCCATCACGATTGACGAAATCATTGAGCATGCTTGCGTGGTTTGCAAAGTCAAGAAGGAAGAAATCTTCAGTGCAACAAGAAGAGCACCAGTGGTGATGGCTCGACAGATTGCCATGTACCTGGCGCAAAAGCACACAGACCTTTCGACAAGCAAGATTGGCGCCTTAGTCGGGAAGCGCAACCACACAACCGTCCTGCATTCCGTCAGGAGTGTCACCGAGCAGATGGACACCAACAAGGCACTTGGTCAGATGATAAAGCAAATAGAAAACAACATCATCGACAGCAGAAAGAACTAACGAAACATCGAAACAAACAATACCAAACAAGGCTCTATCTCCTAAGAGATAAAGCCTTGTTTTTTTAGCGTCTGCATGAACGTTTCGCTCAGCGCTTCATTATCACGCTTGGTATAACGGATGTCGGTAAAGACTTGTGCCAAGGTCTCCTTCTTGTTTATCTCAACAAAATTCTGATTTTCTGGCAGCTGTTCCTTTGGCGTGTAGAACTCGTCAATGGATTTAGGGGTATAAGGCTTATACGTCTCACTATGAACAAACGAAGCTACAGGAAGACGGTCAGAAAGCGAAGGCGTTTCATCTGGCCAACCAACGGTTAGCGTTGCTACAGGCATAACTAACTTGGGGAGGTTAAGCACGTCAACAATCTGGCCTGGCATATAGACCGTGGTTCCCAGATAGCAGACACCCAAACCAGCCTCCTCCGCAAGACAACTGAACGTCTGCGTAAAGAGCAAAGCGTCGCTTGCAGCATTCATAAAACTAAGAAAATTATCGTAACCAGGAACAGCCTTGCGATTGTTGCACCACTCAGTCGTACGATTGAAGTCTGCACAAATGGTGAGTACGACAGGAGCCCCCTTTACCATAGGCTGATTGAAATGGGCAGGCGACAGTTTTTCCTTCATCTGGTCATCACGCGTGACAACAACGCTGTAGAGCTGCAGGTTACCCATCGTCTGCGTACGAGCTGACGCTTCGAGCAAAGCATTCAGCAGTTCCTCACTCACCTCCTTATTCTTATCGTACTTGCGTACCGAAGCACGCTTTTTCATCACATCTATCAACATATACACCTTATTATATTAAATATAGGGCAAAGTTATGGACAAAAAGCGAGATTTAGAAATATTCGAGTAGATATTTTGGCAGAACAAGAAATTTTGTGTATTTTTGCATGTAAATCTACGACAATGAACAAGCAACAACAAATTGCACACAAAATCGCAGAAGCAGGGCAAAGACTTCAGCGTCCACTCACTGAAGAGGAGATTCTTTGTATCATTACGAGCATTGATCCTCACAGCAAGGAGGAGGAAGAGTACGAACACGACAACGAGATCATCGAATCACGCCCAACCATACTTGACTGCGATGTTGTTCGCTTCCAGAACAAGAAGGAAAAGTGGGTGGCATTTGTAGGTCTTCTCAACAATCGTCCCTACGAGATCTTCACCGGTCTAATGGACGACGAAGAAGGCATACTTTTGCCAAAGAGCGTCACAAAAGGCCGCATAATCAAAGCATCCAACCCCGACGGCACCCATCGCTATGACTTCCAATTCGAAAATAAGCGTGGCTACAAGACAACGGTAGAGGGCCTCTCCAGCAAATTCAACAAAGAATACTGGAACTACGCAAAATTAATCTCTGGCGTACTGCGTTATCACATGCCTCTTGAACGCGTAATTCATCTTGTATCAACACTTTCACTTGACGACGAAAGTATCAACACCTGGAAGATTGGTGTTGAACGAGCTTTGAAGAAATACCTACCTTCATTTTGCGAAGAGACCCAAGAGGCTACCGAGGAATGAAAATCAAACTCAAAGATATCAGACTCTTTGCACGTCATGGAGTGATGCAAGACGAGCAAACCATCGGCGCCTGGTTCCGCGTATCCTTGTCCGTCTCTGCTGATGTGGAAAAAGCCACCTTTACAGACAACCTTGAAGACACACTCAGCTACGCCACAATGGCAGACATCATCAAGGAAGAAATGGAGAAACCGAGCAAACTCCTTGAGCACGTAGCAGGTCGAATGGCAAGAAGAATATTAATCGAAATGCCAGACATCAAGGAACTGACGATTACCGTCAGCAAAGAGAACCCACCCATCGGCATGGAATGCGAGTCGTCAAGCGTTGAACTAACATTAGGCAGATAAGACTTCACAAGTGGAAAAATGTTAGCAAAAAACGGATAATTTATCACTAAACTGCACATTTGGGATACCAAGTGTGTTTTTTTTGCGCAAAAAAATAATAAATTCACATTTTTTTAGTAATTTTGCACGGGAATAAAAAGATTGAAATAAGTATATTTTATTATGGAGAATTTAGGTATTGGTATCGAGCTCATGATAGTGGGCATGCTCACCGTATTTTGTATTTTGCTCATTGTTATCAATTTGGGCAAAGTGCTCATCAACGTCGTCAACAAGATTGCTCCTGAAGAAGTCGCTGCTCCCAAGAAAGCCGCAGCTGCTCCTGCAGCAATTGACGCAACCACAATGGCGATCCTCGAGCAAGCTGTCAGCCAGATTACAGGCGGCAAAGGCCATGTTGCCAGCGCAAAAAAGATTTAATAAAAGACACCTACTCGAGCCTTCAGAGAACCGCACCTAATCATAGGTACTATTTGTTGCATTTTGTCTTCAAATAGCGAATGTATTTCTGACAGGCACGCAGAAATCGCAGTCAATAAAAAAATAAAAAGCAATAGTATATGAAAAGAGAAGTTAAGTTCAGCTTGGTCTTCCGCGACATGTGGCAGAGCGCAGGCAAGTATCAGCCTCGTGTAGACCAGCTCGTTAAAGTAGCTCCCGCTATCATCAAGATGGGATGCTTCGACCGTGTAGAGACCAATGGTGGTGGCTTCGAGCAGGTCAATCTGCTCTATGGCGAGAACCCCAACAAGAGCGTCCGTGAGTGGACAAAGCCTTTCCACGAGGCTGGCATCCAGACACACATGCTTGACCGTGCACTCAATGGTCTCCGCATGAGTCCCTGTCCTACCGACGTCCGCAAGCTTTTCTATAAGGTGAAGAAGATTCAGGGTACCGACATCACACGTATCTTCTGCGGTCTGAACGACCCCCGCAACGTCATCCCCTCTATCCAGTACGCTCACGAGGGTGGCATGATTGCACAGGCTTCACTCTGCATCACCTATTCTCCCATCCATACCGTTGAGTATTACGTCAACCTGGCCAAGACCTTCATCGATGCCGGTGCCGACGAGATCTGCCTGAAGGACATGGCTGGTATCGGCCGTCCCGTCAGCCTTGGCGAGATCGTGAAAGGCATCAAGGCTTACAAGGAGGACATCATCATCCAGTATCACTCACACGCAGGTCCTGGCTTCAACATGGCCTCTATCCTCGAGGTGGCTGAGGCTGGTTGCGACTACATCGATACCGGTATGTCTCCCCTCTCTTGGGGTACCGGCCACGCCGACATCATCGCCGTTCAGGAGATGCTGAAGGACGCTGGCTTCAAGGTGAAGGACATCAACATGGAGGCTTACATGGAGGTGCGCACCATGATTCAGGAGATGTGCGACGACTTCCTCGGCTACTACATCCCCGAGCTCAACCACCTCAACAACTCACTCCTCGTCAAGCCCGGTCTGCCCGGCGGTATGATGGGTTCACTGATGACCGACCTCGAGGACAACCTCAAGAGCCTCAACAAGTGGAAGGTGAAGAACAACCAGCCCGAGCTGACCACCGACCAGCTGCTCGTGAAGCTCTTCGACGAGGTGGCCTACGTATGGCCCAAGGTGGGTTATCCCTGCCTCGTAACTCCTTTCTCTCAGTACGTTAAGAACCTGGCGCTGATGAACGTCATCCAGATGGAGAAGGGCAAGGCTCGCTGGAGCATGATTGCCGACAACATCTGGGACATGATCCTCGGCAAGAGCGGTCAGCTGCCTGGCCCCGTGGCACAGGAACTCATCGACATGGCAAAGGCCGAAGGCCGCGAGTTCGAGACCAACGATCCTCAGTCTTACTATCCCGACAAGCTGGACGAGTTCCGCAAGGAGATGCAGGAGAACGGCTGGGAGCTGGGCGAGGACGACGAGGAGCTCTTCGAGCTGGCTATGCACCCCGAGCAGTACCGTGCTTACAAGAGCGGTAAGGCTAAGGCCGACTTCGAGAAGGATCTCGCAGACCGCAAGGCTAAGAAGAACGCTCCCAAGGGCGACCTGCCCAAGAGTGTTAAGGTTAGCGTTAATGGCGCAACCTACGAGGTTAACATTGCTTACGGCAACGAGGCACCCGCTGCCACAGCAGCACCTGCTGCCGCTGCTGCTCCTGCAGGCGAAGGCGTAGACGTTCTTGCTCCTCTGGAGGGTAAGTTCTACCTCGTTAAGGACAACTCAGAAACCGCAAAGAAGGTTGGCGATGCTGTTAAGGCAGGCGACACCCTCGGTTACATCGAGGCTATGAAGACCTTCAATGCTATACGCGCAGACTTCGACGGTGTCATCACAGGCATCCTCGCAAACAGCGGCGACTCCGTTGAGGAGGACGATCCAATCTTCAAGATTGCAAAGTAAGTAAAATAAGGTAAAAACTATGCAAGAAATTTTAAATAACTTGTGGAACATGACTGCGCTGAGTGACATCGGTGCACAGCCCACGTTCCTCATCATGTACCTGCTTGCCTTCGTGCTGCTCTATCTGGGCATCGTGAAGAAGTACGAGCCACTGCTGCTTATCCCCATCGCTTTCGGTGTGTTGATTGCCAACTTCCCTGGCGGCGAGATGGGTGTGTACGGAGCAGTAAATGCCACCATCAATGGTGTTGATTACGAAAACGTCATCAAGTTGTCCGACGGTTCTTTCTGGGTTGATGCCAACGGCATACCCTACAACATTTACCACGTAGGACTGCCCCAGATTGCTCACGACCTTGGTTTGATGAACTACCTCTATTATGCACTCATCAAGTCTGGTCTTCTGCCTCCCATCATCTTCATGGGTGTTGGTGCGCTGACTGACTTTGGTCCTATGCTCCGCAACCTGAAGCTTTCAATCTTCGGTGCTGCTGCACAGATGGGTATCTTCACCGTACTGCTCGTTGCCATCCTGGCAGGTTTCACTCCAAAGGAGGCAGGTTCACTGGGTATCATTGGTGGTGCTGACGGTCCTACCGCTATCTACACAACCATCAAGTTGGCTCCCCACATGCTAGGTCCCATCGCTATTGCAGCCTACAGCTACATGGCATTGGTTCCCGTTATCATTCCCCTCGTTGTACGTTGCCTGTGCACCCGCAAGGAGTTGACGATCAACATGAAGGAGCAAGACAAACTCTACCCCAACAAGACAGAGATTAAGAACATGCGTGCGCTGAAGATCATCTTCCCCATTGCAGTAACAACAATCGTGGCCATCTTCGTTCCCTCTGCAGTCAGCCTCATCGGTATGCTGATGTTCGGTAACCTCTTGAAGGAGATTGGTTCTGACACATTCCGCCTCTTCGATGCAGCAAGCAACGGCATCATGAACGCTGCCACCATCTTCCTCGGTCTTTGTGTAGGTGCAACCATGACAGTAGACGCCTTCCTTAACATCCAGACCCTGGGCATTGTTGCCGGTGGTTTCTGCGCCTTCGCACTCTCAATTGCCAGTGGTATCTGCATGGTCAAGATTTGGAACCTTTTTGCCAAGAAGAAGATCAATCCCCTCATCGGTGCTACCGGTCTTTCTGCTGTGCCCATGGCAAGTCGTGTGTGCAACGAGATCAGTACCAAGTACGATCCCAAGAACCACGTCCTCAACTACTGTATGGCCTCTAACATCTCTGGTGTTATCGGTTCTGCCGTAGCAGCAGGTGTGCTGATCAGTTTCCTGTCGTAAGCAAACAATTACAAGAAATAGCAAACCGCAAATTGGGGGTGGCACTATGCTCCTGGTTTGCGGTTTTCTTCTATCCACAGCCAAAAAAGTAACAAAATGTTAGGAACCATAGTCAACACATCAACCATCCTCATCGGTGGCGCTTTCGGAGCCATAGTCAGATCTGGCATAGGTGAAAAATATAAGAAAGTGCTTTTCGAAGCGCTGGGACTTTGTTGTCTCGTGCTTGGCATGAACGCTTCGCTTCCCAACATGGCCAAGAGCGAGTTTCCCGTCATGTTCATTATCAGTCTGGCCATAGGAGGAATTGTTGGAACGAAACTAGACCTTTCAGGCAGAATAGATCGCATGAATGCGAAGCTTAACGCTCGCTCAGGCAAGGAGAGCAACGCACTAAATGGACTTGTTACAGGACTTCTGCTCTACTGTATTGGAACCTTTTCCATTGTCGGTCCCGTACTATCCGCTCTCTCCCCCACCCAAGGATGGGCAATCAGCGAGTCAGCTAACACCTATTTATATACAAACGCTACACTTGACCTTGTCACCTCTGCGGTTCTTGCTGCTTCATTTGGATGGATTATGCTCCTTGCAGCCCCGGTCCTCTTCTGCTGGCAAGGCATGTTCTATGCCATCGGTTACTTTTGCGGCGACGGAATGCCCGAACCAATGCGAACGGAACTAAGCATCGTCGGAGGAGTCTTGATTGTCAGCTCTGGTCTCGGCATCCTCGGAATCAAGGACTGCAAAACGGTTAACCTACTGCCCTCATTGTTGATTCCCGTCATCTTTTACCTAATAAAAGGTTTATTATAAAATTTCCACTAACACCCAAAAGTGTTCTATGGAAACCTCACAATCTAACAAAGGAACTGATATCCAATGAATTTCGCCAAGATAATTTCCGAGCGTACCGGTTTGCAAGAAAAGTACGTCGAGAACACCGTTGAACTACTGCAAGACGGCGCCACGATCCCCTTCATTTCGCGTTATCGCAAGGAACGTACGGGAGGAATGGACGAGGTACAGGTTGCCTGTGTGAGCGAACAGCTGGACAAACTGCAAGAGATGGAAAAGCGTAAGGCAAGCATCTTGGAAAGCATAGAGAAACAGGACAAACTAACAGACGAACTGCGCAAGCGTATTGAAACGTGTTGGGATGCCACTGAACTTGAAGACATTTACCTACCTTACAAGCAGAAGCGTCGCACACGTGCTCAGGTTGCTCGCGAAGCCGGCCTAGAACCCATGGCAGACTGGTTGATGCGCCAGTTTCCCGACCCCATCTTGCAGAAAGCCAAGCAATACATTAATAAGGAGAAGGGCGTGGATACGGCAGAGGATGCCGTAAAGGGCGCAATGGATATCATTGCAGAACGCGTAAGCGAGAATGAGCGGGCACGCCAGACCGTTCGAGGACAATTCCGACGTACAGCCCACATCGTCAGCAAACTGGCAAAGGGAACTTCTGCCAAGGGAAGGGATCTTGAGGAAGAAGGACAGAAGTACCGCGATTACTTTGATTGGGACGAACCACTCAACCGATGCTCCAGTCATCGACTTTTGGCCATGCGCCGAGGCGAAGCCGAAGGAATCTTGCGCATCAGCATCACTATCGATGGCGAGGAAGCCATTGAACGCCTTGGCCGTCAATTCGTTCGAGGAAACAGCGAAGCAGCATGCCGAGTGCGCGAAGCTGTAGAAGACGGATACAAACGTCTGCTCTATCCCAGCATTGAGACAGAGTTTGCCGCCCTTTCGAGAGAGAAAGCTGAAGAGGAAGCCATACGCATCTTCGTACGCAACCTGGAACAACTACTCATGTCCTCTCCCCTTGGTCAAAAGCGTGTAATGGGCATAGACCCAGGTTTCAGAACAGGTTGTAAGGTCGTCTGCCTCGACAGCGAAGGCAATCTGCTCCACAACGAGGCCATCTATCCTCACCCACCCCGCAGCGAACGTATTCAAGCGATGCAGAAAATTCAGAACCTTGTAAGACAATACAAGATAGAAGCCATCAGCATCGGCAACGGAACGGCCGGTCGTGAGACAGAAGACTTCATCAACCACATTGACCTACCAGAAAACATTGAAGTTTATAGCGTTAGCGAAGATGGTGCCAGCATCTATTCTGCTTCGAAGATAGCTCGCGAAGAATTCCCGGACTACGATGTTACCGTGCGCGGAGCCGTTTCCATCGGACGCCGACTGATGGACCCACTGGCCGAACTAGTAAAGATAGACCCATCGAGCATTGGTGTCGGACAATACCAGAAGGACGTAAACCAGTCACAACTCAAGAAATCGCTCGACCAGACTGTAGAAAGCTGTGTCAACCGCGTGGGGGTCAATCTTAACACAGCATCCAAGCACTTGCTTACTTACATTAGCGGCTTGGGCACAACCCTCGCCCAGAACATTGTAGACTACCGCAAGGAACACGGAGCCTTCCGTACACGCCGCGAACTCCTCAAGGTACCTCGCCTGGGCAACAAGGCCTACGAACAGGCGGCCGGATTCCTGCGTGTGCAAGATGGAGACGAACCGCTGGACAACTCGGCCGTGCACCCTGAGCGATACGAACTGGTTGGTCGTATGGCAAAGGACGTTGGCTGCAGCGTCAGCGACCTGCTAAAAGATAAGGCATGGCGCGAGAAAATCAGCATCCAGCACTACGTGTCCTCAGAGGTCGGTCTACCCACCCTTCAAGACATCATGAAGGAACTCGAGAAACCCGGCCGTGACCCACGCGAACCGCTCAAGGCATTCGCCTTTGACCCCACCATCCACGAAGTTGCCGACCTTCGACCCGGCATGATATTGCCTGGCATTGTGACCAACATCACCAATTTTGGAGCGTTCGTCGACGTTGGCGTACATACCAAGGGACTCGTACACGTGAGCCAGATGGCCGACAAGTTCGTCAAGGATCCGACCGAGATTGTCGCTTTGCACCAGCACGTGATGGTCAAGGTTCTGGAAGTGGACATCAAGCGCGACCGTGTGAGCCTCTCCATGAAGGGAATGAACAACCAAACCCGATGAAACGCTCCCAGTCCTCCTTCTGCGCCTTATTATGCTTCCTGGCATTGTCGTGCACCCACGGCAGTGCCCCGAGCAATATGCCTCAGGCACAACCCAGGAAGGAGGCATCCGACGACCCTTTCGAACTCATCATCGATGACATCACACCCTTCATCCAGAAAGGGTACAGGACAGCCGAGAGGACTCCCGACGACATCGACATCATCGTCATCCATTCCAACAACTTTCTGGGCGTAGACTCCTTCAGCACAGAAGGCTGCCTCCAGCAATTCGAGGCGGCCAACGTCTCACCACATTATATGATAACACGCGAAGGCATTGTCATACAGATGGTCAAGGAAAAAGACATCGCCTGGCATGCCGGCGAAAGCATCCTGCCCGGAACCGACCGCAGAGCTTTAAATGCCAGCAGCATAGGCATCGAAATCGTCAACACCCAGAGCGAGGAACCTACTCCCCATCAGTATAAAGCCCTCCTCGAACTCTGCCAGCAACTTACCCAGAAGTGGGGCATCCGCTACATCGTCCGGCACAGTGACATTGCTCCAGACCGCAAGACCGACCCTTGGCTCCTTGACTGGGATCAGTTTGAACACGACCTAAAGGAAAGAGTAAGCGAAGACCTCCTTTTTCCCAGAAGATAACAGAAAACAAAGTCACAATCCAACCGGCAAAGGAAGGCCGTAGCGGTCTCTGGAAAAAGGCGCTACGCCTTTTCAAAAATACCGCTGCGGGATTTTAAAATTACCGCTGCGGGAACCAACCGGCTGACCCGGGGCAGCCGGTTCAAGACCGCTACGGCATTTTTGGAGTCTCGGAAAACTCTTTTTCTAAAAGCGCAGCAGCTTACGAGAAAAGTCCATGCGTAAAGACATCATTTCTGAATCACAGCAGCAAAACCTCCATTACGGCTCATCTTGATGCCAAGCTTGGTATTGCGACTAACGGTTTGTTTGACATTATTGTAATGCATGGCTTGATAGTCAGCATTGCAACCATCACGGAAACCAGTCAACTGAAAGTCGCCCTCACCAAGGAAATCAAGGGTAATCTCCACCTCTCGACCATTCACCTCGCTATTGTTGAGCGCAGCCAAAAACCACTTGTCACCTTTACGCTTTGCTACCACAGTATACTTACCAGCCTTGGCATCCAGACAACGGGTTTCATCCCAGGTTGTTGGAACGGATGCTATGTAACGCGTACATTCGTCGTTCTGATAATATCGGGTGGGATTGTCGGCCAACATCTGCAAGCCGCTCTCCAGCACGACATACAGGGCCATCTGAAAGCAACGAGTTCCCATGGCACCGCTGTTTGGACGTTCTGCACGGTAATACTCGGGCTGCATATTGTTCATGCCACCGGGAGTAAAGTCGGCAGGGCCTACGGCATTGCGAATGAAAGGCAGATAAAGCGTATTGTCAGGGTGGCAACCACCCATCTGTTCCAGTCCGCGGACGCCCTCGCACGAAATATAGTTGGGATACTCGTACTCGAGACCGGCAGGAGTGAAGCTACCGTGAAGATCTACAAGCAGATGATGCTCGGCTGCAGCCTCCACGACACGACGATAGTAATTGACCATCCACTGGTCAGCATGGTCCATAAAGTCAATCTTGACACCAGCCACTCCCCATTGCTCGTATTTCTCGAACAAGTCCATGTGTTGTTCAACCGTCAGCCAAGGCAGCCAGAGAATGATACCTACACCTTTGCTCTTGGCATATTGAATTAGCTTGTCGAGGTGCAAGTCGTCGCGTCCAACAAAGGGGTCGCGAGTGCTTTTTGCCCATCCTTCATCCAAAAGGATATACTCGATGCCGTACTTCGATGCAAAATCTGCGTAGTAAGCATAGGTTTCATAGTTGCAGCCCACACGAAAGTCCACATCGGTTCCCCATGGTGCTGCGCCGTTCCACCACTCCCAGCTGACCTTGCCCGGACGAATCCAACTGGGGTCGGCGATCTTACAAGGCTGTGAAAGTTGCAACGTCAGAGTCTGCTCCTGAATGCCGCGCGAATCGGAGGCTACGACATAGCGCCAGGGAAAAGTACGGGTTCCGCTGGTCTTTGCGATGTACTCCGCTTCAGTAATACGCTCTCCACGGTCCCCCCATGGTTCCCAACTCAACGGAGCATGAGGATGGGTGCTTTCAACGCCTTCATCTGTAGGCTGTAGGAACAAACGAGGATAGTCCACGCAATCGGCTTCGCCCAACAGTAACTGCAGCTTATCGAGACTGCTCATCAGGCAAGGTATGGTGCTCAGTTTTCGATCATCCTCCTGCCATTGGTTCAGAAGTTGGTGGCGATAGGCTTCCTCATAACTAGTATTAAAAGAGCCACAAGGTTGTCGATGAATCATGTAATCCCTATCAGGAACGAAGGTGAAATGGTCACGCATCACCTCTATCTCGCCTCCCAATCGGGTTACAAAACGGTAGGCTACGGCATTGTCCATCACACGCATTTCGACGCTATACTTACCATAATTAATAATAACCTCGCGATAGGTATTCTGCACGGTGCTGAACTTGATGGGCACAACCGGTTTGAGGGTTTCGTTGACGATGCGCTGCTTGATGCTTTTGGGAGCAGCACAATCGAGTTTGGCCGTCGAAGTCTGTAAGCAGAGATCCTTCATCGTATAAAGCGACTGACACCCCTGGAACACTTCCCAACTGAGTGGACGGTCTTGCAACACCACCCATGTTTTGCCTCCAGGAGAGGTCACTTCCAGTTCTTTTGCCTTAATGCCACACGTAGTCAGCATCAGAAAAATTACAGCAATTAAATTCTTCATATTAATTTACACTAAGGAGGAACAAAAGTATCTGACGAAATTATTTGTCCACAAGATTTCCGAAGCAGAAATTCGATGGTGCGCAAACGTATCAGCAAGGGAGATAGGTTTACTTTCGTTGCTTGTAATAGGGAGTGTTATAGGTAAGAATGATAGAATTGTCCTTCTGGCTTACAACAAGTTGAGTACCATCTCTATCAACTTGGTAGGTAATGGAATTGTCGGTCTTGCCAACCTGATGATAGACCACATTGAAGATGGTTGTAACGCTGGTCCAAGTGTACGGAGAATTGTCGAGAGGAACATCAACAATAAGCTGTCCTACCATATCTTTTTTCGTTACATCAATATAGTTGATGCTAAGATAGATTTCTGTACCCTGGCAGTTGCCTTTGAGACAGTTTCGTTCGTTGTCGTAGATGTAGCCACGCTTGGAAATCTCTCTTGCAACTTTGATGTAAGTACTGTTGAGATCGATGCCGTCGAAGTCAAAGGAATGAGCAGAGAGAGCGCCCACGAAGAGGGCGAAGAAGATGAAAAATCGTTTCATAAATATGTGATGTTTTGTGATGTTTAATTCTTACATGTGACGTAGCACCTCGCGAACGCCGGTGAAGACCGCCAGTCCGACAACGATGGAAAGGCCCTTGATGATGGCAGCACCAACGTTGTCAGGGTGTAACATCTGCCCCATGAGGATCATAAAACCGAGCATGGCTATGCTGGCAGCGACAATTGAGGCGACGAGGATAAGTATCTTTTTCATTTGAAGAATGTACTTGTTTGGAACGATGGAGCAAAGATACAACAAAAATTAAGACTCAAAGAAAAAAAGAGAAGAAGAAATGATACTTGAATGGTAATTTTAAGTTTTTTTTAGGCAAAACGACCACTTTTTCCCAAACTTTCTTTGCCGAAACGTAAAAATGCGTTAAATTTGTGGACTCATGCAAAACGCTATGTACGTACGCACACGTGAAAATATGTACAGAAAACGTCTACCATGAACGACTAACGAGACTAATCAAACAAAAAATCAATAACAACCTAATTCAACAAACTGTATGAAAAACCGTTTAAGCACTCTGGGTAAGTCGGCATCCTGCATGCTGCTCTTACTCGCCGCCTGCGGTGTTACATCTTCATGCAAGGATGACTACAGATTGGACGACGAGAAGCCTGGGTTCCTGAACTCAAGCATCTTGGAAAATCTGCAGAAGCAGAACTACACGTACTATCTGCGCCTCCTGAACGATGCGGATGCTAACCCATTGAACGAGCCCAACGCGCTGGCCACAACGCTTGCGCTGACCGGTTCGAAGACACTGTTTGTAGCTGACGATGCAGCCTGGGAGGCCTTCTTCAAGAAGAATGCCGAGCTGCCTGAGAGCAACCCCTGGCACACAGCGACGAGCTACGAGAATCTGAGTACGGCACAGAAGAAGCTGCTCATTCACACGAGTATGCTGAACAATGCCATCGTGATGGAGAACCTCGCCAGCAACCTGGTGGACGGATCTATGGCACGTGGCGAGTTCATGCGCCGCTACACCGACGTGGAGACCACGGACTCCATCACCTATCTCGACGGAAACTCGCTGCCCACGAACTACAACATTGGCAACGAGGAGAAGGACTACTGGTGGCGCTTCCGTGCCGAAAACGGAGGTAAGGGTATCTACCTGGTCAACGACTCTTCGCAGAGCATGATGGTACACTTCACCAACGAACATCTGAAGAAGAACAACGTGACGGACGAGGACTTCCGCATCTTCATGAACGAGGAGCGTCAGACCGAGGACGTACACATCTACGACGCCAAACTGGTTGACAAGGATGGCGTCTGCGAGAACGGATACGTGAACACAACTTCAAAGGTCATCACTCCCCTGCCCAACATGGCAGAGTTGCTGCGCACGAATGGCGAGACAAACATCTTCAGCCACATGCTGGACCGCTGGTCGGTACCCTTCTACAACCGTGGCGTAACCCAGCAGTATAAGGAGATCATGCTGAGCCGCGGCATCATCTTTGAGGACTCTATCTTCACCAAGCGCTACTTCAGCGACAAGAGCTGGGGCGGCGGTCCACTGAAGAACGACCCCAGCGGCAACCAGTTCCGCGACGCTCAGTCAACGGATGTGAACCTGAAGTTCGATCCAGGATGGAACACCTACGCTCGCGAAGGCAGCGGTCCTGAGTACGACATGGCTGCCATGTACGTCCCCAACGACACGACCCTGTGGAAGTACTTCACCGAGGGCGGTGGCGGCTGGCAGCTGATCCAGACCTACTACATGCACGCAGGAGAAGAGGATGCCATGGGCAACAGCCTTGAGATCCCCTACACCCGTCCTACCACCCTGCAGGAACTGTACGAACAGATTGACCAGATTCCCATCAGTACGCTGAACTCTCTGCTGAACATCATCATGTTCCAGAGCTTCGTCAACTCGGTTCCCAGCAAGATGACCAACCTGCGCGACGATGCCCAGGAGCAGATTTTCTATGCTGACGACATCAACAACATCAAGAAGGGTTTGCTGGCCAACAATGGTATCATCTACATCACCGACAAGGTATACGGTCCCGCCAACTACACCTCTGTAGCGGCTCCCGCCTACATCTCAGGCACTAACCTGGTTATGCGCTGGGCCATCTACAACGGTTCGACCACAGCTACCGACTACATGGGCCTGAACTACTACGCATACCTCAAGGCCATGCAGAGCCAGTTCGCCTTCTTCTTGCCTTGCGACAAGGGTATGGCCTACTACTACGACCCCGTCAGCTTCACGAGCAAGAAGCCTCGCGTGCTGAAGATGACGTACAAGAACGGCTCGTTCCCCATCAACGCCGACGTATTCAACTACACGCCCGAGAACGCCAGCATCGGCGCCATCTACAACACCCAGAAGTTGCCTTCGGACGAGATCTGCAACCGCCTGAAGGATATTCTGGAGAGCCACACCTTGGTGCTCGACAAACTGGACTCAATTGAAACCGACATCGACGAGTACTACCTGATGAAGAACTACTCGACCGTAAAGGTAACCCGAGGACTTGGCCCTGACGGCCGTCTCCGCATCATGAAGGTGCAGGGAGGTTACCAGCTCGAGAATGAGGACCAGGGCATCGAGGGACAGATTGAAGCCACCAACAAGGGTGTATACACCGAGGTAAAGGGTGTGCAGGAGAACGAGGTGATCGACATTCACAAGATGTCAAACGGTCACACCTACATCCTCGACAGCCCCATTATCCCCGCCAGCAAGAGCGTATACTGCAACCTGACCAACAACGGACAGTATGACAGTCCCTACTATAGCAACTTCTACAACTACTGCTGCCTCACGAACGAGAGCATCATCGAGAAGTGCGGTCTGGTGGACGCCAAGCTGACCAACACTCAGAAGAAGGCAGAAATCAAGAAGTTCCAGATCTTCGTCAACAACAACGACGCTCCCGACTACAACATCCAGTTCTTCAACAACTACCACTACACGCTGTTCGTTCCCACCGACGAGGCAATGGACGCTGCCGTACAGAACGGTCTGCCCACATGGCAGGACATCGAGGAGGACTACGAGTCATGCGAGAAGGACGAGTATGAGAACCTGGTGCTGACGGAGGACAGCCTTCGTCTGCAGGCTAAGATCACCTATCTGACTAACTTCGTACGCTATCACTTCGCTGACAACAGCGTCTTCGCAGACCAAAGCAAGATTGAGGAAACCGACTACGTAACCTCAAGCTACGACAACCAGAAGGGCCTCTTCTGCAAGGTATACGTAAAGCGTGACAAGGGCGTACTGGAAGTTAAGGACTGCTCGGGTGGCAACTGGGCCAAGATTGACGGCAAGTACAACGTCATGGCTCGTGACATTGTCTGCTCTTCAAGCCCCAGAGACAAGACATCTATGAACGGCATCAAGATCAGCGGTTCTAGCTTTGCTGTAATCCATCAAATTCCTACCGTACTGAACCACACCGAAATGCAGGGTGGTCGCTACGACAGCACATGGGCAAGCAGCAGCGCAGCCAAGAAATACCTGAAGCGTTATGCAATCCCCACAGACAAATAATACCATACTACCATGACTAGATATATCAAATTTATACTGCTCGGATTGGTCAGCCTGATGGCGACCCTTCCTGCCAGCGCACAGTCACGACGTATCTCCGGTACCGTGAGCGACGACATCGACGTGGTAGTTGGCGCAAACGTGAAGGAGATTGACAAGAACAATCGTATCGTAAGTCAGGCCATCACCGACTTCAACGGTAACTTCACCATGACAATCAAGGATCCCAAGAACGTCTTGGAGATCTCATACATCGGATACAAGAAATGGAGCAGCCCCATTGGTACGAAGAACGTATTCAAGGTTACCCTCCAGGACAACACCAAGCAGATGAAAGACGTTGTCGTAACGGCCAAGAAGAAGGCTCCCACGACGGGTCTGGACATTCCTCAGCGCGAGTATGCGGGTGCCGTCCAGAACTTTAGCATGGACGACATGGAAGGTTTGGCCTTCGAGTCTGTTGACCAGGCTCTGCAGGGTCAGATTGCCGGTCTGGACATCGTTGCCAACTCTGGTAACCTGGGTTCAGGTACGACGATGCGTCTGCGTGGTACCACGACCATCAATGGTAACGCACAGCCTCTGATCGTTGTAAACGACCACATCTTCGAGCTCCCAGACGATGCACAGCAGGTTAACTTCGAGGATATGGACAACGAGGAGCAGTTCTCTACCCTTTTGAACGTCAACACCGAGGATATCGAGAGCATCACCGTACTGAAGGACGCAAGTTCTGCAGCCAAGTGGGGTTTGAGAGGTTCAAACGGTGTCATCGAGATTAAGCTTCGCCGTGGTAAGCGTGGTCCCACGCGCGTAACCTTTACTTATAAATTCAACGGCACCTGGCAGCCCGATGGTTACAAGATGCTGGACGGTAACGGCTACACCATGATGCTGAAGGAGGCTTACTACAATCCCACTCAGACTCCCACCTCTATTCCCGAGTTGGACTACAATCAGGAGTTGGGCGGTGGTAAGATCTATCGTCACTTCGGTGGCTACGACATCGGTTACGGTCGTGGCAACACGGACTGGATCGACGCTGTAACTCAGTTCGGTAACGAGCATCGCTACCACGTGAACCTGAGTGGTGGTGGTGAGAAGGCACAGTTCCGTATTGGTGCCGGTTACAACACCTCAACGGGTTCAATCATCGGTCAGAAGCTCGACCAGTTCACCGAATCGACCGCTCTGGACTACCAGGTGAGCGACCGTATCAAGTTCAGTTCGAACATCAACATGACCTTCACGACCAACCACAAGAACTACGCAGGTATTCTGGACCGCGCTTATAGTGCAATGCCTAACATGAGCATCTGGGAGTTCGACGAGTTGGGCAACCGCACGGGAAACTACTTCAACATGTTCCCCATTGCTGCCAACCTAAGCAGTTCTTCTACCAACCAGATCGACAACGACGGTCACTACACAAGCTACGAGCTGCGCGACCGATTCACCAACGGTAACCCCGTTGCCAATGCCTATGGTGCATGGCACGTGATGAAGCAGTACAACCTGACTCCTCAGTTCAGCATCGAGTACAAGCTGCTTGGTAAGGATAGTGAGAGCCACCAGTTGAACTACGTCGGCGACGTACAGCTGAGCATCTTCAACACCAGCGATGACAAGTTCTGCCCCTCTTACCTGAAGCCCATGCCCTGGGTATACGGTGGCGACAACTCAGCTGCGCTGGCTAACAACGAGCGTAACCAGGTGAGCAACAGCGAGTACAAGTCAGTAGGCTTCAGCACTCGCCACGACTTGCGCTTCTATCCTGTACTGAAGAACAGAGACCACAACCTGAGCGCGATGTTCCGCTTTGAGTTGAACACAAACAACAGTTCAAACCAGAACTTGGGTCTGTGGAACGTGCCCAACGGCATCACCGATCCTACCGTCATCGCCCTCATGCAGTCGGCAGGTGCAAGCAACGGCGAAAGCCGCTCACATGCATTTATGGAACAGATACATTATTCATATAAGAGTAAGTACAGCCTCGACCTTTTGGTACGTACGGACGGTTCGACCGCATTTGGTCGCACCAACAAGTACGGTACCTTCCCCAGTGTGGGTGGTCGTTGGAACATCATCGACGAGCCATTCATGCAGCGCGTGAAGCCTTTCATCAGCATGCTGGCGTTCCGTCCCACTTGGGGTATCACCGGTAACATGGGTGGTGCTGGTGGCGGCAACCAGTACAACCGCTACAGCAGCGGTGGCTACTACAACGGCCACTCTGTCGTTCAGCCCGACAACCTGTCGCTGACCAACCTTCGTTGCGAGAAGACGGAGCAGTGGAACTTCGGTTTCAACCTCGGTCTGCTGGACGACTTGCTGGAGTTCCAGTTGGATATCTATGACAAGAAGACTACCGACCTGTACATGAACAACATGCGTATCCCTGCCGCCAACGGTTTCAACACTTTGGCTTGCATTAACGGCGGTACCATGCGCAACAAGGGTTGGGACCTCAATGCTTCTACCGGCCGTTTCGCCAAAGTGGGTAAGTTCTCTATGCGAGTTCGCGGTAACGTGAGCCAGAACTTCAACACTGTGGAGGAGATGAACAGCCTGATTCTGGAGAACCTGAACGGTTCAGAGACTTGGGAGCCTACCAACTTCAACTTCAACCAGCGCGTACAGATCAACAATGCGTTGGGATCTATCTATGGTCTGAAGTCGAAGGGTGTTTACCGTTATGACTACGACCACAACGGTTACACCAACACCTCTTGGGGCGCTTATGGTTACAACGAGGTTGACGCCAGCGGCAACGTGCTGAATAACGCTGACGAGGCAGCCCTCAAGGGTACTGGTTATGACAAACACGGAAACCCCATCAACACCGCTGCTGCTGCTGCACGCCGTGGCGAGAACAGCACCTGCCCCATCGCCTACGATGCCAACGGCAACATGCTGACCGACGCCAAGGGTAACCCCCTGCCCATGTACTACTGCTACACCGAGGCAAGCCGCTACAAGTTCCAGGGTGGTGACGCTATCTACGAGGATATCAACCACGATGGTAACATCGACCGTTACGATATGGTATATCTGGGTAACTCTAACCCCAAGTGGTTCGGTGGTTTCGGTTTCAACCTGTACTACGGCAAGTTTGACATCAACTGCTCATTCAACTTCCGTATTGGCAACCAGATTGTAAACATGGCACGTGCACGCTACGAGAGCATGCTGGACAACACCAACCAGAGCTATGCTACCACATGGCGCTGGCGCAAGAACGGTGACGAGACCGACATTCCTCGCGCTCTGACAGGAACAAAGGGTTACAGCAGCTACAACTCTCTGCCTAGCGACCGCTATGTAGAGAATGGTGACTACCTGCGTATGCAGTACATCCAGTTGCGTTACAGCTTCGACAACAAGGCTACTTGGATGAAGAATCTGGGTATGAAGACCCTGTCACTCTCTGCCACTATCAACAACCTCTTCGTCCTCACCAAATATACTGGTGTTGACCCCGAAGTTGGTTACGGTGGTTACGGTGTGGCAACGGATAACCAGAAGACTCCTCGTGCCAAGTCATTCACTTGCAACGTATCAATCGGTTTCTAAAATCCAGACAACATGAAAAAACTTAAATATTTAACACGTCTGGCCTGTTCGGCGGTAGTGGCAACCTGCGCACTTACCTCTTGCCAGGACTGGCTGACCATATATCCCCAGACTCAGATTGTTGAGGAGAACTTCTGGGAAGACAAGAACGACCTTGAGGGCGTTCGCTATGCGGCATACAAGTCGATGTGCGGAACCCTCGAGAAGATGGTGCTATGGGGCGACCTCCGCTCGGACACTTACGTCCTCTCAAGTGCAGACGAAAGCACCTCAACGCAGAACTTCTATAATGAGGTACGCGAAGGCCGCATCGACCGTGACTCGGCTAACACATACTTCGACTGGAGCGGTTTCTATACGACCATCAACTACTGTAACAAGGTACTCTACCATGGTGCAGAGGTGCTGGAGAACGACAAGCAGTTCACGACAAGTGAATGGAACCAGATGAGAGCTGAGATCACGGCTCTGCGTGCCCTCAACTACTTCTACCTACTCCGTTCATTCAAGGACATCCCCTTCACGACCAAGGTTATCAACACGGACGAGCAGATCGAGCTCTTCGGTGCCACCAACCAGTTGGTAGTTCTGGACTCACTCATCACCGATGTTGAGAGCATCCAGGGACAGGCAACCAACCGATACAGTTCACTGAAGGACACAAAGGGCTTGATGACAAACTCTGCCATCTACGCCATGCTGAGCGACATGTACCTCTGGCGCGCCTCTCTGCACCAAGGCCGTGACATCAAGCAGGACACCGTGTATGTGAGAAACGTAAAGAACACGGCTAACGTAAAGAATCTAACCGTGCGTGACGATAGCGTTTACGTAGTTCACACCATCGAGGGTGACTACCAAATGGCTGTCGAGTATGCAGACAAGGCTATGGCCAAGCTCTACGAGCAGAACCAGCTGAACAAGCAAGGTTTGAACGAAAAGTCGGAGGAAACCAACAACTACGGCCTCGAGTTCTGCGAATTGTACAAGAACCGCTTTGAGGACTTCAAGGAAGGTGGCAAGGTTGAGATCAAGGCTTACGACAAGATCTTCACCCAAGGCAACTCTGACGAGAGCATCTTCGAATTGCAGTTCAACAACAGCGACAACCGCAGCAACGACGTCGTTACCAGCCAGTGGGGCTACAGCACAAGGGTACACTTGGCCATCAGCGAGCAGGCTATCAACGCAATCTACGGTTCGGCCAACAAGGACTACGACGTACGTACCTGGTTGTTTGCATTCAGTAAGGTTAACTCTATTGGTAGCACAAAGTATACAACGACACTGCCCAACCTCTACTGCTTCAAGTGGCGCGATGCCAGCATCGAAACACCTGAGAGCGGTAAGGTCAACGAGGTTAAGATCAGCACCTCTGGCGAAGGCGACAACTATCGCAACTGGATCATCTACCGTTTGAGCGACGTCATGCTGCAGAAAGCAGAGGCACTCGCAATGCTGGCTCAGTTCGGCAAGAAGGAGACTGACCCTCTGGCACAGGAAGCTCGTCGCATCGTCAACGCTCTGCACCGTCGCTGGTACTGTCCCGACGTGAACAACCAGCAGACTGCCAGCACCAACGTGACGGACAACGATGGCTACGCATACTACACAGATGCGACCAAGGCCAAGACTGCAGGTAACCTGCCTACTCCCAGCATCAATTCGACTGAGGTTGCCGTCCTGAACGAGCGTCAGATAGAGTTCGTAGCAGAGGGTAAGCGTTGGTTCGACCTGGTCCGCTACGCAGAGCGTCACGCTGGTGGCAAGAACGGCACCCAGGATGCACGCGAATGGAGCGAGGCCAATCCTATCGGCAACGGTAAGGCAGGTGTCGACCTGATGGTTGACAACTTCTTGAGCCACACCTTCAGCAGTTCGCTGTGTGCTTCACTGAAGAACCACATGAAGAACCGCTACGGACTTTATAATCTGATTTACTATATGGAGATCAAGGCCAGCGTGGATGACAATGGTGTGCAGCATCTGGAGCAGAACCCCGTATGGAACAAGTCATTGTATGATTAATAGAAGGACAAAGCAATGAAACATATGAATAAATTCAAGAAATATACGCTCTTGGCAGTTGCTGCGCTGGGATTCTCGCTGACGCAGAGCTGTACAGAGAACATTGATATGTCGGATCGCTACACGTTCACCGAGTACACTATCGAGAGTTACTTGGCTGCGCACGACACGACATACAGCGAGTATTACAAACTGCTGGGGCAGGTTCCCATCAGCCCCCGTTCGGAGTCTACCGTTCTGCAGTTGATGTCGGCACGTGGTAATTTTACCGTTTTCGCGCCCAACAACCATGCCATTCAGGAGTACCTGGATACGCTATGCTCAAAGGGTATCATCAACAAGCCTTCATGGGATGGTTTCCCAAACAAGGAAACCTTGGACTCCATCCGCAAGGTCATTGTTTACAACAGTATCATCGATGGCAAGGACAACACAGAGGCCTACCAGACCAGCTCTTTCCCCAACCCCGGCGAGGAGTTCATCATCAGCAACCTGAACGAGCGCAAGCTGACAGTTGAGGTAGGCAAGAATGCCGACTCTATCTACATCAACGGTAAGAAGGACAAGAAGACTGGCGTCATTACAGCAGGTTGTCTTATCGACCTGAAGAACCGCGACATCGTGGCCATCAACGGTTGCATCCACCAGATGCATCAGGTAGTAGCTCCTACCTCTGAGAGTGTAGGTGATATTCTGAAGAAGTACATTGACGTCAAGGACGAACGCTTCTCTGTAACCGCCAAGTTGATCCAGGCATGCGGTCTCTTCGACACCTTGAGCAAGATCAAGGACGAAGTATGGGAGCAGATGTACCTGAACGACGAAGTGACCGACCTGCCCCGTCACCCGACAGAGAAGATTGGTACTGTACCTCCTCACCGCTACTACGGCTTCACCATTTTTGCTGAGACCAACGACTTCTGGGAACACACTTTGGGTAAGGCTGCCAACGACATCACCGTTGAGGACATCAAGAACTGGGTCATTGGCAAGAACTTCTATCCCAACGCAAAGGACAACGGCAAGTACAACGATCCTGAGAACGTTCTGAACCAGTTCGTTACCTACCACATCCTGCCTGAGAAGCTGCCCGTTAATAAGCTGGTTATTCACTACAACGAGAAGGGTTACTACTATAACCCCAGCTCTACTCCCTACTCTATTCCCGTTTGGGAGCTCCCAACAACCATGGGTAAGCGCCGTCTTCTGAAGATCTATGAGGGTGGCAAGAATGCTCCTAAGGGCATCTACCTGAACCGCTTCCCCGAACTGGACAACGGCCGTCATGGAAAGTACTACGAGGTAGCTTGCAGCGAAGACAAGCAGGGTATCCTGATCAACACAACAGAATTCGAGAATCCCGCAAACGGTTACATCTATCCCATCAATGACGTGCTGGTTTACGATGAGGCAACCCGTGAGAACCTGCAAAAGGAGCGCCTGCGTTTCGACGTATCAAGCTTCTTCCCCGAGTTCATCAACAACGACATCCGCGACAACCGCCAGTCTGACGTCTGCATCGGTATTCCCGTCAGCAGCAAGTACAGATACTTGGAGGACTTGGATATCGCCGACGGTACCTTATTCTATTATCTGCGTGGTCTGGGCCGTGCATGGCAGAACCTGCAGGGCGACGAGATCAACGTCGTAGGTTCGTACGAGATGACCTTCAAGATGCCTCCCGTTCCCAAGAAGGGTATTTATGAGATCCGCTATGCCGTACAGAACAACTCTGACTGGCGAGGCATGTGCCAGGTTTACTTTGGTGAGAACAAGAACCGCATGCCTGCTATCGGCATTCCTTTGGACCTCCGCATTGGTGGTAACAGTCCTCTGCTGGGTTGGGCTGCCGACAATGCTCAAGACGACGACTACAACGCAGAAATCGACAAGAAGATGCGTAACAACGGTTTCATGAAGGGTTCTGAGTACTATCATGCAGGTGGAGCCGGCGCAAGCACAGCGCGTGCCGTCCAGACCACTACCCGTCGTATCATCGTTCGTCAGGAGATGGATCCCGATAAGACGTATTACCTGAAGTTCAAAACCGTGCTCGAGGCAACCAACCGCCAGTTCTACATGGACTACATCGAGTACTGTGCTAAGGAAGTATACGATAACCCCAACACTCCTGAGGACATCTGGTAAAAAGCAAGTCAACAAGTCTAAGAACCAGCCGGAGGGGAACTGAAGGCTGGCGCAAGACAAAAAGACAATAGAAAAAATCAATAAAAAGATGATTATGAAAAACATCATTAATAATATAAAAGGTGTAGCTATGGGGGCTGCCATACTGAGTATGTGCGCCAGCTGTACCGACACCTGGGACGACCATTACAATGGCGGCGAGGGTACTTCTGCAACGAAGACCCTCTGGGAGCAGATCGAGTCGAACCCCGACTTGAGCCGCTTTGCTGCCATCGCCCAGAAGGCCGTTTACTACAAGGATGAGTTTCACCCTCTAACCAACATGAAGACGGGTAAGCCCTACACCTTCCGTGACAAGTTCAGCGAGGCCATGCCTATGACGGTGTGGGTTCCCAACAACAGCGCTATCTCTGAAAACGAAATGCAGACCTGGCTCAACCTGGCTGAGACGCACCCCTACACCGTGCATCAGCAGTTGATGGCAAACTGCATCTCTCTTCGTCGCGAGGTAGCAACCAGCGGTGGCATCGACACCTTGCAGATGATCAATGGAAAACGCATGGTCTTCGACAAGGACAACTACACCATGCACAACCAACCTATGGTCCAGTCAGCCATGAACATCGCTGCAACCAACGGTACCCTGCACACGGTAAGTTCTGTCCTCCCCTTCGAGTACAACATCTACGAATTCGTCAAGGACGCAGTCAACGCCAACCAGAACAGCGTAAACCGCTTCCATCAGTACGTACTGAAGACCGACACCGTGTACTTCAACCAAAATGCATCCATCGAGGGTAACCCCGACATCAACGGTAACCCCACCTACGTAGACAGTGCCTACGTGAACACCAACATGATGTTCCACACCCGTCAGTACCTCCCCAACATCGGTCAGGACAAGTGTCTGACTTACAACGAGTACTTCAATGCCAACATTGCTGGTGAAGACTCTGACTTTGTCCTCGTAGTTCCTACTGATGCTGCATGGGAAGCTGCTTACGAGAAACTGAAGCCCCTCTACAACTACGCCAACAACTACGTTGACAACGTGAAGGGTAACAGCAACACAACCGCTTACCGCTACATTCAGGAGGACGAGATGGACTCTATCACCGCGCAGAGCATCAACATGGACATCATTTCACCTCTCTGTTTCAATGCACACAAGCAGCCCAAGCGCTCTTTGGCCGGCCCTCTCTGGACCAGCGAAGAATTGCTGAAGGCAGCAGACGGTAGCATCGAGTATCTCCTCAACACCTTCGGCGACACTCTACGCACAGACAGCGAGTGGAGCAAAACTTCTCTCTGGGAAGGCAAGAAGGCGGTAAAGATGAGTAACGGTTACAGCATTGTCACCAACGAATGGAACCTGCCCCGCAAGCTCTATCAGCCCGACCTGAACATTGAGATTGGTTGGGAAAGCTTCTACAACCGTGCCACTGCTACAGGTATGACCACCAGTTATCCCTTCAGCAACGCCACGGCAAAGGAATGGGCCGACACCGTTGGTTACGTCAGCCACGACAACTTCTACGAGCTGGCTCCCAACAGTGAGAACAACTCCATCAATAACATCTTCCGTCTCGTAGGTACTCGAGGTGACAGCGAGAATCTGGAGAGCGAGGTAATGAGTGGTACCTACGACATTTGCATCGTCTGCGTACCCGACTTCTACAAGACAAGTACCGACACCATCGTGGGCGACACCATCCGTCACCGTATCACCGCTACGCTGAACTACTGTAACAACGCAGCCAATGGTAAGGATGCACAGCTGAAGATTGCCAACAACAATGCAATCGTATACGAGGGTCTAAAGGTCGACACCGTTGTTCTGTTCAAGGACTTCACCTTCCCCTACAGCTACAAGAACCTGCGCCACAGCTACCCCACCTTGCAGCTCGGAACTTATAGCACCAGTGCTGACCGCGACAAGAAGAAGACCTATCCCGTCTTCCGAAACAATCTCTGCATTGACCGCATCCTGCTCATCAGCAAGGATGGCAACAAGAATGAAGAGATAGCGATTGTAGAATAACCTCTCACCATTCAAAAATCAGAATTTATGAAGATTACAAGCAATAAGCTCCTGCACAACTCCATGCGCTATGGATTGTGCCTGGCCATGCTCTCAACTCTGGGTGTAGCACCTGTTTTTGCCCAGGAGGAAGAAGATGAAGAAGCGGCAGCTGCAAAGGTCCTCTTCGACAAGCGCAGAGCAGAGAAGGCTAAGGATGAGAACAAATATGTGATGAAAGAGGTGAGCGGAAAGGTCACCGACAACGCCACCGGCGATCCCATGGGTGGTGTGCGTGTTCAGGCTCTCGGCGGAGAGCGTTGGTCATGCTTGACCGAGGAGGATGGTACCTATACCCTCCGCGTGCCCAACTTCACCACAGCACTCTATGTCTATGCTCCCGACTACCAGCCCGCACAGGTGGCCATCAAGGGTAGCACCGGACAGGATGTTTCCCTCATCACGTCAAAGTTCCGCGGTTACTTCACCGATGGCACCTCCATCACCAGCCGCAACTCAATCCTCGTAGATCACTCTAGCAGCATCACGGTCGAGACAGAGATCGAGAACCGTCTGGCAGGCGACGTTCACAGCGTCAGCCGTAGCGGAATGCTGGGACAAGGTGCCTACCTCACCATCCGTGGTGTGAACAGTATCAACGCCAACGCACAGCCCCTCATCATCCTCGATGGCAACATCATCGATCCTGAGTACGAACGCACCTCGCTGCACGAGGGCTACTACAACAACATCCTCGCAGGTCTCGATCCAGAGAACGTAGAGAGCGTTGAGGTACTGAAGAACGGTACTGCACTCTACGGTGCCAAGGGTAGCAATGGTGTCATCATCATCAAGACCAAGCGCGGACGCTCGATGGCAACTAAGATCAACGTTCGCATCTTTGGTGGAACCGAGTTCGTTCCTAAGAAGATGAGCATGCTCAACGGCGACCAGTACCGCACTTATCTGGGCGACCTGGCCGGAACGGTGAAGGACCTGACTGTCAGCAACACCGATGACGTGCAGACTGCTTTCTTGAACGACTCGCCCAACTACTACTATCCCGTCTTTCACAACAACACCGACTGGCAGAAGGATATGTATCAGAACACCTTCGTACAAAACTACAAGGTGAACGTAGAGGGTGGTGACGACGTAGGTATGTACAGCCTCTCACTGGGTTACACCGACGGCAAGGGCACACAGGTAGGCAACGACTACAGCCGCCTAAACCTTCGCTTTAACACCGACATCAAGATTACCGACAAACTGACTACTGCACTCGATATCGCCTACAACCAGACTGCCTACAATATTCTGGACAGTGGATGGAGCGAGAACTACGACATGCAGAACATCGGTTCTACCAACGTTCTGGGCGTTGTTTCTGCTCCCATGCTGAGTCCTTACGCCTACTACATGGACGACGACAACAACATGCAGCTCTCCCTCTCAAAGGAGTACGCCGGTAAGTACGCATCTGGTAACACCACCACCTGGATCCAGAATCCCTTCAAGTTCCCCAAATCATTGGGCATCAACGAGGCTCTGCGCAATCCCTACTGGATTATCCAGAACGGTGGCGGTATGAACAAGAACTACGCTGAGATGTCACAGATCAACATCAACGTAGCTCCCAAGTACCAAATCACCAAGCAGTTCTCTATTCAGGACCGCTTCAACTACCAGCTCAACCGCAACAACGAGAAGTACTTCCTCCCCATCTCAGGTACCACACTCTACCTACTTGAGGACCTCGGTAGCATCACTTCTGTACTGAAGTCACAGTTCACCAAGGAGACTACTATCAACAACGACCTCACCCTGGAGTGGAAGAACCGCTACGATGCTCACGTTATCGACGTTATCGGTGGCTGGCGCTACAACAACTACTCGTATTCTTACAGCTACATGCGTGGTTACAACAATGAGAACGACAAGTTGCCCAACATCTCCAAAAACATGCAGTTCATCAACTACGGAGGAACCAAGGACAACTGGATTGACATGACCTACTACCTCGACGCTACCTACAACTACGCAAACAAGTACTTCGCAGAGCTGACTGTCAGTTCGGAAGCAAGTTCTAAGTTTGGCAACAACACCAAGTCTGGAATCCATCTGGGCGGTGTCAGCTGGGGTATCTTCCCTTCTCTGCAGTTGGGTTGGGTCATCAGCAACGAGGACTGGTTCAAAACCGGCAAGGGCGTCAACTACTTGAAGTTGACCGCCGGCATTGAGCAGAACGGTAACGACGACCTCGACTACTATGCAGCTCGCACCTACTGGGAGAGCCAGCAGGTAACAGAGAACACCGTCGGTCTAGTGCTGAAGAACATTGAGAACAGTACAATCCAATGGGAGACTGCAACGAAGTTCAACGTAGCTCTTGAGGGAGCCTTCCTGAACAATCGTCTGCACGCTGGTGTTGACTTCTTCTACAACAAGATTGACAACATGTTGACCATCAAGGACCTCAACTACATCTCTGGTATGCGTCAGTACTGGACCAACGAGGGCGCCATGTCCAACATTGGTTTCGAGGTTAACGCAAACGCAGCCATCGTCAACACAAAGGACTGGAAGTGGGAGCTTGGCGCAACCGTAGGCCACTACACCAACGAGGTTACCAAGATGCCCGAGAGCAACATGATCACCTTGACCAATGCTGATGGTAAGGTCACTAACAAATTGAACGGATACACCAGCAGCATCTACGGTGAGAGCAACGTCCTCACGGCTGTGGGCTATGCTGCAGGCAGTTTCTACGGCTGGCAGACCAACGGCGTCCTCTCAAGCGATGCTGAGGCATCGAAGGCTGGTGCCAAGGGTTACCTTAAGTATCCCACCGGACTGGCAGAGGATCCCTACCGCAACTTCCAGGCTGGCGACGTACGCTTTGTTGACCAGAACGGCGATGGTGTCATTGATGAGGCAGACAAGGTTGTCATCGGCAACCCCAACCCCAGCCTCTATGGTAACATTTACACCGCAGTTTGCTGGAAGAACTTGCGTCTCGACGTCAACTTCAAGTATTCTCTGGGCAACGACATCTACAACTATCAGCGTAGCGTACTGGAATCAGGCAACACTACCTACAACCAGACCAGCGCCATGCTGAACCGCTGGACCTTCGAGGGCCAGCAGACTTCAATGCCCAAGGCATGCTATACCGACAGTCCCAACTGGCGCAACAACGAGCGCATGAGCGACCGCTGGATCGAGGATGGCAGCTACCTGAAGCTTAAGAACGTACGACTGACCTACAACCTGCCCTACTCTAACTCATGGCTTCAGGGTCTGAAGATCTGGGCTGAGGGTAACAACCTCTTCACCCTCACCAAGTATCTGGGCACCGATCCCGAGATGTCGGCACGCAACAGCGCCCTCTATCAGGGTGTTGACACCGGCCTTGTTCCCAGCGGACGCGGCGTCAACGTAGGTCTCTCAATCAACTTGTAATCAGACATCACGTCAACAAGTTAAGACAACAAGTCGAGACAATAAGACAACAAGTCAACAAGTAAAATCAAAATTATGAAGATTAAATCAATCATATTATCCCTTGTGGCCAGCGCAACCCTCGGCATGACCTTCACTTCTTGCCAGGACATGCTCTCGCCCAATAGCGAGCGCCACTCATACGAGATTGGCGGCGATACCCTCTACTCTTACTGGGGTATCCTCCGCTCGCTGCAGAATGTTGCCGAGCGCTACGTTGTGCTCGGAGAGTGCCGTGGCGACCTCGTCGATGGCACCTCATACGTCAGTGACTCCATCAAGGCCATTCTGGACTTTGACATGGAGAACGCCAAGGACGGTTCATGCCGCTTCCTCCAGGCCAGCGACTACTACCACGTCATCAACTCATGCAACGCCTACCTGGCACAAGCCGACACTGTACTCGTAACCGGTACCAACCAACCCTACATGCTCAAGGAGTATGCACAGGTTGAGGCTATCCGCGCATGGGTCTACCTCCAGCTCATCCAGGTGTACGGCGAGGTTCCCTTCTACACCGACCCTCTGCTGACCACCGACGACATCAACAACTTTATCAGCAATCCCAGTCATCAGAAGGCTAACGCCGACAATCTGGCCGACCTGCTCGAGCCCTTCCTCACTCGCGCTCTCGCCATCGAGACCCAGTACGGATTCCCCAGCTACGAGAAGTACGGCTACACCTCTGAGGTATGTCACAGCACCAAGGCTATGATTCCCCTCAACATCATCCTCGGCGACCTCTACCTAACCAAGGGCGATGAGGCCAGCTGTGCCAAGGCTTGCCAGTATTACTACAACTACTTCGGCAACACTCGTGGCGACGGCCACATCACCGCTGGTGGTGCACTGCCCGCAGGTTACAACTACAATGGCTACAAGGGCGAGGGTATGGACATCGCACGCTACGAGTCAGGCCAGGGTGGTACACCTTGGACCGAGCGTGGCGAGCAGAGCCGCACCCAGGAGGCCATCACCGCCATCCCCTCTTCTACCAATAAGCTCTGGGGTACCGTGCTTCGTGGTGTGAACGAGCTCTACGGCTACGGTTCTGAAATCAGTGTACATACTGGTCAGAACGACTCTGTAACATCTGCCAGCATCGTCCTCACACCCCGCTACGATTTCAAGCAGCTCCGCGCCAGCGCTGGCTACTTCGCACAGTGCAAGGCACAGCAATACGAGGTGCTCATTGGTGCGCAGTCACAGAAGCCCGCCGAAATGGAGCTCGTTGTTGACCCCGAGGTAGGCGACGCACGTCAGTTCTGGGTAAAGGATGTCAACCAGATCTACAGCAATGGCCTACACAACACCGAGAAGTTCATCACCAAGCAGAACCCCGACGGCCGCTTCACCACCGTATTCCCCATGATCTACCGCAAGTCACAGGTATGGTTGCGCTTTGCTGAGGCACTCAATGGCGCAGGCTATCCCAGCTACGCATTTGCCATCCTCAAGAATGGTCTTTGCAAGAACGACTCATGGTATCCCCGTTGGGACGAAGAGAACGGTCACATCGACTTTGCAGTCAAGGACAGTTCATACTTCATCAGCTACACCGTGGAAGAGCTGACCGGTGAGGTAGATGCAGAGGGCAACCCCTACACCACGACCGTCACCAAGTACTTCCCTGCCAACACCAACACTGAGGCTAGCCCCTACCATACCCTCGCAGCCGTTCGCGCAGCTGCTATGGAGCAGTTAGGTCTCACCGAGGAGGAAATCGCAGCAACCATTCCCACTTGGTTCCCCGTCAGCTACCAGAACTATCCTGACGAGAGCAGCTCTGCCATGCTGTACTATCTCGACGCTCGCGAGGTTAAGAAGGCACCCAGCTTCCTCAACTTTGACAAGAACGTATTCGAGGGTAACTACAGCTCTTATTCACTGGTATTCCGCACCAGCCTCACCCAGCGTAACATGGAGCGCACCAACGAGGCCTACTCAGTAAGCGATGACCATGCTACAGTTGGTATCCACACCCGCGGTTGCGGCATTGTGCCTCCCAGCCAGATGAAGAACAGCGAGTATGACTATGTCAAGCTTATCCAGAAGGCAGCTGCCAAGCAGGGCCTCGAACTCACCAAGGAGGACATCTACAACGGCGCATACGACAAGCTCATCCGCACCGTCGTTGAGGACCTCATCGTTGAGGAGGAAGCCATGGAACTCGCTTTCGAGGGCAATCGCTTCTTCGACCTGATGCGCGTAGCTCATCGTCGTGGCGATGCCTCTTACCTGGCTGAGCGCGTCAGCAAGCGTGGTGGCGAGAAGGACGAAGCACTCTACAACAAGCTTCTCGATAAGAAGAACTGGTACTTCCCCCTGCCCAAGTACTAAACGACATCAAGGTTCTTCGGAACCGCCAGCAAATTCCTTACAGCCCCTTTCGCCCAACAGCGGAAGGGGCTGACTTTTTGTTATCTGGCAAATCTGCCTAACCCATTGATGCTGACCGTACAAAAAACAAAAGACGCAAAAAAATGTCAGAACAATTTGGTTAAAAAGAACACTAGAGATCGTCGATGAAAATCTTTACCTTCTACGTTGTGGCGGGTGAGAAGTTAACGAACTAAGCAAAAAGGAGACAAAAGTCAATTAGAACAGCAGAAGCAATTAGACCAATAAGACAAATTAGACCTACACACAAAATTAGGTAAATAAACCGAATTAGGCAAATAGAACAAACAAGGCAAACACATCAATAAAACTAGTTGGACTAATGTAGACAAACGAGAGAAGGCGTGCCAAAGCACGCCTTCCGTCAAGATGTATCCTTCTAAGTTTTACTTAATGGGAGTCACGATGTAGGTGAAGTCATAATCCTTGTAAGGCATCTGATACTCACCGCGAGGCCAAGCCCCCCAACTGTTCACGCAACCGACACCCATCTGGCGCTGCTGCACCTGGATGACAGAGAAGTTGCGAGGTGTAAGGTCACCAGAGTGACGCTGTGTAGCACCCTTGTCGTCGCCGCTGTCCAGATCCTCAGGCAAATAGTTGAGGGTTGAGCACTCCATCTTGTCCGTCGCACGGAATTCCAGACCCTTTCCTTGCTTGTTTACAACGCGCCAGTAACGAACGTCGGTCTTGTTGCCACTCTCCTGAGGACGAATGTAGCCCCAGTACTGGTCAGCCACATTCTGCTTGTAGAGGCCGAGGCGCTCACTGTTGTTACGGTCGATGTAGTTCTCACCGGGACCACGTCCGTAGTACTCGATGGTGCTATAATCCTTAGGCATCACCCACTGCATACCATAGCGCAGCAACTGAGGCTTTTCCTTGGCTTCCTTGTCAACAGACAGTTTCTGTGAGACAACAAGTTCGCCGTTTGCCGAGAGGGCATAGGTGATGTTGAGGGTAGCGCGAGTACGAGGCATGTCGTACTCTACCTCGATGCGGTTGTCCGTCATCTCACAGCGCTTAAGCTTGCGGTCAGCATTCTTCCATGCCTTGAAGCGGTTCTGGAAACCTGCGCCATAATCGTTGTCGGTGGGAGCACGCCAGAAGTTAGGAACAACGCTGAAGCCATCCTCAAGCATGGGCTTGCCGTTCACGTCGAAGTAGTCGAGCTCGCCGTTGTAGCGGTTCACGATGACAGTCGTACCACCAGCACTAAGCGTGTAGCATGCCAGCTGGCTGTCGTTCTCGATCTTACCCGAGGCAAGCAGAACGTCCTTGGCATCGGGGAAGCTATAAGGCTGCACCACAATTTGCTCGCGGGCAATCACCTCGCCAGCCTTCAGCAGACCTTCGTCGTGCTTGAGTGAGAAGTCCACGTTAACAAGAATCTCCTTGCCCTTGTACTGCTCCTTGAGCTGCTGGAGGAACTGGGCAGCCTGGCCGCCAAGGTCGAGCTTGTAGGTCTGCTGGGGGCCGATGTGGGGTACGTCCTGTGTGAGGCCTTCGAAATCCTGCCCGTCAACAACAAGCGAGAGGCGGAACTGCACGTTGTCGAGCGACTTGAAAAAGTTCTCGTTGTAGATTTCTGCCGTGCCCTTCTTCAGGTCAACGTTCTTGACCCAGATGTCCTGATAGCAGTACTGCACCTCGTAGGCATGAGGATTGAGGCTGCGGTCGGGAGCGATGACTCCGTTACAGTTGAAGTTATGGTCGCTAGCAGGATAGCGGCCCTCATCGCCACCATACATCCAGATCTGCTTGCCCGTCACCTTACTGGTGCCGCGAATACCCTGGTCCACGAAGTCCCAGATGAAACCACCCTGATACTTGGGGTACTTGCGGGTGAGGTCCCAGTACTCCTTCATGCCACCCATCGAGTTACCCATGGCATGGGCATACTCACACTGGATGAGGGGACGGGGCTTGTCGCTCTTGCAGTACTGCTCACAATTGTTGTAGTCGGCATACATAGGGCAGTAGAGGTCACTCTTCTTGTTCATGTCCTGATAAGCCTGCTCATACTGGACGGGGCGCTTGCCGCCCAGCTCTGTCTCAAGGCGCTTCACCTCGTCGTACGCAGCCTCAAAGTTGTCGCCGTAGCCACTCTCGTTACCTAGACTCCAGAAGATGATTGAAGGATGGTTCTTCTGCACCTGGAAATTGTGGACGTTGCGCTCCACAATCGTCTTCTTGTACAGAGGATCCTGAGCCAGGCGAGCCTCACCGTAACCCATACCGTGACTCTCGAAGTTAGCCTCGGCACAAACGTAGATACCGTACTGGTCGCACAGGTCGTACCAACGGGGATCGTCGGGATAGTGACAGGTACGTACGGCATTCATATTCAACTGTTTCATGATGCGGATGTCCTGAATCATGCGTTCTACGCTGACGATGTAACCACCGTCGGGATCCAACTCATGGCGGTCAGCACCTTTGATCAGAATGGGTTTGCCATTGACCAACACCTGGGCGTTCTTAATCTCAACGCTGCGGAAACCAACCTTCTTCGAAATCGTCTCGCTCACACTTTTGCCATCAGCCAAGGTGATGTCGAGGGTATAGAGATAAGGCACCTCAGCCGACCATGTCTTTGCGTTGGGAAGATCGATGGTAGTCTTCTGGTTCGACATGCCTTCTGCCTTGGCCACCTCACGTCCGTTGGCATCTTTCAGACTGTAGCTCAGTTTGCTTGCCTTCGTGCCAGCCATCGTGGCGCTAACGGTCAAATGACCGTCCTTGTAGTTGTTCGTAAGGTCCTGCAGGATAGCCAAGTCCTGGATGTGTACCTTGGGACGGCTGTAAAGATAGACTTCACGGGCAATACCGGTGAAGCGCCAGAAGTCTTGGTCCTCGCCGTAGCTGCCATCGCACCAGCGCATCACCTGCATGGCTATGAGGTTCTGCTTGCCGGGTACAAGATACTTTGTCAGGTCAAACTCGGCCTCCACCTTCGAGTCCTCCGAATAACCAACGAACTTTCCGTTCACCCACACCTGCAGGTTGCTGGTTGCCGAACCCACGTGCAGGTAGACACTCTGTCCCTTCCAGTCGGCGGGAATGCTGATTTCCTTTCGATACGAACCCGTGTAGTTGTTCTTCTCCTCAACGAAGCCAGGCTTGTTAGCAAACTGCGTACACCAGGCATAGCCGGCATTCTTGTAGATTCGGTCGCCGTATCCATTAAGTTCGAACAGACCGGGCACGGGGAAGTCAACCCACTTCGAATCGTCGTATCCAACCTTCCAGAAGTCCTTGGGAGCCTTGTCGTGGTCCTTTACCCAGTTGAAGCGCCACTTGCCCTCCAGCGACACGTATCGGGCCGACTTCGTCTTGTCGCCCTTCTGTGCCAAGTCAGCACTCTCGTAAGCAAAGAAACTTGCCCTGGGTGCCTCTGTGTTCACACGGTTCGTGTTGGCATCCAGCCAGTAGGGTTTGGCTTGAGTCTTCTGTGCACCGGCCGCCATTGTGACCATCAGCGCACATGCCATCAGAATTTGTTTTTTCATGATTAACCTTTTTATTTAGTGATTAGATAGAGTCGTCCAAATCTCCGCATAGATAGTTCAAACTGCCACAAAGATACGAAAACGAAGTGGATTTTGCAGTACTGACAAATAAAAAAATAAGGTATTACGCGCGCAAGAAGCAACTTTTGGCAGTAAGAGGTGGTTGGTTGACGCTTTTTTTGTAACTTTGAACCGAAATAGTATGTACTTACGGCAAAATAATGGCAAAAGACAAAACAAACCGCAAGGCTGCAGCCACCCAGGCACAAGCTGCCCAAGCTCCAGCCGCCCCTCTCTCCCCCACCAGCAAGCGTAGCGACATCCTCCACGCGCTCTGCCCCATCCTGTTGCTCGTTGCGGCGCTCATCGGCGCTGCACTCATGCTCCTCCACAGCGAGAGCGAAGTGCTCTTCAAGAGTCAGGAGATGAGCCTCTGGATACCCGGCGACCAGTACTACAACCAGCTCACCGTCTACCCTGGCGGATGGCTATCGTGGGTGGGATGCTACATGACACAGTTCTTCTACCACCCGGCAATGGGCGTCACCCTGCTCGTCGTGGCCTGGGCTGCCATCATGGCGCTGCTTGCCAGTCTCTATCGCCTGCGCGGATGGAAACTGCTGCTCACGTCCATGGTCCCCATGATGCTGCTTGCCGCCCTCACGCAGACAGGTTACTGGGTCTACTACCAGAAGTTGCCCGGCCACATGTGGGTTCCCACGCTCGGCGTCCTCTTCAACCTTCTGGCGGCGTTCCTTTACAAAGCACTGAGGGACAACGTCTTCGTTATCATCAAGATGGAGCACGGACAACCCGTCAAGACCCGCTTGACCGACATCTCATGCATCGTGCGCTACGTTGCCGGCCTCGTCTGGATGGTTCTTTTTGGTTGGTACGGCTACCAGCTGATGGGAGCCTGGTCGTTCCTCGGTCTCGCCCTCATGGCCAGCCTCTCTGCCCAGTCCATCCTGGGATTGGTAACGAACACAGGCAACCGCAAGGAACACATGCTTCAACTCCTGCCCGTCTGCCTCGCAGCCCTACTCGTATTCCTTGTTCCCAAGATTGCCTATAGCCAAGTATTCGAACAGACCAAGATAACCGAAATCTACAGCGCCGGAATGCCCTGTTTCCAGTACATGAAGGCCAACGTAGTCGTCTATCGCTGGGCCTACTACCTGCTAGCCCTCAGCTTCGTGCCCATCGTCGTGGCCAGCGCACTCTCCGATCGCACGCTGCCTCGTCCGGCACGCATCGTGCTCAGTTGCCTCGCCGCCCTCTGGCTGGCCTACGGTGCCTACTTCACTGCCGGACGCTGGAACCGCGACAAGAACTTCCACCTCGAGATTGCCATGACCAATGCCGTCAACCGCCTCGACTGGGAGGGCGCTCTCACTAGCATCAACGAGCTCAGGGGCGACACCATCGAGCCCACGCGCGCTATGGTCATGATGAAGAACCTGGCCCTCTTTCGCCTCGGACGTTTCGGCAACGAGTTCCTCCTCTATCCCGAGGGATCGCGCCTGCAGAACATCGACGAATGGTACAAGTATGGCGAGAGCATGTACGATATTCCTTCCTCTACCGACACCATTGCCGACCCCGAAGCCCGCGAAGCTGCCAAGGCAGAATACAAGTGGAACATACGCCTCTCTCAGATTGCCGGCAAACTGGCCTACTACAACTATGGCAAACTCAACTACTGCTACCGCTGGTGCATGGAGGATGCCGTCGAGTTCGGATGGCACGTCGATGGCATCAAGATGATGGCCCTCTGCTGCATGCTCAAGGGGGAGGACGAGGCTGCCCACAAATTCTTCGACATCCTCAAACAGACACGCTATCACAGCGAGTGGGCCCGTCACTACGAGACCTTCATCGGCAAACCCGACGCCATAAAAAATCAGCCCGAGTTCCAACCCATCTGCTACCTCAAGGAGTATAGTAACCGTCTCGACGGCGACAACACGCTCATTGAGCTCTACCTCCTCAAGACCTTTGCCAACGGACGCGGAGTCGACCCCGTCTACCAGGAGATGACCCTCAACAGCGCCCTCCTCATGAAGGACATCGGCCTCTTCTGGCCACGCTTCATGCAGTACGCCGAGATGCACAAGAGCGAACCCGGTTTCCACATGCCACGCTACTATCAGGAGGCAGCTTATCTCTACGGCCACCTCGAGAATAACGTCGACATCAGCACCATGCCCTTCGACCAGAGCGTCAAGGACACCTACCAGCGCTTCATGGACTTCAATGGACTGCCCTCCATCGCCCCCCTCAGCGAGGAGGCCAAAGCGCGAGAGTTCAAGCCTCAGTTCGGCAACACCTTCTACTACTTCTACTTCCTGGTTCGCAACCAGAAGACGAACTAGTGGAGGGAATGGTTCTTAGTTCATAGTTCCTCATTCCACATTCCTAACTTCTAATTCAATAAACCGATACACCATGCAGCGTAAAACCCGCTTCTCCCTTTTCTCACTCTCCCAGATACTATTGATGGTCATTGCGTTCAGTTCGTGCAAGAACGCTGCCACCGTTCCCGCCTCCTTCACCGACAGCAGTGAGGCCTACGACATATATCCCGATTACAAGGAAGTCACCATACCCTGCAACATCGCGCCCCTCAACTTCTCCATCCAGGTAGAGGCAGAGGACTACGTCACTCGCATCACCTCCGGCAGCGAGGAGACGGTCATCGGCGGTCAGGACGTGCAGATCGACCCCGAGGCATGGGAGGCACTCAAGACCGCCAGTCCCAAACTCACCGTCGAGATCTACACCCTCAGCCAGGGAGTATGGAAGCGCCACAAGCCATTCACAATCAACGTCGTGCAGGACAAAATTGATCCCTACATCACCTACCGCCTCATCTCACCCAGTTACGTCACCTACGAGAGCCTCACGCTCAACCAGCGCTGTATCGAGAACTTCGACGAGCAGGTAATCTACAGCAACATGATCAATACCGACGAGCGCGACGGACAGTGCATCAACTGCCACACATCACAGAACGGAAACCCAGAACGCACACACTTCCACGTGCGCCAGCACAAGGGCGGAACCGTAATCTCCTACGACGGCAACGTCCAGAAGATCGACATGAAGGTTGACGGAACCATCAGCGCAGGCGTTTACCCCGCATGGCACCCCACCGCCGACCTCATCGCCTATAGCGTCAACCGCACCGGACAGACCTTCCATACCTACGACGTGCAGAAAATCGAGGTACAGGACACCTATAGCGACCTAACCCTCTACGACATCAAGAAGAACGAGGTCATGACACTCGAGTGCGACACAAACGACCTCGACTGCTTCCCTGCCTGGGACAACGAAGGCAAATACCTCTACTACTGTTCGGCACACTACGAGATGAGCGATTCTTCCCAGGCAAAGAACAAGGAGATGGACCTCATCGAGAACTACAAGAAAGTACACTACAACCTCTACCGCCGTTCCTTCGACATCAAGAAAATGCAGTTTGGTCCGCGCGAACTCGTCTACGACTGTGCCGACACCTGCAGCGCCACCCTGCCCCGCATCTCACCCGACGGCCGCTACCTCCTCTTCACCCGAGGCGACTTCGGCGTCTTCCACATCTGGCACTCCTCCGCCGACCTCTACCTCATGGACCTCAAGACCCACCAGACGCGCTGCGCCAGCGAGGTCAACTCACCCGAGGTCGAGAGCTACCACACCTGGAGCACCAACGGAAAATGGATTGTGTTCAGCAGTCGACGCCACGACGGCAACTTCACCCGTCCCTTCTTCGCCTACTTCAAGGCCGACGGCACCTTCACCAAGCCTTTCGAGCTGCCTATGGAGGATCCCCGCGCCCACCTCACCTTCCTCCGTTCCTACAACGTCCCCGAGTTCCTCACGGGTCCCATCACCGTCAACACACGCGAGATTGCACGCGTCGTAGCAGGCGACAGCATCAAGGCTACCAAGTCATCCCACTCCGCACCCGCTGGCACCATTACCGATGCCACCACCGCAGCATCGCCCAAGGCAAACTAAGACGTCAGGTTTAGATTGCCGCAGCAGGAAGCGACGACAGACGCAGCGGGAAGCAACGACAGACGCAGCGGGAACATTAAAATCCCGCTGCATGACTTGCAGAATAGATAATGTTCTTGTTAAGAAAAGATAGTAATCTTAATGAAATAAGATAGTGTTCTTGTTAGAATAAGATAGTAATCTTATTTATGAAAGATAGTAATCTTATTTTGAAAGCGTGCTACGGTACTTATCAATCCGTGTAGCGCAGTAAAATGGATGTTGTAGCAGGAATTCATCCTTAGCGCTACCAACAGAAAAAAAGAGAGACCGTGTCAGTTTTTTGACACGATCTCATTTCATACTAATACTACAAGACAACCCCAAAAGGGACAAATCTAAGCAACACAAAACATAAGTCAATTTTATTGTACAGAGGGTAATTTCAAGGAGTAGTTAAAATTACCTCAGGGCATAGG
>JAKSLN010000040.1 GCA_024401165.1 Bacteroidaceae bacterium
CGTAGCTCTCCTGCATAGCCTCTACCATGTCGGTAGCCTGCTTGCCCTCGCCGTTTACGATCAGGTCATAACCCACCTTGACGCGCTCCCAGCGCTTGTCTCGGTCCATGGCGTAGAAACGGCCCACGATGCTTGCGATGGCTGCACCGGGAACCTCTTCGCACTTGGCTGATACCTGCTCGATGAAGCCCTTACCGCTCTTGGGGTCGGTGTCACGACCATCCATGAAGCAGTGTACGTAGGTCGACTTGATGCCGTATGTCTTGCTGATGTCGATGAGGGTGAAGAGATGGTCCAGTGAAGAGTGAACGCCACCGTTCGAGGTCAGACCCATCAGGTGAACGCTCTTGCCGTTCTGCTTAGCGTACTCGTAAGCGCTGACAATTTCCTTGTTCTGCAGGATGCTGCCATCTGCACAGGCGCGGTTGATCTTTACCAAGTCCTGGTAGACGATGCGGCCAGCGCCGATGTTAAGGTGGCCTACCTCAGAGTTGCCCATCTGTCCGTCGGGCAAACCAACGTTCTCGCCACTTGCCTGAAGGCGGCTGTTGGGGTAGTTCTGCTCCAGGTAGTCCATGTAGGGGGTGGGAGTGCTGTAGATAACATCACCCTTAGTCTTGTTGCCGATGCCCCATCCATCGAGGATCATCAAAAGTGCTTTCTTTGCCATAGGAAAATATGTTTTTTAATTGATAATTGACAATTGATAATTGATAATTAGGCGGCTGTGCCCTTTTCGCTCGCAAAATTACTGCTTTTTTACGACACTTCCACAATTTTTCCTTTCTTTTTTGTACTTTTGCAGTCCAAAATGATTCAAGGACGCATGTACGATATTAATAAGATACGAGAAGATTTCCCCATCTTGTCGCGTGAGGTCTACAAACGGCCACTCGTCTACCTCGACAATGGAGCCACGACGCAGAAACCACGTTGTGTGGTCGATGCCATGACGGAGGAGTACTACAACGTCAATGCCAACGTGCATCGTGGCGTGCATTTCCTCTCGCAGCAGGCCACCGAGCTCCATGAGCAGAGTCGCGAGACCGTACGCTCGTTTCTCCATGCGCGCTCTACGAGCGAGATTGTCTTCACGCGTGGCACCACTGAGAGCATCAACCTCGTGGCCTCTTGCTTTGCAAGGTGGATCAACGAGACGGCTAACTTGGCTGCTGGTGAACCCTTCGAAGTCATCGTATCCCAGATGGAGCATCATTCCAATATCGTCTCCTGGCAGCTGCAGTCCGGTCTCAAATTGCGCGTCATTCCTATGAGTGACGACGGCATCCTCGACCTGGAAGCCTACGAGCGCCTCTTCAACGACCGAACCCGCATCGTGTCGATTGCCCACGTCAGTAATGTGCTTGGCACGGTCAATCCCGTCAAGGAGATGATTCGCATCGCGCATCGTCATGGCGTGCCCGTCCTGGTGGACGGTGCGCAGAGCACGCCCCACTTTGCCGTCGACGTGCAAGACCTCGACTGCGACTTCTTTGCATTCTCAGGCCATAAGATCTACGGTCCCACCGGAATTGGCGTACTCTATGGAAAGGAGGAGTGGCTCGACCGCCTGCCTCCCTACATGGGTGGTGGCGAGATGATCAAGAATGTCTCGTTCGAGAAGACTACCTTTAACGAACTGCCCTTCAAATTCGAGGCTGGCACGCCCGACTACGTGGCTACCACGGGACTTGCCCGTGCGCTAGACTATGTGACGAACCTTGGCATGGACAACATCCTTGCTCATGAGACGGAGCTCACCCGCTATGCCATCGACCAGATGAAGGCAATGGGTGGCATCCGCATATTTGGCCCAGAGGACAATCACGATGCCGTCATCAGTTTTGAGGTCTCTTCCGCCACGGGTGAGGTTATTCATCATCTGGACCTCGGCACGCTGCTCGACCGTTTGGGCATTGCCATCCGCACGGGCCACCATTGTGCCGAACCGCTCATGCACCGCCTGGGCATTCAGGGTACGGCGCGTGCCTCCTTCGGTCTTTACAATACGAAGGAGGAAGTCGATGCGCTTTGCAACGCCATCGGACGCGTTCGGCAGATGTTCTGATCCAGATTGTCAGACAAGATATTCTGTGACGTACTGCAAGTCGAAAGATATGTTAGAAGCAAAATATTATACAGGCAAGATAGAGGCCGGGTGCGACGAGGCAGGTCGTGGTTGCCTGGCCGGTCCTGTGTTTGCCGGAGCCGTCATCCTTCCCGATGATGTCTGCGAGCGTTGCCCCGAACTGGCGGCTGGTCTTAACGACTCCAAGCAACTGACCGAGAAGAAGCGCTACCAGCTGCGCGAACTCATTGAACGTGATGCCCTTGCATGGGCAGTTGGAATGGTTTCGAACGAGGAGATCGACAAGATAAACATTCTCCGTGCCAGTATTCTGGCCATGCATCGTGCGCTCGACCAACTGCAGATAGTCCCTCAGGCGATCATCGTCGATGGCAACCGCTTTGTGGAGTGGAAGCCACAAGTATCTAAGACAGGCACAGACTACCTGATGCATGCCCGTGTCTCGTTGCGTGAGTTCTGTCCTCCTGCCGAAAGCGGACGCATCCCTTACACCACCATCGTCAAGGGCGATGGCAAGTACCTCGCCATTGCGGCAGCCAGCATCCTGGCCAAGACCTACCGTGACGATTTCATGATGAAGATTCATGAGGAATACCCCATGTACCGTTGGGACAAGAACAAAGGATACCCAGCCCCCGTCCATCGCCAGGCCATCAAGGAGCATGGCACCACTCCCTATCATCGCATGTCCTTCAACCTGCTGGGCAATTCGCCGCAGCTTGAACTGGACTTTGGGGAGTGACTTATGTAAGATAATCCTTTATTGTATCCTCTTCTGGATGACTTTGCGGCCCTTCCTGATGTATAGTCCCTGGGTGGCTCGCGATACTTTGCGGCCCGTCAGGTCGTAGAGGGCAGATGCCTCGCCCTCCGTCTTTGTTGCATCTATGGGCTCGATGCCGTCCTCCTCAGGAAGTGAGCGGTAGAGAATCTGCAGTTCGTCAAAAGCGCACCAGCTGTCGGCGTTGTGCTTTGGTGTAGTAAAACCGATCTTCATCGCACCCTTTTCCGCAAGTGTTGTCGTGACCTTGCAGGGGTACCGATTGGCAGCAAAGGCAACGGCTGCCGTTTTGGTGCTGTTGGCGTAGTTGTTCTTGACGTCGGTGTCGGAATAGCCCGCTGCCGCCGTGGCGGTGAACTTATACTTGTAGAGCGAGGGGATGGCAACGCTGTCGAGGTTGGCATAGAAGCGGGCGGGAATGTCTTCCTTGCGCGATGCGTACAGTTTGCCGCCATCGTTTTCGCCCGTTCGGTAGAGGGCCTGGCAACTGACCTCGTAGATGCCGGGTTTCATGCTTGACAGATTCTGGTAGACGTTGAAATTCTTGTTGTAGCACTCGCCGACGCCGTTGCTGTAGGTAGGGGATCCCGTCCAACCTGAGGTTGACGCGAAGTCGGGGTTGTTGAGCAAGAGGGTCATGTTCAGCGTCTTGTCGGCCTGGGGACGTGCGTCGTCGCTTCTCAGATAGGCTTTCAGGGCACTCTTGAGCGTGCTGAGTGCGCTGTTGATCTTGGTTGTTGTGGTGGCTTCGTCAAAGGCTGATTGGGCAGACTCCATCTTTTCCTCAAGCGTGGTGAGTGACTCGCAGACCTCGCTGACCTCGACGTTCTCCTGCGCATTCTTCATCCATGCCAGGAAGTCGGCACAGCTGTTTGTGAGCGTGTTGGCCGTGTTGAGCGCTTGCTTCATCTCGCTGACCAGTTGCGACAGGGTTTCGGCGTCGATGTTTTCCTGCTGGGTCTGCTGCAAGAGGTTGTCTATCTTGTTTCTAAGCAATGCGTTAAGAGGAATGTCTCTTGCCTCTTCCAACTGATCCGTAAGCATCTCCAACTGTTTTTCGTTCTGCTCGCTTGCATCCTTGTTCGTTAGCGTCATGCAGTCGATGTTGGGCAGCCAGTTTGTTCCGTCTGTGTAGACGCGGACTTCATTGTCGCCGGGTTTCAGCGTGATGTTGATCTTAACTTCCTTCGCCGTTCCCCAACCTCCGGAATTTAGGCTTTGGGTGAAGACCTTCTCCCCGTTGACGGAAACCAGGGTGCGGCGGTTCTCTGCGCTGAAGTAGCGCAGCGTCATCGTGTAGTCGCCGCCCTTCTTGCTGTAGACATGGCGCCAGCGAAGGTCGTTGTCGGGATTGTTTCCGATGTAGCTGGCCATCTCGCCACCGCTGGCACTGGCGTTACCTTCGTACCGGCCTACGTTCCAGTCTATTTCTGAATATCTGGACAGGTAGGCTGTTTCGGCTTCGTAGAGATCTCGTTCGTATCGCTTTTCGGCTGTCAGCTTGTAGATCTTGCAACCGTGAGCAGGCACCTTAACGGTCATCTTGCCCTTTTGCTCAGCCAGGTCTTTCTTGGTGAAGAGGTCGCGCACCTGTACGGTTCCTCCCAGGTCGGCATCGCCAAAGCGCAGCGTCATCTCCTGCTGCTGGTCGGTGGGGTTGTAGAGGGCCACGGCACGTGTCTTTCCGTAGCGTTCCTCGATGTCCTTGGCCAGTATGTAGGTGTCGCCCTGCTTGCTGATTACGTAGGCTTGCAGACAGAGCGTGTCTTGGTTCAGGGCTATGAGTTCCTTGTTCTGCAAGAGGGCTTTTGAGGTCGCGTCAACCGTGTTCATGTCGCAGCCGATGAGCAGGGGGCTGTCCATGATGCACCACATGCCGAAGTGTGTCTTGGCCTCTTCTGCGGTCAGTTTCTGTCCCCATTTTGTCACGCCCACTTCGAGCATGTCCATGTCGTTGTAATGCCCGTCGTAGCAGTAGGCTGAGAGGTAGAGGTTGTCGCGAATGATGTCGCGTACCGAACCCCAGCTGTTGTTGATGTCGCCGGTGGTTCGCCATGAGAGGGCAATGTCGTGTGCCCAGGTCCCGGGGAAGTCCCAGCGGCAGATGTTCATGCGTATGTCCTTCTTCTCGCACTTCTTGATGGCGTTGGCAATGGCTGTGTAGCGCTCGCGGGTGTCGAGGTTCAGTCCCTCGGCGTTGTGGTATGACACACCACCGCAGAAGTCGACCTTTATGAAATCGAAGTCGAGCGTGTCGAAGTAGAATCTGCAGTCGCGCTCGTCGTAGCCATACAGTCCGACGTTGACGCTAAGTACGTCGCCTCCATGGAAGTTGGCACAGGTATTCTTGCCTCCGTCGCTGTAGATGCCGGCTTTCAGCCCCTTCTTGTGGATGTAGTCGGAGACGACCTTCAATCCTTTGGGAAATCGTTGGGGGTGGATGAGCAACTCGCCCGTCGCCTTGTTGCGGCCGCCTTGAAATCCGTCGTCTATATTAATATAGGTGTAGCCAACGGCCTTGTATCCCTTGCTCACCATGGCGTCTGCCTGTTCCTTGATGCGCTGTTCGCTGATGTTGGAGTCGAACGTGTTCCAGGAACTCCAACCCATGGTGGGGAGTTCGTAGGTCTGTGCCATCGCCATGCTGGGCAGCATGGCAAGCGAAAGAAAAATCTTCTTATAATTCATATGGGACTTGTTAGGTGTTAATTCGTATCTTTGTTATTTTGAAAATATTATTAAACGTGAAGCGATGCTGTGCTGTTTGTCGCTTATCAAGGTTTCTTGCTGCGTATGATGGCATGGCTGCCGTCCGCCAGGGTCGTGGCAAAGAGATAGGTGTTGCCTCCTTCCTTGATCTTCAGTCGCTTCCTGAGGTCGGCAACGGTAGAGGGGAAGTTGCGGATAGTCAGGTTGGCTTGTTTGATGCCTGCCAGTATCTCCTTGGTCCCTTTCTTGCTGAAATCGCCAATCGCTTCGATCGCGAATTGCCGTCCTGGGAAGTTGGGGATGGGGTTTTCGCCCACGAAGAGGTTGCTGATGGGATGTAATTTCATTAAGCCGTAGCGTTCGCACATGTAGTCTTGCACGCCAGCCTTCAGGACCGAAGCGTTGGGTTCGAAAAGGAAGTATGTCCGCCCTTCCTCCATTCCGTTGCAGAGTGTTTCTGCCAGCTTGATGGAAGGAATGCTGTCTTTTGTGCAGGAGAAGAACTCGTCCTCGGTAGCCAGATTTACGCAATGGTACGTGATGGAACCTCTGACAGTTTCTCCTTGTCTCCCTGTTTCCTCTTCTTGGTTTTCTGTAGTTTCTTTTTGCTTTCCTGCAACTTCTCTTTTCTCAGTTGCTTCTTCTCTGGTTTGTGGGAGAGAATTCTTTCCCTTTTGGAGCACAAGAACCTCCTTGCATTCGCCCTTCACACTGACAACGTGTACCTCGCAGACATGCTTCAGTTGACGCAAGGCTTGCGTGATGTCGAGCATGGGGGATAGTTTCAGCATTACGAGTCCGGCATGCTCTAACAGGGTGTCTTGCAAGTCGATGACGTTTGGTGTGCAGTCTTCCAGGGCAGCCACCTTGCGGCCAATGTCGTCTCGTCTTGCCGGATCGAGGTAAACAATAAGGTTGCAGTTAAGGTTTTCGTCGTGCCATTGAAACTCGCCGGCAAGTAGGTCTTCTGACTTTCCACACACGATGCGAACTTTTGTCTGTTGGTCCTTGCTCTTTGGATCTTCATTTGCAGCGCTAAGCAGGTTGGGGGCGTGCTCTCCGTCCTCTTGCTCTTTGTTTTCAAGTTGAAATCCTAACAAGGTAAAGTTGTGGCGGGCGATGTTGCACAAGTGCGGTTGCTGCTCGACGTAGATGGCCTTCTCGAACGACTGTGCCATGTAGCTGAAGTCGATGCCGAAACCGCCCGTAAGGTCGATAAGACAGTCGGCGGGTTGATGCCGGTTCTGGTCGCAGTTGATGTTTTTTCTTTTTATGCCTCGAAGGACCTTGTCTTTATATTGTGCGGTTAGTTCGCTCGAACATTGCTCCATCGAGAGATGAGGCGGAAACCAAAGGTCGTTGATTGATGCCCAACGTGGAAGTTTCTTGCGTGCAAGTTGCCATCCCTCAATCTGTTGCAGACACCAGTGCGCGTCGATTCCTTCCGGCACTTTTTTGAGTGCCAGCGAACGTACGTCTTCATCCCGGTGCTTCTTGATGTACTCTTCGTTCGTCATGGTAGAGCAGCAAGGTAGTTCTTCATGTTGCCGGCCTTCATAATCTTCTTCCAGACCTTTCGTCCCAGTTCTTCCTCCATGAAGTCCCAAAAGGTGCGTATTTTCGTAAGTCGCTGTGCTTCACTGGGAATTACGGTTTCGAGGTGTGCCAGGAGCCTGTCGTGCATTTGGCGTGCCTTCTGTATTCTTTCTCTTGTATCCATCTCTTTCCCGGACAGATATTCAGCGGCTAAGGTAGGTCTGGCAAGAAGTCCGCGTCCAATCATGATGCCAGCAAGGTTGTATTTATCTTCCAATAGTTGCAACTGACTGAGAGTTGCCACGTCGCCATTGTAGATGAGGGGGTGCTTGCACGCCTCGGTAAATGCTTCAAAGGATTCCATATCGACTTCTCCCTTGTATTGCAGGGATGCAACACGAGGGTGAAGGGTGATGTGGCGTAGCGGAACTTCGTTCAAGAGGGGCATCACCTCTTTCCATTCGTCTGAAGACGTGAGTCCCAGTCGCATCTTCACGCTGAACACCACGTCTGGATACTGGCGGATGGCGTCGCAGATTTCTTGTACTTTGCCGGGGTGGGGGAGGATTCCTGCTCCGCGTCCGTGTCTCGTCTGAAGGGGGAAGGGACAACCCATGTTGATGTCAATCTTCTGGTAGCCCATGGGTAGAATGACGTCTAAGAGAGTGCGCAACTCACAGGCGTCCTTGGCAATAACTTGTGGCGTAACTGCCACGCCTTTGTTGTGCTCGGGCTTTAAATCGCGAAGATCCTTCGAACGCACGCCCCCATTCTCCATTCTGACGAAGGGAGTGTAATACTCCGCAATTCCTCCGCATAGCTCGTTGTGTATGCGTCGAAATGCGTCTTCTGTATATCCCTGTAAGGGGGCAAAATGGATTGGCAGCATTCTCTTGGTGAATAGTTCTCTCTTCGATTTGCAAAGATACGCAGAAAAAATGATTCCCCCAAGTGAGTGGACGAAAAAAACAGTTCCAAACGTGGTTGTAAATGTCTATACATAAGTTGTAATGTCTATTCATAAAAAGTGGGGAACCGGTAACCTTATTGCGTCATCTGCAAAGCATTACCAAATTCCCCACCGGATTAACATTTAAGTTTTAGTATAGAATCTTTCTTTTTTGTGGGTGTTGTTTTTTTGTTTTAGTTGTCAATTCCTTTAACTATCTCTTACGTCTTGTTTTCTTTCTTGCTTCTTACGTCTTTGTTTCTCTTATCGTTGGGGCATTTCCTCACTCTAAGTGATTTGCGTTGTTTTCTTGATGTACTCTGTTAGCAACTGACTTCCTTTTGCGTCAAGATCGGAACCGTCATAATGGAGTTTGAGGAACTCGTCGAGTGCCGTTCGGATGATGTCTTGTTTGTCTACACGCTCCAATATTGAAATGCGTGCCAAGGCAGCGTCGGCTTCAACCTCAAGAAACACAACCTTACCGTTTTGACGTGGAATGGTACGTAACGACTTTTTGCGTCCTCTCTGTCCTTTTGGACCGTTTTCCTGAATGGGTGACCCTTGCGCGTATCCCGGATAGAAAACTTGTCCGCTTTGCATCATGGGTTGGCCATTAACCATCATCGCTTGTCCACTTTGCATCATGGGTTGTCCGTTTTGCATGACCAGCATACCGTTTTGTATGTCGCCAGGCATTATGGGTTGTCCATTTGGCATGTAATATCCGGAACCCATCGTTGGCTGCTGATAGAATTGGGCGGGTGGAATAGTTCCCTGGCCTTGTGCAGCATATTGTTGAGTCATGGCTTGCCCTTGCTGCATGTTGCTTGGCATGTAGTTCTGTTGACCGCCGGCAATCCCCGCTTGTTGGGGTGCGGCGGAACCATGGCCTGGTGGGGCGTCTTCCATGTGCTGCGAGGCCATCCCAGGTGGGGCGGTCTGGACTGGAGCCGCAGTCTCTGCGACTTCATCCATTGGAAGGCCTATATCGAAGTTCTTTGCTTTGGGCATAATCGCTGTATGTTTTCTTTGATGGTAGTTTTATTTGAATTCCAAATATCTCTAAATATGAATTAGTATTTTATTCTTTGCGCCTATAATGAAATACCGAAATAAATACAAATAAAAGCGCATATGCTACACTATTTAGAGATATGCAAATATCTAAATTTTGAATTTCTTGTTTCTGATATGATTGAAATATTTGACAACTAACTAATAAATTCTGTATGAATTGTTCCTTAACGCGGGCAAAGTTATATAAAATAAATGTAAATACCAAACTAATTGCAAATAAAAAGCAAATTAGAAATACAAAAATAATATAAAATAAGCAAAATAATAAGAAATATCTCTAAATACAAAGATACGCAAATAAAAATAGACTCCGAACTTTTGTTGTTCGTAGTCTACTAACAGATCTTCAAAAAGGAGTGGAAGGGGTTGGACTAAAATCGATAGCCTATGTTAAATTGAAAGTCACCCTCACGATTGCCGATGTGGAGCCCTGTTGATGCGTCGAAAAGGTGTTGGCGGTAGTAAGCGTAGAAGTTTAGCAGGACATTTTCATTAATGCTGTAGCTTATACCGAACCGTCCAAGAAAATTGAATGTGAAGTCTGAATTGCGCCCCAATTCTACGCAGTCGTAGTATTGATTATTTTGCTCGATGGGTTCACCATAGTGCTTGTGTGTTACACGATTGAGTAATGAGGCCATGGGAGTAATTGAAGCGTGGATGCAAAGTGAGCCGTCAAGAAGCGCCAGGTTGTAGCCGAAGCCTACTCCAATGGAAACCTTGTTGTTTCGAAACGTGTCGCGACTGTAGTTAAGAAGGTTGTTGCATCCCAACCGGCTTTGGTAGTAGTTTCCCATTAAGAAAATGCCTCCTGCACTCTTCTTCTGAATCATGTCTCCAAAAAGACCGGCTGCAAGGCTGAATCGTTTGTGGTTGAACACGTAGTACCCTTCCAGGTAGAAAGTCTTCAGGTCAAGTTGCCCTCTGCCGATGGGTAGTATGTCTGGAGTGTTTTCTCCTTTTTCTATTTTCCCATCTATGTCGGAAATCGATTTGTATCGTATGCCGGCTCCCCATACGCTTCCGGTTGTGGACAGTCCGTAGGATTGGCTGTGACGATCGGTAATTGGGATGGGGAGTTCAATGACAAGTCCTCGCCAGTCTATGCCTAGTTCCAGTTCTGTATTCACATTATGCATGTCTACGGACACAAGATTCGCGCTTGTCTGTCCGGGGAACTGCATGTCGTGCTGCTGATAGTAGGAGTAGGCTCCGAGATAGATCATCCTGTCGTGCTTTGGTACCTGTATGTAGGTTGTGTCAATGCCGTCATTCTCCCAACGGTAGAGCAGGTTATCACAAAACTTGAGTACTTTGCCGATTCCGCTGTCCCAGAATGTGTGTTTGCTGCGTATGGAGTCTTTTCCCTCGGCATATAAAAATGTCGAGGCGATTAGTATCAGGGTAAGTGCACATATTCGGCGTGCGTACATTATTATATTCGTATTATGTCTATGTCTCTGGAGGTGATTCCTTTGAATTTCTGTGCAAATTTAGGAAAAAGTTTTCAAAGTGCCAATGACTATTTGCAAATTCATTTCTTGGCACAGATTTTCACCTGCCATACAGCTACGGCAAACCAGACGATAAGCAAGACTTGAATCAAAGCGCTGGCTCCTCCAAACAGGAAGGCGCAGGTTCCTGATGTCATGGCGTTTAGCATGCTAAGACTGTAGGCTGTTCCGACCTTCTCGCCGAGTATGAACGAGAAGAGCGATGCAAGGTTCTGGGCAAGTCGATCCAGCACATTGTGGTTACGACGAGTTGCGTGGTTAAATACGTTCATGTTCTTCATCTCTACAGTTGCTACGGTTTTCATAATGGTGTTTTTTTATCGTTTTTTGTTTTCTGAGTGCAAAATAAGATACTTAATAAGTCATACTGCGACCGATTAAAAGAAAAAATGCAATTCTTTTGCAATTTTTTTGTAATTTTGCCCCAAAATCAGGCAAAATCCAATTTTCTCCACGCAGATGAACAAAGTTTCTCGAGTTTTTGCAAATTACATTTGGCTTGTAGATACGATACGTCGATATCAACCTATTTCATTTGAAGAGTTGAACGAGTATTGGTTACTCAGTCCTTTAAGCGATGGCCATGAATTGGATAAAAGGACCTTGCGTAGATCGCTGGATGCCATAGACGAGATATTCGACATCGGCATTGACTGTGGCCGAGGAAGGATGGCTGTCTACAGATTGTCTGAAAGTGGTTCGCTACGTGGGCGTGGTGTTCAGCGATGGATGCTTTCCACGATGGCCGTTGCTGGTGTCGTGCGTGATGCTCGGCACCTGCAGGAGCGCATCCTGTTGGAGAATGTCCCTTCGGGTGACTTGATGTTGACCGAAGTAACACGTGCCATGCAAAGCAACCACCTTCTGCACATACGCTATCAGAAATTTGTAGATAGCGAACCGTACGAGGCAGATGTTGAACCTTACTGCCTTAAATTGTTTCACCAGCGATGGTACTTGCTTGCTCATCGTCCCGAACGATCTTATCTGGCCATGTATGCGCTGGATCGCATGTTGTCTGCCGTAGAAACTCAACAGGGATTTACTTTGCCGGATTCTTTTGATTCGGAGCGCCATTTTGCTCACATGTTCGGTGTGTTTCAACCAGGGAAAGACGAAAATGCTCCCTCTCGTGTTATTCTCCGAACCTTTAATGGCGAGTGGAACTATCTCCAGACCCTTCCCCTGCATTCTTCTCAGACGCAAATGGGTAAGGGGAAGACAGAGCAGGGTGAAGAATATGTGGATTTCAAACTCATGGTTTACCCTACGCTTGACTTCAAGTTGGAATTGCTGTCCCGAATCACCAATATTGAGATTTTGGCACCGCTTACGCTGAGGCAAGATATTTGTGAAATGCTGAAGAAGGGAATTTCGAGAAATAGTTGATTCCAGTAACGTCATCTACGGAGAAAGGGCCTCGCTTATACGCGTATATTATATATAATGTATAGGAAAGGAAGAGTTTTTAGACATATGCGCACTTATTTAGTGTTAAAATAAGGATGCTTACCAAAAAAAATAGTAACTTTGCGCTATGAGACATTTTCTGATATTTATCCTATGCATCAGTTTGCTTGGCACTCCTGTCTATGGACAGGCGAATCGAAAAGGTTGTCCAAAGGTTGCCCTTGTCTTGGGTGGCGGAGGCGCTAAAGGAGCGGCAGAAGTGGGCGTTCTGAAATGCCTACAGCAGCAAAATGTGCCCATCGACCTGGTCGTTGGTACCAGTATCGGCAGCATTGTGGGCGGCCTTTATTGTGCTGGCATTGATGTGAAAACGTTAGACAAACTCTTTCGCTCGCAAGAATGGATAGACCTTTTTACCGATCGCAATTCTTCCTTTAAGGGAGATATCTATAAGGAACAGGATGGAGTTTCCTATGTGTTTGGATTCCCTATCAAACGTAATCCAAATGCAAATGGTAATGTGAAGAATACGGTTGGCGTTTTGAAGGGCGACAGTATTACAAGCCTGTTTGGTCGTATATCTGGTTATTCTGAACCGATGAATTTCGATGACTTGCCAGTTCCCTTCCGCTGTATTGCCGTTGACGTCAAGACGATGGAGGAGGTCGTGTTTGGCAAGGGTAGCCTGCCACATGCCATGCGTGCATCTATGGCTATTCCTGGAGTTTTCAAACCTTTGCGTATGGGCGATCGCATGCTGATAGATGGCGGAGCGCTCAATAACCTCCCAGTTGATGTGGCTCGAAGCCTGGGGGCTGACATCGTTATTGCGGTCGACCTAAGTCAGGATGCAGATTTGAAAAATGAACCGAAGTCTAACTGGTTGACAGACACTTTTGGCGGCATGGATTTGGGAGGCCATCTCAATTGGCTAATTCGCCGTCCAGACAATCAAAAGTATAGGAAAAACCTTAAGGAGGCCGACTTGATCATTACGCCGGATCTTCATGAATACGACGTGGCCTCTTTTACGGCCAAGGCCATATCTGTGATGATTGATCGTGGTGAAGCTGCTGCCAAGAAGGTTGAAAAGCAGATTGCCGATTTGTCGCAAAAGGCGCGTCTTCCTAAATCAACAAATGAGTAATAATTTTAAAAAGCAAATACTATGTTACAAGACGAACTGAACAAATTGATTATGACCGCCATGAAGGGTGGTGAGAAGGCAAAGGCCGAAGTGTATCGCGCTATCAAGAGCGAGTTCCTCAAGTTCAAGACTGCCAAGGACGCAAAGCCTTTGGACGAGGCAGCAGAGATAAATATCCTGCGTAAGATGCACAAGGAGCGCGAGGACGATGCCAAGCTCTTCGAGACGAATGGCCGACAGGACCTGGCCGACCAGAACAAATATGAGGCTTCTGTACTCGCCGAACTGCTTCCGCAGGCAGCTTCGGAAGAGGACATCAGAAAACAGATTGAGGCCTTCAAGCAGAGCATTGGTGTCGACGTTCTCGAGAAGAAGAACATGGGCAATTGTGTCAAGTTTGTCAAGGCTGCTCTTCCTACGGCCGATGGCAAGACCGTGAGCACCATCGTGATGCAAGTGATCAACGGCTAAAGCATTCCTTCATGAAGAAAATCATATCCTCCATATTTGCGTTTATCCTGACTACAGCCGTCATGGCTCAGGACGCAACCGTGAGCAGTCCCGATGGTCGCCTGAAGGTTGACTTCAACCTTCGCGATGGCCGTCCAACCTACGGCATCACCTATGACGGTCAGCCCGCCATTCTTGAGTCTCCTCTTGGCTTTGTTGCCAACACGGGCGACTTCTCGCAGAATCTGAAGTTGAAGAACGCCACCAGTTTGAGAGAAGAACCTTTCGATCTAAACTACGAACTCTATCGTTCTAAACAGCGGAACGTGACGAAGCAATATAGGGTTATGACGGTCAATCTCGAGGGTGGACTGGCCTATCGTGGTGGTTTCCGTCGCATCACCAATGGTGCAGCCAATGATCCCGGTTCCTTCGAGGCAAATGCGGGTAACAACATCGACCCCAACATTACTCTCACATACACCATCGAGTTCCGTGTGGAGAACAACGACGTAGCCATCCGCTACAGCATTCCCAACCAGAAAAGCCGTGCCAACGAAAAGACCTTCTCCATCCGCATCATGGACGAAAAGACGGGGTTCCGCTTGCCTGACGGGACGACTACGTTCCTCACGCCTCAGAGCCACGCCATGATTGGATGGAAGGGCACGAAACCTTCGTACGAGGAGGAGTATCGTTACGATCAGCCCATGTCGGCCAAGAGTCAGTATGGTCATGGCTACACTTTCCCCTGCCTGTTTAAGGCACCTTCATCCAATGCTGTCAATGCAGCAAGCGCAAAGGGAAAGTCTAAGAAGGCTGTCGACTCACAGAATGATCCCCTCTGGGTGCTCATCAGCGAGACCGACGTTGACTCGCGTTATTGCGGTTCGCGCCTGAGTGATGCAGCCATGAACGCCGATGGCTCAGGTCTCTACAAGCTGGAGTTTCCCATGCCCGAGGAGAATGCAGGCAACGGTACCATCGAGCCTTCTATGTCGCTTCCCAACAGCACGCCCTGGCGTACCATCACCATTGGTAAGACCCTCAAACCTATTGTCGAGACGACCATCCCATGGGACTTTGTCGAGCCTCGCTATCAGCACCAAACCCAGGGCAAGAGTGCGGGCGTCAACCCCAGCTTCACCCCAGGCAAGGGTACGTGGAGCTGGATTGTATGGCAAGACAATAGCATCAATGTAGACGACCAGAAGAAATACATCGACCTCTCGAAGGCGATGGGCTTCAAGTACGTGCTCATCGACAATTGGTGGGACAATAACATTGGTCGCCAAAAGATGGAAGACCTTATTAAATATGCCCACTCGCAGGGTGTCGACGTGTTCCTTTGGTACTCGTCGAGTGGCTATTGGAACGACATCGAGCAGGGCCCCATCAACATCATGTCGAACTCCATCAAGCGTAAGGCCGAGATGCGCTGGATGCAGGCACAGGGTGTCAAGGGCATCAAGGTCGACTTCTTCGGAGGCGACAAGCAAGAGTCCATTCGCCACTACGAGAACATCCTAAGTGATGCCGACGACTGCGGACTCATGGTTATCTTCCATGGTTGCACCATCCCTCGTGGATGGGAGCGTATGTACCCCAACTATGTTGGTTCCGAGGCTGTGCTTGCCTCAGAAAATATCTACTTCAGCCAGGGTGCTGCCGACAAGGAGGCCAAGGATGCTGCTACGCATCCCTTCATTCGCAACACCATTGGTTGTATGGAGTTCGGCGGCTGCTTCATGAACCGTCACATCCATAAGGGCAACAAGGGTGGCAATACCCGTCGCACCACCGATGTTCACGAGTTGGCAACCTGCGTGCTCTTCCAGAATCCTGTCCAGAATTTCGCCATCACTCCCGAGAACCTTGGCGACAATGCCGCAGGGAAGCCCGCTGCTTCTGGGCAGGCCGCTACCTTCGACAACATCATCACCGACTACAACCAGCCCGGTGCCCCTGCTCCCGCCCTCTGCATGGACTTCCTGCGCCAGGTGCCTACTACCTGGATGGAGACACACTTCTTCGAAGGCTACCCCGGCAAGTATGTTGTTCTGGCTCGTTTGTCGGCTGATGCCACTAGCTTTGCCTGGTACATTGCCGGTAATAACGCCACAGGAAATGAACTCACCGTCACCCTTTCTGCTCAGCAGCTGAAAGGGGTGGGCATCGAGAAGGGCGATAAGCTCCAGCTCTATACCGACAACCTGAAGACGCGTGAACCCGAGCTCAAGGAGCTGACGTACAACGGTAAAACCATCACTGTAACCATGGCAGATCAGGGCGGCTTCGTCATTAGAGTTCCTTTGGGTCTCAAAAACAAATAAGTCATATTTGTCTAATTCATCCAATCTGACTGATAATCCTAATAGCCCCATCCTCCCCAAATTCCTACAACAATGAAACAATCCCTTTTGCGCCACTTCAGACGGACTTTGGCGCTCCTTCTACTCCCCGTCACCCTCATCCAAGCCAAACCCTATGAGCTGCGCATGCTGAACCATTGGGACAATCTGGATGGTACTATCGAGCGTGGCTATGCTGGTCGAAGCATCTTCTGGCCCAAACTGCAGCGTGACAAGATAGAAGAATATGCTCGTTACAACGAGCAGTTAGGCATCAACGCCATTGTGCCCAACAATGTCAATGCATCTCCCAAGATGATGACCGATGAGATTCTGCAACAGACCAGGGAGCTGGCCGACATGCTTCGCCCTCACGGCATCAAGGTTTACTTGGCCATCAACTTCGGTTCGCCCAAGGCACTTGGATTCTGCGAGACGGCCGACCCTCTTGAACCTGCTGTTGCCCAGTGGTGGGTAGAGCGATGCAAGCGCATCTACGAACTCATTCCCGATTTTGGTGGTTTTCTCGTGAAGGCCAATAGTGAGGGACAGCCAGGTCCGCTGGATTACCAGCGCACACATGCCGATGGTGCCAACATGTTGGCTCGTGCCCTCAAGCCTTATGGCGGACAGGTCATCTGGCGTGCCTTTGTCTACAGTCCCAGCGACCCCGACCGTGCAAAGCAGGCTTACCTCGAGTTCCAACCCCTCGACGGGCAGTTCGACGACAACGTAATCATACAGATTAAGAACGGTCCTATAGACTTCCAACCCCGTGAACCTTTCTCGCCTCTTTTTGCTGCTATGCCCAAGACTAAGATGCTGGCAGAGCTGCAAATTACGCAGGAGTATCTCGGCCATAGCAACCATACTGCCTTCCTGGCTCCCATGTGGACAGAGTTTCTTAGCGACATAAAGAACATTGCGAAGTGCAAACTCGTAGGCTTGGCCGGCGTGTCCAACGTGGGTGATGGTTCCCAGACAGGTAATGCGCCTCAGGTGCTTCATGCAACCAGTGTTGCTTCTCCTCTCTTCACCCTTTGTGGCAATCATCTGGCAGAGGCTAACTGGTACGCTTTCGGCCGTCTGTGTAAGAATCCCAATCTCAAGGCAGAGGCAATTGCCAAAGAGTGGGCTAACGTCTTTTTCAACGAACAGCAGCAGACAATGAACGGTCTGCAAAAGCGTGGCAATACGCAGAAACCCGAAAGCAGTTTCGTTAATCCTCTTTCGAAGAAGGAGGGTGTCAAAGTTCTTGTCTCGATGTTGTTGCGTTCTCGCGAGGCTGTGGTTGACTATATGATGCCCCTCGGTTTGCACCACCTTTTTGCCTGGGGACACCATTATGGTCCCGAACCCTACTGTGCACAGCCAGGCGCTCGTGCAGACTGGATGCCTACCTACTACCATCGTGCTGATGCAGAAGGACTTGGTTTCAATCGCAGCAGTCATAATGGTACGGATGCCACCCATCAGTATCCTTCTGTCTATGCAGCGACGCTGGACGACATGGAAACCTGCCCTGCCGAGGTTCTTCTTTGGTTCCATCATGTGCCTTGGGGCAAGTCCATTAAGCACCATGTAGGCGGCACTGCTTATGAAGAGTCCCTCTGGACGGCACTTTGTCGTCACTATCAGAATGGTGTTGACGAGGTAGCAGAGATGCAGAAACAATGGGCAAAGCTGGAAAGCCTCGTGCAACCCGCGATTTTCAACGACATGACGCGTCGTCTTGAGTGCCAGTTCCGTGATGCGGAGTGGTGGCGTGACGGATGCTTGCTCTATTTCCAATCGTTCTGCCAGAAGCAGATGCCAGACTTTATCCCCACTCCTGCTCATTCCCTTGACTTTTACAAGTCAGTTCGCCTGGGTCTTACCAATTATGAGTGCCCCCCCATTGAACTACTGAATGAGAAACGTTAATAGAATACCTCGATGACGGGTTGGTGACATGTTGTATCAACCCTTCACCCTTCTAAGGCGTTGGACCATAACAAAAACAAAGAGGTCGTGTCAAAAAACAGACACGACCTCTTGCTTGTACTTATTGCTTGTACCTAATATTTGTAGCAATGCTTGTACTTAATAGTAGTCAGTGTTTTCGATATTTAGTCCTTGATCATCTTCCAGATGCAAGCGGCCAAAGCACCGCCAACGAGAGGACCAACCCAGAATACCCATACCTGCTCGAGAGCAGCACCACCTTCGAAGATTGCGGGAGCCAGTGAGCGAGCGGGGTTAACGCTGGTGCCGGTGTAGTGAATGCCTACGAGGTGGATGAGGATGAGGCTAAGACCGATTGCGAGACCTGCAAAGTTGCCTGCACCCTTCTTCTCGTCGGTTGTACCTAGTACAACGAGTACAAAGAGGGTGGTGAGGATAACTTCTGCCAATAGTCCATTGCAAATGCTGCCGCTGCAAGCGTTAGCACCGGTTGTTGTGCCCTGTGCCAATTCGGGTGACGTGCTTACAAGAGCGTAGAGCAGAGCGCTACCAATGAAGGCGCCGATGCACTGGAAAATCACATACATGATGGCGTCCTTACCATCGATGCGCTTAGAAAGCCAGCATCCGAGGGTGATGGCGGGGTTGATGTGGCATCCGCTTACGCCACCGATGGTGTAGGCCATAGCAACAACAGCCAAGCCAAAGGCCATGGCAGTGCCTACAACACTTGCTGTGTCAGCACCACAGTTGAGGCTGACTGCTGTTCCACATCCCAGAAGCACCAATACTGCGGTGCCTACCATTTCAGCAAGATACTTTTTCATAATCTTTTTTGTTTTTATTAGTAATAAAATAAGGTGAATAATATCTCTGTCATTTTCGCTCTAAAGGGTTTCTGCCAGGATCAGACGATCCTTTACGTAGGCATTGATCCTTCGAACGAGGCTGGTTCTATGTTTACTGACCAAGCAGTTCGCTGAGTGTCTTTTCTATTTGGGCTCCGCGCAGGTTTCGCTTTACGATCTTTCCGTCAGGACCGAAAAGAATGATTTGAGGAATACCCTCGATGCCGTATGCGTCGGAACCAGCATTCTCTGCATTCATTATCTGAGGGTAGGGAATCTTCATCTGCTCGATGGCCTTCTCTGTATCACGGGGCTTATCCCAGGTGGCAACACCGAGAACTTCGAATTTCTCGCCTTTGTACTTGTTGTAGGCTTCAATCAGGTTGGGGATTTCTGCCTTGCAAGGACCACACCAGCTGGCCCAGAAGTCAACGAGGACATATTTCCCCTTGCCAACATAGTCGCTGAGTTTCTGTACCTTTCCATTGTATTCTGCTTCGAAATCGACGAACATCTTGCCCTCGCCGGTCTTTTCTACAGCCTCCTTGGCCTCGGCTGCCGCTTTTTCGCGTGCATCAATCTTCGCCTTTGTTCTTGTGTATTCGTCGGCCAGATATTTCTGCATTCTGCCGTTCTTGACCGTGGCGCTCATGTCGTCATAGTAGGTGACGATATTTGAAATGTTGGTGATGTAGAACAATACGCAACCTTCTTCTTCCTGATGGGCCTTGTAATACTCGCTGTATGCTTTACTGCGCTCGCCCATCATCTTTTCATACTCCGATTGAAGCACGGGGAGTGAGTCTTTTCGCTGCTCTTCACTCATTGCCGCAAGTTTCTTGTTGATTTGCTCAACGAAACCACGCAGTTTTTCGGTGTGCGCCATGGCATTGCTTTCGGCCTCACCCCATTCCTTGTAGAATTTACTTCCGTTGACAGCAAAGTGCTCGCCGTCGAAGGTGTACTGTGCCTTTTCGTCGGGGATGAGGAACATCTGAGCACTAACATTACTTCCTTCTGCTTGCTTGACCTGAATGTAGGCCTGCTTAGGCTCGGAAACCTTAAATTCATACTGGAACTTACCCTTCTTTAGTTCGACTGAGTCCGTGGGGGCCTCTGGAACCTGTCCCTTATCGTCAGCCTGGTAAAAGTAGATCTTCTGTACCTTTTCGGGATTGGTAACGGTGCCTTCAATCTTGCAAGGCTTTTGTGCCATCGTTGGCAGGGTGGCCATGCAGATCACCCCAACGAGTATTTTCTTGTAGTTCATATATTGTTTGTTTTATTTGTTAACTTTCAGAATGGCCTGACTGACGTGCTTGCAGTCGGGACCTGTCATAATGCTAAAGTCACCGGGTTCGAGTACGTATTCTAGATCGTAGTTGTAGAACTTGAGCAGTTCGGGAGTGATGGCAAAGTTGACCTTGCGCGACTCTCCTGGCTTGAGGGTGATTCGCTCAAAGCCTTTCAGCTCCATCAATGGACGGCTGATACTTGCTTCGATGTCTCGAATGTAGAGTTGCACTACCTCAGATGCCTCGCGTGAACCTGTATTTTTAACCTCAACAGTTGCGGTAACGCTGCCATTGCTGTTCATCTCAGGACTGCTGAGTGAAACGTCGCTATAGCTGAAGGTGCTGTAGGTCAGACCGTAACCGAACGGGTAGAGAGGTCCGTTGGGCTGGTCGATATAGTTGCTGGCAAAGACGCGGTATGGTTCGCCATCCGCAACGGGACGTCCAGTCTGCAAGTGGTTGTAGTATATGGGCACTTGGCCAACAGAATAGGGCATGCTCATGGTAAGGCGTCCTGAGGGCGATGTGTCGCCGAACAGAACATCGCAGAGTGCATCTCCACACTCGCTGCCAAACCAAACGTTCATGATGGCAGGTATGTTTTGCGATTCCCAAGTCAGTACCGTTGAGCGGCCCGTGAAGTTGAGCAGGACGATGGGTTTCCCCAGCTCCTTCAAGGCTTCGAGCAGTCGACGCTGTGGAGCCGGAATCTGCAGGTCGGCACGGCTGGTGCCCTCGCCACTCATCCAGGCACATTCGCCCATGGCGCATACGATGACATCTGCCTGCTTGGCGATGCGTAGCGCCTCTGCCTTGGCTTCTGCATCGTCAACGCGAGGAACGGGCGTTAAGCCGTGGCCATTGGAGACTGCCTGCTGCTGGTGAGCATCGTCCAACAGGTTGCAGCCCTGTGTACACAAGATCGTACCCTTCTTGCCGACGTAGGCCTTCATTGCCTCGTAGACGCTCTTATATTTTTCTGGTTTTGCCGAGAAAGACCATGTACCGGCAATGTCCCCCTTGTTATCTGCCATGGGACCGATGAGTGCAATCTTCTTCGTCTTGTCCAAAGGAAGAATGTTGCCCTCATTGCGTAGGAGAACGAATGATTCCGCGGTGATTCTGCGGGCGATATCGCGGTGTTCCTTGCAGTAGGTCACCTCCTTGGAACGCTTTGCATCGCAGTATTTGTATGGGTCGGCAAATAGCCCCAGTTTGTACTTTGCCTCCAGTACACGGCGGCATGCCCTGTCGATGTCGGCCATGGAAATAGTGCCGTCCTTGAGTGACTGACCGAGGGTGCTGATGAAACCTTGTGAGACCATGTCCATGTCGACGCCTGCCTTGAGGCATTTTGCGGAAACCGTCTTTACGTCTCCGATGCCCCAACCTTCCTTTTGCATCTCGGTTATGGTTGCATAGTCCGTAACGACGAATCCGTCAAAGTTCCATTGGTTACGTAGTACGTCTGTCATCAACCAACGGTTGGCAGATGCAGGGACATAGTCCACGATGTTGAACGAAGTCATCACGGAACCGGCACCAGCCTCAACGGCAGCCTTATAAGGTGCAAAGTACTGGTTGTACATACGCAAGCGGCTCATGTCGACAGTGTTGTAGTCACGACCAGACTCTGCTGCTCCATACAAGGCAAAGTGCTTGACGCAAGCCATGATGTTGTCTTTTCCACTATAGTCTCCCTGGTAACCGCGTATCATGGCCTCAGCAATGCGTGAGCCCAGGTAGGGATCTTCTCCGTTACCCTCGGCCATGCGGCCCCATCGAGGGTCAAGACTGATGTCCACCATTGGACTGAACGTCCAGGCAATGCCATTGGCACTCGCTTCAACTGCTGCAATGTGTGCGCTTTCCTCGATAGCCTTAAGGTCCCATGTGCAGGATAGACCGATGGGTATGGGGAACAGTGTCTCGTAACCGTGAATGACGTCCAGGCCGACAATCAGGGGGATGCCAAGACGACTCTCCTCCACGGCCATCTTCTGCAGAAGACGAATCTTTTCAACGCCTTGCACGTTCAGTACCGATCCTACGTGTCCGGCTATCAGTTCTTTTCCAATTTTTGTCTGCGAGGGAGCACCGGTATTGATGTCATCGCCGGTCAATTGGTTCAACTGACCCAATTTTTCCTCGAGAGTCATTTTGCTCATCAAGTCACTGATGAAGGTGCTCATGTTAGTCTGACTCTTCATTCCGAGACAGAAGAGCAGACCCAAAGCGCATGCAGTTATCTTTTTCATGGTGTTGCCAATGTATAAATTCTATTGCAAAGTTGGTTAAATATATTGAGATGACAAAATATTTCCCCTTCAATCTTGCTTTTTTTGCACGACGTAGACATATTCAGGTCTGCCATGTCAGAAAGTTTGCCTACATCGTTGCGGTAAGGAACGTCGCATTGCCAAAGATGTACAGGACATTCTCTGAGGCAGGAACGAGCACTGTTTCACCCTGCCGAATGTGAATGCCGTTGATGTTGGCTTCTCCCCAGAGGCAGAGGACTACGACAAAACTATCACATTTGAAGTCGATTTGCGAGGCAACCTGCACAACGACACGGTGAACGGTGAAATAGGGACAGTTGATGAGCTGTGACGTTGGTTTTGTCGAGTCGTAGCTGGTTCTATACTCGGGCCAGACTTGGTAGTCGATGGCCTCTTTCGCTTGCTCGACATGTAGTTCTCGAGGTTTTCCATGTGCATCGACACGCCCAAAGTCGTAGACGCGATAGGTGATGTCTGATGTCTGTTGTATTTCTGCCAGAAAGTTACCGGCACCGATGGCGTGCAAGCGCCCAGCGGGAAGGAAGTAAAGGTCGCCGTCGTGACTCTCGTGTGTGGCAATGACGTCGGCCATTGGGTTGTCCCCTTGAGCGGCTACCATCTGTTCATATTCCTCTGGAGTGAGGCTCTTGCGGAGTCCACTGTATATCTTGGCACCTACATCACTTTTGATGACGTACCACATCTCTGTCTTGCCGGCACAACCATGACGTTCCATCGCCAGTTTGTCGTCAGGATGCACCTGGACGGAGAGGTCTTGGCGCGAGTCGATTAGTTTGACAAGGATAGGGAACTTGTTTCCAAACCGCTTGTATACACGGTTGCCAATAAGAAGTCCTTTGTACTTGTCAATGAGCTCGGTTAGCGTAAGGCCAACGTCGACATCATCGATGATGCCACGGTCTACGGCAATGCTCTCGTGACCGGGAACACCACTAATCTCCCACGACTCGCCAATGTTGGGCTGAGCTGTGTAGATCCCTTTGAAGGGTGCTATTTGATAACCGCCCCACAACGTAGTTTTCAGGTAGGGCGCAAACTTGTAAGGTTTCATGAGGATTTGCCTTTTAGGTTCTTACATTTACTTAGATTCTCTCCATTAATTCCAGGCACATGCGGGAATTGTGATAGGGACACTTCCAGAAACCTGCCTTGTCGTCTTTCCTGTTGATGTTACGCTCTGGATCGCGGCTCCAGAACCATTCCCCTCCTTCCTCGTCGATGAGGTTTTCCTTAATGTAGTTCCAACAATTCACCGCCTTCTCGAAAACTGATGCATCACCAAAGTGCTGGTAGATGTTATAGAATCCGACGACTGTCTCTGCTTGTACCCACCAGTGACGATCAACGTCAACATAACCGGTGTCGAGGTTTGCCTCGTGCACCATGGAACCGTCTGGGTTCAGTCCTTTTTCGGATGCCTTGGCAACCAGTTGAACGATGGGCTCCACCTTGGCCAGCACGTCCTTGTCGCCCAGCACAAGGGCGGCCTCGTGCATCAGCCAGGAGCACTCTATGTCGTGACCATACGATTCCAGCGCCCCGGCTCCGCGCGTCCAGTCGTTCTCGAAGAAGAGGTCGAGGTGGTGGGTCTCGGGGTTGAGAATCTTGTCGCAGAAGATGTCGATGAGGTTGCGGACAGCCTTCTCAA
>JAKSLN010000041.1 GCA_024401165.1 Bacteroidaceae bacterium
CGCTCATGGTCTACAGCGCAAGCTTCATGTTCTCATGGGGTCCCATCTGCTGGGTTCTCATTGCTGAGGTATTCCCCAACACCATCCGTGGCGGTGCCGTTGCTATTGCCGTTGCCTTCCAGTGGATCTTCAACTGGATCGTCAGCACCTCGTTCGTTCCCATGGCCAACAGCCTGGGCTACTGGTTCGTATACGGCATGTACGGCGTTATCTGCGTCATTGCAGCCATCTTCGTTTGGCGTCTGGTTCCCGAGACCAAGGGTAAGACTCTCGAGGACATGACTGCCATGTGGCGTGACAAGAAGAACGGTAAGTAATCCTTGACAGACAGCACATTGACAAAAATCATCCTTATACTTTTTGTCATTCTAACAACTACTCAGGCGGAGGCGCAGCGTCGCTATCCGCCTGAGCATGTTATCTATTCCTGTTCGTCCGCAGCCAACGATTCTCCCTCGGACGACAGCCAGCGCACCACGTTTCCCCGTCGTGCTTCTGCCTCGCTGAGCGGTCCGTTGATGGCGAAGGGACGCCCCAAGGTGCCCGTCATCCTGGTTCAATTTCCCGACCTGATGTTCGAGGGTGATCCAAACTCTTTCTTCAACCGCTTTTGTAACGGGTCGGACGATGCCAGCGAGGACTACTACGCCACCATCGGCAGCAAGGGTCCCGTGGCCCAGTATTTCAGTCAACAGTCTGACGGACAGTTTGTTCCTGAATTTGGAATCATCGGTCCCGTCACCTTGCCTCGCTCGTACGTGTATTACGGACAGGATGCAAGCAACACGGTTACGGACATTCACTTTACGGATTTCTATCGCGATGCGCTGCGTCTCGCCATAGAAGGAGGCGCAGACTTGGACGCCTACGACAACAACCGGGATGGCATCATCGACTTCGTCTTCTTCATTTATGCCGGAGAGGGGCAGAATGCCTATGGTTCTCTGAACGAATGCATCGAGGATGGCTGGCCCGAAAAGGCCAATCTCATTTGGCCCAAGGAGAGTGCCTACCGCTTCACCGTTTGGGTGAACGACGGCCTGGATGCAAGAAGCCTCACCTTTGGCGGTGTCGGTTGCACGAACGAGTTGTACGATGAGAGTGTCGACGGCATCGGAACGATGTGCCACGAACTGTCGCATGGCCTGGGTTTGCCCGATTTTTACGACCAGAATTATGTTGCATTTGGCATGGATTACTGGGACCTTATGGATGCCGGATGCTACTGCCAGAGCGGAATGTGTCCTTCGGACTATTCTGCCTACGAGCGCGACGCCTTGGGTTGGCGTTCTCTGGAGGAGATACAGCCTGCCGAGCCGCTTTCTCTCAAGCTTCTGCCCATGGAACGAGGCGGACGAGGTATCAAGCTTGTCAACCCTGCCAATCCCGACGAGTACTACATCCTGGAGAACCGTCAGTCGCTGGACTTCGACACCTATCTGGGTTGGAAATGGGATGAATTCAGAATGTTGTATGGTCCGAACAAAGGCCTGATGGTGACGCACGTTGACTATAGCGCAAACTTCTGGAGAAACAACGAGGTGAATAATGTGGTCGATCATCAGCGTATCACCCTCCTCCCAGCCGACGACGAACTGATTCCCAGTGCAGAAATCCTGCCCGATGACTACATTCCCTCCATCCTTGGCGACCTCTATCCCGGTCTGAAGCGCGTAACCTCCATACCTTCTTCCCGCTTCAATCTTTTCACGGGTGGTACGCTCGATGCGGTCGTTTCGGACATTTGTCAGAACGACGACCTGAGCCTCACGTTGACGCTCTCCAGTTCCGAATGTTCTGGCTTACAGCCTATAACGACAGAAGGCAGCTCGTCTTCCGTCGCTGCCTTCTATGACCTCACCGGACGCCGCATTGAGCATCCGTGCAAGGGGTTGTATATCCGCTCGGGGCGTAAGGTTCTTTTGCCTTAAGCCTCCTTGAGCGCCTCTTCAATCTGCTTGAGCGCCTCCTCTACGATGCTGTGGGGGCAACCCACGTTCATGCGCATGTAGCCCAGTCCGCCGGGGCCGAACATGGTGCCGGGATTCAGTCCCAGGCGACACTTGTTGGCAAAGAAGTCGGTGTACTCCTCTGACGTCTGGAATCCCAGACCACGGCAATCGAGGAAGACCAGGAAGGATGCCTGAGGACGTATGATGCGAATCTTGTCCGTGATGCGTGCCAGTCCCTTCTCCAGGATGTCCACGTTCTCCTGCACGTAGGCCAGCATCTGCTTTCGCCACTCGTCACCCTCTTCGGTGTAGCAGACGGCCGCACAGTCGTAGGTGAAGACGTTGCCCAGCGTCATGTCGCTCTCGTCGATGTAGTAGAAGAACTTCTCGCGAAGCTGGTCGTCGGGAACGATGGCGTGGGAACAGACAACGCCTGGCATGTTGAAGGTCTTTGAGGGTGCCTGCAGCGTGATGCTGTTGTGGCGTGCCTCCTCGCTTACCGAGGCGAAGGGAATGTGCTTGCCCTCGCCCAGAATCATGTCGCAGTGTATCTCGTCGCTCACGACCAGCACACCCTCCTCGGCACAAATGTGTGCGATGGCCTGCAGCGTCTCGCGACTCCAGCAGATGCCGGCAGGATTGTGAGGGTTGCAGAGAATCATCATCTTACAGCCTTTCAGGTCGTTGCGCAGCGCGTCAAGATCAACGTCGAAGGAGTCGTCCGTGCGGACGAGGTGGTTCCAGACGATCTCACGCTCGTTCGTCTCGGGAACAATGCGGAAGGGGTGGTAGACGGGATCCTGGATCAGGATTTTGTCGCCCTTCTCCGTGAACGCCTGCATGGCGAGGTAGATGCCGCACACTACACCGGGGACGTAGCTCACCTGCTCTGGCGTGACGGTCCAGTCGTAGTGCGTCTGGCACCACTTCACGATGTTCTGTCGGTAGGCATCGGTGGTGCATGTGTAGCCTAGGATGCGCTGCTCCAGTCGCTTCTGGATGGCGTTGAGCACGAAGGGTGGGGTAGCGAAGTCCATGTCGGCCACCCACATGGCCAGGATGTCGTCGCGTCCGCACACCTCGGCCAGTCTGTCATACTTGTAGGCGTCTGTGCCTCTTCTCTCTATTCTCTCGTCGAAATTGTATTTCATATCGCTTGGGGTGATTTATATTTTCTCGAATTTATATCCTAAGGCATGGAGCTCCATGGCTGCCCCGATGGCAAACATGACCTTGCAGGCACGCATGAAGATGTGGTAGGCCATGGGTGTCGAGGGTTCTATCTGCTCGTGGCGAATCTTGCTGACGGTGGTCTGAGCCAGGCGTTGGATGAACTTGCGCAGGCGGAGTGCATCGTTGTCTTCGAGGGGAAGTCCCAGGATGTCACGCACGATGTGGTCGTCCATGTTGTCGAATCCCTCGTCGCCGTAGAACTGCTCGTAGGGCACGTGCTGGTAGGTTTTCCAGTCCACATCCCAGCAGTAGGCAACCGCCATGCCCAGATAAGTGGCCCATCCCACGGAGACGAGCGGGTATTGCTGCACGTTGGGGACGGCATCGGCAACGTACTTGTCCTCAGCCTCTTCCCAGTATCGGGTGATGTCCTCGCTCTCCAGCAGAGTCTTGTCCAGCCATTGTTCCTGCGAGCAAAGTCTCAGCAGTTCCTTGCGGAGCCCCTCCTCAAAGTTACGGAGGTAATCTTCAATGATATCGTTGTTCATTTTCATCCTATTTTTCGTTAGAATCTGACGTAGGTCTGCACCCAGAATTGGTCGTAATGCTGCTGGCTTGCGGTACGGTCGTCGTGATGGTTGTACTGCAGCTGCAACTTCAGGTTAGCGTGCGGTTGCAGGTCAATGGCCGCCGTGTAGATGCTGTGCAACGAGCCCCAGGTGGCGTAGTCGCGGTACGTGTCGTACTTCACGTTCAGTCCCACCCATCGCCAGACCGGCATGCCGGCTATGACGTACCAGGCATCGGCCTTGTCGCCTCCGTTTTGCTGCACGCTCTTGGCCGTCCAGCACTGGTTGGCAGCGTCCCAGTCGCTTGCCTTACGGCCAAAGGACTTTGCATATTCGGCCCGCACGCTGAAACCGCTCACGGGTTCCTTGTATCGCATGCTGAAGGCGTAGCGCTTGCGGTCCAGGTCGATGTTCTTGTCCTTGCTGTGCCACTTGCCCAACCATCCGAAGACGCCCAACGTCAGGTTCTTCGTCGGGTTCCATTGCAGCGTTCCCATTACGTCCTTGTTGGCGTTCAGGTCTTTCTGGTTGATGCCCTGGCCGTTGAAGACGCCCAGCTGGTAGTGCCAAAGGTAGTGGTTGTCGCGTGCCTTGAAGAGGTCGCCCTGCAGCTGCAGACCCAGATCGCGTCCGCCCATTGACGCCTCGCCGCAACGGTCGCCCATACCCGCCAGCTTCTTCGTCAGCAGCGCGTAGTCGCCCGCACCGAGATCCCAGGGATTCATGGGGTTTTCGAGAGTGAAGGCACGCTTGAACTGGCCCACCTTAACTTGCAGTCCCTTCCATCGCACCCACTCCAGCGTGGCATCCCTCACGTGAGGCGTACCCGTCACCTCCATCTGCAGTCGGTATTTGAAGTCCTTCAGCACCGTTCCGCTCACGTAGAGTCGAATCATGCGCAGGTTGAAACCCTCGCCGCCATTCATGCCCTCTGCACTATCCATCTTGTACGAACCAACGATGTAGCCGCCAAACTGCGGCGCACTCTGCGTCTCGCCTCGTTTCCAGCGTTCGGAGGTGGGGGCAAGCGCTTCCTGCAGCGTCCATGTGGGCGCAGTCTCGAAAGCCTCGTCCGTCGACACGCTTTTCTCCTCGACGCTTATTTCCTCTTCACCGCCGTCCACCAGCGCAGCCCCTGCGGGCATGCTCAGCAGACAAGTCAGGAGGGTACCAAAGAACATTCTTTTCATGCTAACGTATGTTTAAAGACGTGCAAAGATACTATATTTTTTCAAAATCTCCACAAACTAACCCGTTTATAATGTGCCCTACAGCCCCGTTTCCCCACCTTTTTATATTTTTCGCGTGCGAAAAGGCAGATAGTCCGGCAGATTTTTTGCCACTTCATGCAAAATCGTTATTTTTGCAGAGTTAACGAACTTCTTGTTCTCCCAATTCCTCATTCTTAATTCCTGATTCCTCATTTCTCATTCCTAATTATGAAAGGTCTAAGCAGAAAACTCCTAACCCTCATCCTCCTTTTTGCAGGACTCTCAGTCCATGCCCAGTATCAGCAGGAAAATGACATTCCCTATACCGCCTCGACAGACCGCTATGCCAAGGAACGATGCAAACTCGACGTCTACTATCCCACCAATGTGAAGGATGCGCCCGTCGTCGTATGGTTTCACGGTGGAGGCATCGAAGGAGGCAACAAACATATTGACAGAGAGTTGCGAAACAGCGGCATGGTGGTCGTTGCTCCCAACTACCGCCTTCTGCCGAAAGCACCCATCGACAGCATCTTCGACGATGCCGCCGCTGCCGTGGCATGGGCCTACAAGCATGCCGAGCAGTACAACGGCAGCCATCGCAAGATTTTTGTTGCCGGACACTCAGCAGGAGGCTACCTCCTCGACATAATCGGTCTGCAGAAGAAGTGGCTGGCCAAGTATAACGTCGATGCCGACTCGCTTGCCGCCCTCGTTCCCTTCAGCGGCCAGTGCATCACCCACTACAACATTCGCAAGCAGCAGGGACTTGGTCCCCTTCAGCCCACACTCGACCAGTATGCACCCCTGACCCACATCCGCCCCGATGCACCTCCCATGGTCATCATCTCGGGCGACCGCGAACTCGAACTCTATGGACGCTACGAAGAGCAAGCCTATTTCTACCGTATGCTGAAGCTCGTAGGCCACAAGGACGTCTCGCTCTATGAGATGCAGGGCTACGACCACGGATCCATGCCACAACCCGCCTATCACATCCTCAAGCAGCACATTCAGCGCATCTGCTCGTCGATGACCTCTGCCGTTCCCAGTCCCATCGTCAAGACTCAGCAGGAACTGCAGTACCTCACTCACACGCAGGTAGCCGACTTCCGCCTCTACAACTATGCCGTGAGCGATAGTGAGCGCAAGGAATTGCAGAACGGAAAACCAAAGAACTAAAGAAATGACATACAGACTAACTATCCTTAAAAAGACCTTCCAAATGAATAGAAGAACTCTCTTCCTGACACTTTGCTTCGCGCTGGCAGGTAGCCTCTTTGCTGCCAACAAGTCAGCCAGCATCCGCGTCGACAGCCGCATCCGTCATCAGCACGTCACGGGCTTTGGCGGTTTCTCACCCAGCCCCACCTGGCAGTACTGGCTTGGTGATGCAGAGATGGACAAGCTGTTCGGCAAGGGAGATTCCCAGCTCGGACTCAACATCCTGCGCCTCTACATCTCCAACAGCAAAAACGGATGGGGTGCCGGCGTTGCCAATGCCAAGCGCGCCAAGAAGTATGGCGCCTTCGTCTTTGCCTCGCCCTGGTCGCCGCCTGCCAGTTGGAAGTCCAACAACAGCGACAGCAACGGTGGCAGCCTTCTCGAATCGCGCTATGCCGACTGGGCTGTCTATTTGAATGACTACTACAAATACATGAAGAACCAAGGCGTGACGATAGACGCCGTGTCCATTCAGAACGAACCCGACTGGAAGGCAGAATATCAGAGTTGCATCTGGACGGGACAGCAGATGGCTAAGTTCCTGCGCGAGCAGGGCAAGAAGATTGAGTGCAAGATTATTGCTCCGGAGGCCATCCATTTCTCCAAGAACATGCACGAACCCATCCTGAACGATGCCGAGGCTTGTGCGGAGTTGGACATCATGGGTGGTCACTTCTACGGATGGGACGGTTCGTCCTATCCCCTTGCTGCTCAGAAAGGTAAGGAAGTCTGGATGACGGAGTTCCTCATTAACGAGCGTCAGCAGAACAACAAGCAGAACATCAACTGGAAGGACGATGGCTTCCTCTTTGCCCGCAGCGTAAACGATGCCATGCTGGCCAACATGAGCGCTTGGGTTCACTATTCCCTCAAGCGTTTCTACGGTTGCCTGGGCGACGGTTCCTATGGAACGAAGGACAACGTAATCACCAAGCGTGGCTACATCCTTTCGCACTATGCCAAGTATGTCTCGGGCACCACGCGTGTTCACCACACGCTGGGCGACAGCACAGGCAAACTGACCGCCTCGGCCTACCTTACCCAGTCGGGCGACAGCGTCGTCGTCATGCTGCTCAATCCCTCTGACAACACGTACGATACTCGTATCGAACTTCCATTCAACACGCTGGGAGGCATGCAGATAGTGACAACAGAGTCGTTGAACGCCAAGAAGACCACGCTCACGCTGGAGGAGGAGACTTTTGCGCCCCAGTTGACTGTCGCTCCATGGAGTGTCAACACTTACATCTTCGTCAAGAGTAGCGTACGCGACGACATGGGCGAGGGTGAGGAGGAAGCCCAGGTTTCCTACGTTCTCACCGACCAGTTCGACCTCTACGGAGCATCGTGTGTTCCCGCAGGTTGGCGCGCAAAGTACGAGAGCGGAACGCGTGAGGCCGGAAACTACGACCAGGGTCCCCGCATCATGGGTTTCTCGGCAGAAGGCGCCATGCAGTATGCCTTCTATTTCCGAGCAGGAACCGGTACTGCCGGCTACGTAAGCTACGGTGAGAAGACAAACAACCGCCTTGCGCTGGCCCCTGGCAAATACACGCTCTATTATTCGATTGTTGGATGGAAGGCAAATCCCAGCGTGACAACCACCGTCCAGACAACGGGAAGCAAGAACATTGCTCGTTTGGCATCGAAGCCCAAGGCCTATGTCTCAGCCAATGGTTCGTCATCGCGCATCACGCAGACGACTGATTTTGCCCTCGACTTCGAGATAACCGACGAGGCCAACTATCTGCTCAAGTGGACGGTTGCAGCTGCAACCAGCGGACTGAACGAGGCGCTGCTGGGCAACGTCCGCCTTGTCAAGCACGAAGGGGAGGAGACGCACATCCTGCCGTTGTTCCCTGGAAGTGAGGATGAAACGATCTACGACCTGATGGGTCGCAAGGTTCTGAGAATGAACCAAAACGGCATCTACATCAAGGGCGGAAAGAAGATACTTGCCAAGTAATACAGAAGTATTTCAAAAAAGATAAAGAAAATGAACGAAACCTTTCGACTGGAACAAGCAGTCCAAACGCTCGACGCCATTGTAACCGCCATGGAGGGCGAAGTGCAACTGGGTCATCACGGCTTTGCGAAGGCCTTTAACAACGATAAGTACGAACTCTTCCTGGTCAAGGACGATGGCAGCACCATCACTCCTCAACAAGCTGACCTAAAGCAACTTGAGGATGCTATCTACCAGTGGAGAGACGAGCACATGCAGTTCTTCCAGAAGATCCTGGGAGCGATGATGTAGGTGCTTGACAATGGAATAACCTTTTATCGCATACATTATTTAAAAAAATAGAAACACATGAAAAAATCCTTTTTCACCCTTCTGCTTGCAGCGCTCGCCTCAACGCAGTTACAGGCACAAGTGATCGAGTTCAGAGAAGCCAAGTTCCGCGCTGGAGATAACATGGAATGGAAGGCCAGCAACGCTGACGACAGCCAGTGGCGCAACATCGACGTGACACGCAACTGGGACAATCAGGGAGTGCCAGGCAATACCACCTACGCTTGGTACCGCGTTCATTTCAAATTGCCAAAGTCTATGCTGGAGCAGAGCGACATCCGCGAAAACGTGCTCTTCGACCTTGCCAAGATTGACGATACCGACGAGGCATATCTGAACGGACACCTGATTGGCAAGACGGGCAAGATGCCCAGCGACGGTGAGTATCGTTCGGCTTGGAGCCAGCCCCGCAAGTACTATGTGAAGGCAAATAGCAGCTGGTTGAACTGGGACGGCGACAACGTGCTGAGCATCCGCGTCTACAATGGTGGAGAACCCGGTGGCATCTTCGGCGACAAACTGAAGATTTCGGTTCCCAGTCGTATCGACGGCTTGATGATGCGCCACACGGAGGCTCAGCAGGGCATGTATCGCATGGAGATGAGCAGCGACTTTACCAGCGCCATAAGTGGCAAGTTGGTTGCCGAAGTGATTGATTTTGACACTGATGAAGTAATCAGCAAGACGGAGAAGAAGGTGTCGGTGAAGAAGGGTAAACCTGTGAACCTGAACTTGCCCTACGACGAGACCCGATGCGTCCGTATTCGCACCACCTTCACGGATGCTGCCAGCAAGAAGAGCATCTCGGGCAGCTACAGTCCAAAGTACATCCTGACTCCCAAGGCGCCTGAGGCTCCACGCTTTAACACCACGGGTGTATTCGGTGCTCGTCCTAAGAGTCCCATCATCTACCGCATCCCCGTTTCGGGTGTTCGTCCTATGAAGTTCACCATCAAGAACTTGCCCAATGGACTCAAGCTCGACGAGGAAAAAGGTGTGCTGAGTGGCAGTCTGTCTCGCGGAGGCGATTACCACCTGAATATCGTTGCCGAAAATGCCAAGGGCAAGGCAGAGATGGACTTCACCCTTCGCATTGGGGACAACAAGATGGCACAGACTCCTCCAATGGGTTGGAATTCATGGAATTGCTGGGGTTTGAGCATCACTCAGGATCGCGTCATCAGCAGCGCCCAGGCGCTCATCGACAAGGGTCTGGCAGACTATGGATACAGTTACATCAACATCGATGACGGTTGGGAAGCACCCGAGCGTAACGCCGACGGAACCATTGCTGTCAATGAGAAGTTCCCCAGCATGAAGAACCTGGGTGACTGGCTGCATGGTGAGGGTCTGAAGTTTGGTATCTACTCTTCTCCCGGCGACCTTACCTGTGGTGGTTATCTGGGCAGCATCGACCACGAGAAGCAGGACGCAGAATCCTATAACTCTTGGGGTATCGACTACCTGAAGTATGACTGGTGCGGCTACGGCAAGAAGCACAATACGGAGCGTGACAACCAGACGGTTGCCAGCTTTGTCCGTCCTTATCTGTTGATGGAGAAGTATCTGCGCGAGCAGCCTCGCGACATCTTCTACAGCTTGTGTCAGTACGGTATGGCAGACGTATGGAAGTGGGGTCACGCCGTCGACGCAAACAGCTGGCGTACCACCGGAGACATTGCCGACACGTGGGAGTCGATGTATGACATTGGCTTTAAGCGCAATGAGTCTACTTATCCCTATGCACAGCCCGGCCATTGGAACGACCCCGACATGCTGATCGTTGGCAAGGTGGGTTGGAGTGACAATTTGCGCGACAGTCGCCTCACTCCCGACGAGCAGTACACGCACATTTCGCTCTGGAGCATCATGGCCAGCAACATGCTCATCGGTTGTGACATTGCGCAGATGGATGACTTTACGGTAGCTTTGCTTTGCAACCATGAGGTAAATGCCATCAACCAGGACATCCTGGGTAAGCAGGGCAAACGTGCTGTTGAGGATGGCGACATACAGATTTGGACACGTGAGTTGAGCGACGGCACGCGTGCCATCGGCATCTTCAACGTCGGAACGGAGGATGCAACTGTAAATCTTGCAAAGTATTCGAATGTTCTGAACATCAATAATCTGAAGACCGTTCGCGACCTTTGGCGCCAGAAGGACTTGAGCACAACCAATCTCAGCTACAAGATTGCGAAGCACGGTGTTCGCCTCCTGAAGGTGAAGTAAGAATGAAAAAGTAACGCTGATAAGATGAAGAAAATACTTGCTCTCGTCTGTTTGCTTGGCACATTGAACCTGCACGCACAAGGCGTCGAGACGGCGAAGACGGCCGTTGCCAACATGCGATTGGGATGGAATCTCGGTAACACGCTTGACAGCAACTCCGGCGACACAAAGAACATGTGGATTGAGAGATGGTCGAGCCGCACTCCCAAGGACTATGAGACGGCATGGGGACAGGCACAAACAACCAGGGACCTGATACACATGTTTAAGGAAGCCGGGTTCAATGCCATCCGCGTTCCTGTGACGTGGTATCCTCATGTCGGCACGCTCAACAACAACGGTCTCACGTGGGACTTGTCGAAGTGGACGGGCTATGCCATCAACACAGCCTGGATGAAGCGTGTGAAGGAGATTGTGGACTACGTCATCGACGAGGGCATGTACTGCATCCTGAACGTTCACCATGACACGGGAACGGCCTCGACGGCCTGGATAAAGGCAGACATGGACAACTACAATCAGTATAGCGACCGCTTCGAACAGCTCTGGAAGTCCATTGCCACGACGTTCAAGGACTATGGCGAACATCTTCTCTTTGAAGGATATAACGAGATGACGGACAAGTTCGGCTCGTGGTGCTTTGCCTCGTTTGCGGGGAAAAACAACTACAATGCTACGGAGGCTGCCAACGCCTACAAGGCGGTCAACAGCTATGCACAGCTTTTTGTTGATGCCGTAAGAAGTACGGGTGGCAACAACGCCGAACGAAATCTGATTGTGAACACGTATGCCTGTTGCGACGGACACGGCAACTGGAACAGCCATCTGCTTGATCCCCTCAAGCAGATGGCGTTGCCAGAGGATGCAACGGCCGACCATCTGATCATGCAGGTTCACAGTTACTGGGATACGAACAAGTATGATTCGTCGATGCGGACGGAGATTACGACAAGTATGAACAACCTTAAAACCTATCTGATGAAGCCCAACGACGTTCCCGTCATCATTGGTGAGTGGGGATCGTCGTCCGAGGGTGCTAACTACACGAAGCTTTGCGAGTTTGCTAAGTTCTACTCCGAAAAGGCAAAGTCGCTGGGCATTGGCACGTTCTACTGGATGGGACTCTCTGATGGAAACGACCGTGCCGTTCCAAAGTGGACACAGCCTGAACTGGTGGAGGCCATAGCCAAGGGTTACTATGGTGAAGCCGGCTATGTCAATGCTGTACAGAACATTAAAGGCGATGAACCAAACGCTTCCTATACGCTAACGGGCATCAAGCTCGGCGGGAACAAGAGCCGGTTGATCGTCAAGAAGGGCAGGAAGTACTTGTCAGATTGATTTGTTGGTTTGCCGGGCGTAGCAGAGCACGGCAAAGAAGAGGCAGATGGTCCACGAATAGTACAGCCAGAGGAGAAAGAGGGGAAGCGCGGCAAGAGAACCGTAGATGGCGTTGTAGCTTGACAACCAGAACTGTACGCTGATGTAGAAGTACTGGAGCATGGTCATGCACAGACTGGCCATCAGGGCGGGGATTAAGGTGAAACGAATCTTGACGCGTTCGTTCGGCATGAACCCATAGAGAAAGACGAAGAAGGCAAAGAGAGGAATGGTGGAGGCTGCGCGAAGCAGGATGGTGTCGAGTGCCTCTTTGCCAGTGAAACTGCTGAAATAGTGTGTGATGGCGGTGGCCATGAAGTTAAGACCCGAGGCAATGAGAATCATCAGACCACAGAAGAGGAAGATGACGAGATAGTCGATGAAGGTGCGTGTGTAGCGGCGTCTCTTGACCATCCAAATGCCATTGAAGGTGTTCTCAATCTTCTGCAACAGCGAGTAGAGGTTGAAGAGCATCATGACGAGACCAACCCAGAGAATGTACTTGCTCTGCGTGTTGGCCAGATAGTTGTGAACAAAGTCAACGAGGTATTCGCTGACGGTAGGTTGCGACTCGAGCGTGCTGCGTATCCATTCCTCCAGAGCATCGTCACACCCAAAGCTACGCGCCACGACGTACATGAGCGCCAGGCAGGGGATGAGCGCCATGAGGGTGGAGTAGGTCAGGGCAGGCACGTCGCGACTGTAGACGTCGCGATTAAGGAAGGTCTTGCCCGTAGAGTAGATAATGCGCAGCCAGTTAGTCAAGGGGGACGTTTTTGGAGGTTATAAGGTTTTACGGTTATTCGGTTGTGAAGTTTTACGGTTCTGAGGTTATTCGGTTGTGAGGTTTTGGAGAAGATTATCTATAAAACCTGCAACTTTTACTTTTTCAGTTTCTTGCTTTCCTTGAGAACAGCCTTGCTGACGTGGCTGGCAATGACGCCTGCTCCCTGGGCATTGGGATGGATGCCATCGGGGAAGCAGTCTGCTATGCGCGAGGTGGGGCGGTAGAGGTCTACGAGGCGCCACTTGTTGCGCTTTGCCATGCGTGATATTTGCTTGAGTTCGCCTTCGCGGATGATTTCGTCACGAATGTCCCAACGCACCTCAAATGCCTTGGCTGGCAGGGCGATAACGAGGCGAGGTTGGCTGGGCAGAGCGGCAAATTCGCGTGCCAGCGACTCAAGATCGTTGATGAAACGCTCGCTGCCCGTCCAGTTCTGGGGCTTGGTGTCGTTGGTGCCCAGTTTGATGACTACGATTTGTGGCAGGAACTCCTTTGCCTTGCGGTACTCGTCGGTTGAGACCCAGGGAAAGTCGCCTTGTCGCTGTGCGGTGGTTCCGCTCACGCCAAAGTTGCGCACATCGTAGTCGCTGCCCAGCAGCACCTGCAACTGAGCGGGATAGGTGTCGTGCTCTCGGTCCTCGATGCCGTGACCGTAGGTAATGCTATTGCCAACGCAGGCAACGCGAATCTGGGCAAAGGATGTGACGGTGGCTGCCAGAAGCACCAGGGAAAGGAGGAGGTGTTTCATTGTTTATTAGTTGTTTAGATGATTAGTCGATAATGAACTATTTTTTTACGGCGTTGGCGAAGTCTTCGAGCGTACATTGCACAGGTTCGGTCATGAACTCAGGGCGATTGTAGCTCAGCAGACGGATGATGTTGTGCTCGGGGTCTGCCTGTGGCAGGAGGAATGCCTTGTGAGCCTTCTTTCCATCAAAGTAAGAGAGGTATACGCGGCTGTAGTTGCCATCGTCGCGACGGCTGGCACACATGATCCAGCGGCCATTGCTGGAGAAGCTGGGGTAGCTCTCGGCATAGAGGGGCGTGTTCATCTCCTGGGTGTCGACAAAGGTGCCTGTGGGCAGATGGAGAACGCGAACGTCCGACTCCTTGTGCCAGATGTTGAAGTAGCCGTAGTCGCCCTCGGCAAACGTGATGAAGCATCCATCGGGACTAATGCGAGGTAGCGAAACGCTGCGTCCGAGACTGTCTGCCTGGTAGACGATTTCTTCGGGACCGAACTTCAGCGTTTTTGAGTCGAAGGTGCGACGGTAGAGGTTGTAGCGAAGTGACTTATAGTCAAGTCGATAGTCTCCGCTGTTGGTGCTGTCGGGTTCCCAGCGGGTGCAGGAACAGTAGTAGAGGCACGAACCGTCGGGCGACCATGTTGGGAAGACCTCGAGGCGTGTGGTGTCGGCACAGATGGTGGTCACCTTGTCGTTCTTCACGTCGTAGAGGATGAGGTCGCTGGCGTCGTCGAACACCTCGATCTTGTTGATGTCGGAGGTGTGGAACCATTGATGGGTCTTGTCGGTAGAGAAGGCGATGAGGGGCAGGGTGGGGTGCCATGCGGGATAGACGCCGGCGCTTATCAGACCCTCACGCTTGAGGTCGACCTTGCGGGGCTGTCCGTCGCTGACGATTACGGTACCGCCGTTGGTGACACGCACGTGGAAGAGCATGTTGCTGGTGGTGTAGTTCTGGTAGCTGTGGCAGTTGATGCACTGTCCCTGCTTCTGGTCGCAGGCCACCTGGTTGTTGAAGATGACGCTCTCGTCAAACGACGTCAGCTTTCGCTGGCTGATGTTCATCTTGTCATACAAACCATAGGCTGGCTGGATGAGACGGTAGGAGATGTAGGGGTCGACGGCGTCTTTGGCCACATGTACCTGGAAGGGATTGTAGCGCTTCCACTGACCGTCCTGTCCGGCATAGACAACCACCTGCATGGACTTGCCAACCGAGGCCGTAAGTATCTGGTTCCATTCATCTTCGGGGATGATGACCTTCGTTCCCTCTCCGTATGTGCGCTCCTCTCCGTCGGGAGTCGTGATGGTAGCAACGCAGGCGTCGAAGAGAGTGTCGGAAAGCATGAAGTTCAGTGGAGCGATGTTGCTCGGCACAGTAACTTCCGTATAGTCAGGATAGATGGCAGGCAACGTGTCGCAAGGCGTGAATGCCTGAGGCACAGAGGGATGTGACGTGCAACCCTGCAGTATAACCCCGATGACCATCATCAACAAAGTGGATAAAGCGTGTATGTATTTCATTCTCATTCCTTTTAACTTCCTTATAACTAACTTCTCTATAACTCCCCTTTAACTTCTCTATAACTCCCCTTTAACTCCTCATTAACTCCCCTATAACTAATACATCGTCCTTCCATACATCAGGTACCACCAGTAGGTGTGATGCCAGGCATCGCGGGTGGCAGCGCCGATCTCCTCCTTGCTCATGCCCTGTTGGGTGAGGCTGGCGATGGTCTGTCCGAAGGCCTTGTAGTTTTGGCTGACGGCCTGGGTGATGCCCACTTGGTAGGGCAGCTGGGCAGGAAAGTTCTGCTGCATGATGAGGTATGCCTCCTGATAGTGAAGTGGCAGGTTGGCACCTTTGGACATCAAGGCGAAGGCATGGAAGGCCGGCCAGAAAAGTTTCGGATCGCGATAGATCATGGCGTAGAAGAGGTTGAGGTCCTTGACAAGCGGACTGCTGGAGCCTGCTGCCAGGCTGAAGTTCTCGATGAGGTATCGCTCGCAGTTGTTGTGGTCAGAGTCGATGACATCGCTGAAGCTCTCCTGCAACTCACGTATGACGGGTGTGGTGGGACGTGGGCGCCAGTCGGCATGGAAGGTTGTCTTGCCGAGCATGTGGAGGTAGCGGTTCATGAACTTCCTTTCGCCCGATGCCAGAGCGCAGCGTACATACATCTTTAAATAATAAGGCGAGAAACCATGTCCAACGGTGTTCTCCATGCACCAGCGTATGGCATACATTACCTTTCCATAGTTGTAGTAAATCATGGGAGCAGCAATCAGCATCGAGTTGATCTGCAGCGAGTCGGGATTGTTGATCTCCACGCCGCTGTTTTCCAGGGCAAAGGAACGGCTGCCCAGTTCGCCCGTGTTCATCAGGGCAATGTTCTTGAGCAGCACCATCGTGCGACTGGGCGTCTTCGTCTTGCTGGCTTCGACGAGGATGCTCTGCCAGTCATCGTCCATGGCAGCACGGTTCATGCGCATCTCTGCCAGGTAGTTATCGTCCTTGAAGCTAAACAGATAAGTCATTCCCACAATCACAACTGCTACAGCCGAGCACAGCATCCATGCCTTCATCTTGATGCGATGGGCGAAGAAGAGGAGCAGGGTGGAGAGCGCCAGGAGCATGAAGGGGTAGCTGTGGTGCAAGGTTGCCGACGTGTTGTTCTCGAAGTAGGGCAGAGCCGCCTTCAGTGCCGTGGCAAAGTCCATGTCGCTGAAGACGAGATAGCGAACGACGCAGAGTGGCCAGACGATGGTGATCAGGATGCCGCCTGCCAGCTGGTACCAGGGCATTCGGTCTGTCGGTTTCGAAGCCAGCTGCATAGCCACCATGCCCAGGCAGAACAACAGCGATGCCCATCCGGTGAAGGAAAAGAGTCCGATGACAGCCAGCACAAACCAGAGGGAACGGTACTTGACTGGTGTGGCCTGTGCCCCCCAAAGCAGCAGCATGCTGACCAGGCAGGCCAGCGTCTGCGAGAACCAGTAGCCGCGCAGGGGCAGCGTGTAAATCCAGTATCCTACTTCGGTGAGTGAGGCGAGCAGGCAAGCCAGCGGCAACAGGGCAAGTGCCGCGTGTCCCACTTTCAGTTCAGCTTCGCCAAAGCGCATGAGGCGCAATCCCAGCACATAGATGAGGGCCCACAAGACAAGCAAGATGCCGACACCCAGGGCAGGGTAGTAGAAGAACTGGGTCAGGTAGCAACCCAGGTAACTCAGCAGTCCAAAAGGACTGTGAAGCGTCTGCTGTGCAAACTCTTGTGTGGCAAAAAACTCGTTGCGGTCCTGAGCTGTGTAGAGCATGTCGGGGTAATAGCCCAGCAACACGGCGCAGGCAAATAGGGCAAAAGCAACGAATGGCAATATGAGAGATAATCTGTTGCGTAGCATGAGGAAAAGTAATGGTTTTATGAAAAAAACTATGCAAAGGTACAGATTTTGAACGAATAAGACAACACTTTTCAAACTTTTTGTGGTGGTTTTGCCCGTTTTGTTTGGTCGTTTTGAATATGTTAACTAATTTTGCATACGACTAAACAACTAATCTCCTAAACGACTAAACAATGGAAAATCGACTCTTCAAACTCATGACGATAGGCTTGCTGAGCATGCAGACGATGGGAATGCAAGCTCAGAATCCGGTTATCAGTACACTCTATACCCCCGACCCCGCACCCTACGTGCATGGCGATAAGGTTTACCTCTTTGTTGACCACGACGAGGACGATGCCGTCAACTTCAAGATGAAGGACTGGCTGCTCTTCAGCACCGAGGACATGGTCAACTGGACCTACCTGGGCACCCCCGTCACCACCGAGACTTTCGCCTGGGCGCAGCATGGCAACAAGGCATGGGCGGCACAGGCCGTGGAGCGTGGCGGAAAATGGTACTGGTACGTCTGCTGCAACAAGGCCGACGGTGGCGATGCCCTGGCCGTAGCCGTGGCCGACCGTCCCGAAGGACCCTGGAAGGATGCCATCGGCAAACCGCTGGCCGAGGGTTTCGGCTTCATCGACCCCACCATCTTCATTGATGACGACGGTACGCCCTACCTCTTCTGGGGAAACAAGGGCTTCTGGTACGGCCAGCTCAACGACGACATGATCTCCTTTGTCGATGGATATAAGGAAGTCCCCGGATATACCGACCCCAAGAGTTTCGGTGAACTGCAATCCAAGATGGACTGGAGCATCGGCAAGAACCGCATGATGACTCAGTACGAGGAGGGCCCCTGGGTCACCAAGCGTGGAGGCACCTATTATGCCGTCTATCCCGCTGGTGGTGTACCCGAGTACATGGCCTATTCTACGGCTCCTACAGTGCATGGCCCATGGACGTTCCGCGGCCGCATCATGGACGAGGCGCAGAACAGCTTCACCATTCACGGTGGCAACATCACCTTCAAGGGTCACGACTACATGTTCTATCACAACGGCATGCTGCCCAATGGCGGCGGTTTCCGTCGTTCGACGGCAGTCGAGGAGTTCAAGTTCAATGCCGACGGCAGCATCCCCTTCATCCCCTTCACTAAGGAAGGTGTCAAGCCTCTTGGAACACTCAACCCCTTCCAGCGTGTGGAAGGCGAGACGATGTCGCAAAGCTGGGGCGTGAAGGTAGACCGCACGGCCGGCCTCGACCACTACGTCACCTCCGTCCACAATGGCGACTGGATTCGCGTCCGCTGTGTCGACTTTGGTGAGGGCAAGGCCGCTCGCATCACCGCCGCCATCGCCAACTTCAAGTCGGCTGGCGAGGTGGCCTTCTTCCTGGACAAGCTGGACGGTCAGCCCATTTCAACCGTGCGCTTCTCCGAGGGTGGACAGACCGAGGTCACCGCCAACGTCTCCGGTCGCAACCGTCCCAAGGGCGTCCACGACGTCTACATCCAGTTCCGCGGCGGCGACGAACAACTCTTCGACTTTGATTGGTGGAAGGTAGAATAATCCTTTAATAAAACATACCCATGTTACGTAGAATCAGAACGTTCTTGGCAGCGATTGTATTCCTGCTCATCACGCTGCTTTTCCTCGATTTCACTGGCACGCTCCACACCTACCTGGGTTGGATGGCTAAGGTGCAGTTCCTGCCGGCCGTGCTTGCGCTCAACGTTGTCGTCGTGGCGCTGCTCGTGCTGCTCACCTTTGTCTTTGGCCGCATCTATTGCTCCGTCATCTGCCCGCTTGGCATCATGCAGGACCTGCTGGCACGCCTCAATCGCAAGAAGAATCGCTATGCCTACTCTCCGGCAAGGAACACGTTGCGCATCGTCGTCTTCGTCGTCTTCGTGGCTGTGCTGATTGCCGGTTTTGGTTCGCTTGCCGCCCTGCTGGCACCCTATAGCAGCTTTGGCCGCATCGCCCAGAACCTCCTCCAGCCCATCTATCTCGCTCTCAACAACTTGTTGGCCATGGCGGCCGAGCACTTCGGCAGTTACGCCTTCTACGAGAGGGAGATATGGATTCGCTCCCTGCCCACCTTCATCATCGCAGCCATCAGCTTTGCTGTCATCGCCTTCCTGGCCGTTCGCGGCGGACGCACCTATTGCAACACCCTCTGCCCCGTCGGCACCGTGCTTGGCTACATCTCCCGATTCTCCATCTTCAAGGTGGTCATCGACGAGGAGAAGTGCCGCAACTGCCGCAAGTGCGAACGCAACTGCAAGGCCTCCTGCATCGACATCAAGAACCACACTGTCGACTACTCTCGCTGCGTCGCCTGTGGCAACTGCGAGAAGCAGTGCCTCTTCGATGCTATCAAGTACAAGTTGTCGCTTGCAAGCCCACAAGTGGTTAATAAGGAGAGCGATAAGCCCTCCGACAGCGCCGATGCCGGTCGTCGCAACTTCCTCATCGGAGCCGGACTTGCCGTCACCTCTGTCACCCTGGCACAGGAGAAGAAGAAGGTGGACGGCGGTCTTGCCATCATCGAGGACAAGGTCGTTCCCGAGCGCACCACGCCCCTCACGCCTCCGGGTTCCCTGTCTGCTCGCAACATGCAGCAGCACTGTACGGCCTGCCAGCTCTGCGTCAGCGAGTGTCCCAACGATGTGCTGCGTCCCAGCACCGACCTCGACAAGCTGATGCAGCCCACCATGAGCTACGAGAAGGGATTCTGCCGTCCAGAGTGCAACCGTTGCTCCAGCGTGTGTCCTACCGGCGCCATCGCCCCCATTACCCTGGCCGACAAGTCGTCCATCCAGATTGGCCATGCCGTCTGGATCAAGAAGAACTGCATCGCCGTCGAGCAGGAGATGGACTGTGGCAACTGTGCCCGCCATTGCCCCGTCGGAGCCATCCAGATGATCCACCCCGACAAGGACGAGCTGCAACCCATGATTCCCGCCATCGACGAGTCGCGCTGCATTGGCTGCGGTGCCTGCGAATATGTCTGCCCCGCCCGTCCCTTCTCCGCCATCTATGTGGAAGGGCACGAAGTACACAAGGTAAATTAATTCAACTTTCGCAAGCTTCAGTTGAATGGGAGTTAACTTTTGACGGCGGTCAAAAGTAGGAGTTAGCGGACGACAGGAGAAGTTCCTCAAAAAGCTAAATCATTCGTCCTTTTAACTTCCTAAGCGAAGCGATAACTTCCCTTTTACTCCCGCTAACTCCCTAAAGGTGAGCAAGTGTCAACATGCGAAACTTAATAAATAAAAAAATAATGTATGGAACGACGAGAATTCCTTAAGATATTTGGCGGTGCCACAGTCGCATCGTCCGCTCTTCTGACAGCATGTAAGAAGAATGAGCAGGAAGAGCAGCTAAAAAAGCAGTCCGAACCACCCACCGACCTCATGACCATGCGCAAGAATCCGGCTACGGGCGACAACGTCTCGCTTCTCGGCTACGGCATGATGCGCCTGCCCAACTTGCCAAAGAAGGTCGACACCGATCCCGACGTCATCGACCAGGAGATGGTCAACCGCCAGGTGGATTATGCCATCGAGCATGGCGTCAACTACTTCGACACCAGTCCAGCCTACTGCCAGGGAAAGTCCGAGGCAGCAACGGGCGAGGCCCTCAGCCGGCATGGCCGCAGCAGCTACTTCGTGGCCACCAAGCTGAGCAACTTCGCCCCCCAGACCTGGTCGCGAGAGGCCTCGCAGGAGATGTTCCGCAAGTCGCTCGAATACCTCAAGGTCGACTACATCGACTACCTCCTCCTTCATGCCATTGGCGGCACCAGCCGCGACCTCAACGGCCGTGACCTCGACTCACACCAGACCTTCAATGCCCGCTACATGGACAACGGCATCCTCGATTGGCTTGTGGAGCAGAAGGCGGCTGGCAAGCTGCGCAACCTGGGCTTCTCCTACCACGGCGACATCGCCATCTTCGACATGCTGCTCCAGTGGCACGACGAGGGCCGCTACCATTGGGACTTTGTCCAGATCGAGCTCAACTACCTCGACTGGAACTATGCCGACGAGATCAATCCCTCCAACACCGATGCCGTCTACCTCTACAACGAGCTCAAGAAGCGCAACATCCCTGCCGTCATCATGGAGCCCCTCCTCGGCGGACGCCTGGCCAAGGTGCCCGACTTCGTGGTGGCCAAGATGAAGGCACAGCGTCCCGAGAGCAGCATCGCCTCCTGGGCATTCCGCTTTGCCGGAACACCCGAAGGCGTGATGTGCGTCCTCTCCGGCATGACATACATGGAGCACCTGCGCGACAACCTCTTCACCTACAGTCCCCTCGAACCCATCAGCGCCGACGAGGACGCCTTCCTGATGGAGGTGGCACGCGACATCTACAACCTCAAGACCATCCCCTGCAACGAGTGCAACTACTGCATGCCCTGTCCCTACGGACTCAACATCCCCGGCATCTTCTCCCACTACAACAAGATGATACAGGAGGGCAACCTGCCCCAGAGCCGACAGAGCGAGACCTACAAGCGCCAGCGCCGCAACTTCCTCATTGGCTACGACCGCAGCGTGCCCCGCCTCCGACAGGCCGACCACTGTGTGGCCTGTGGCGAGTGCCTCAGCCACTGTCCGCAGCGCATCGACATTCCTCAGCAGATGCACAAGATCGACGTCATGGTCGAAAACCTCAAGCGCAATGGAGCAGTTGAAGACAAGGCTGAATGACGAACGTGTGCGTGGCGTCGTCCGCTCGGCAGACGGACAGATCGTCGAGTTCCACCGCAAGGGCGTTGTCGACCTCTTCTGCCTGCTCACCCAGCAGCCCGACATGCTCCGCGATGCTCAGTTTGCCGACCGCGTCATCGGGCGCGGAGCAGCCCTCCTACTCGTCAAGGGCGGCGTGCGTGAGGTCTATGCCCACGTCATGAGCCAACCCGCCTTGCAGGTCCTCCGCGATGCCCGCATCCCCGCAACCTGCGCCACCCTGCAGCCCCACATCGTCAACCGTTCGGGCAACGGCATCTGCCCCGTCGAGCAGCTCACCGCCACCACCCGCTCGCCCCAGGAGGCTTATCAACTAATACATCAATTCCTCTTAGACAAATCACTCATATCCAACTCCTTTTAATCCCTAAGAATATGACAACCCAACTCACCCTCTCCGACAAGCGAACCTACCTCTATGCCAGCCTCTTCACGCTCGGCAACATCCTCGTGCCGCAGCTCTGCCACCTCATCCCACAGGGTGGACTCATCCTGCTGCCCATCTACTTCTTCACGCTCATCGCGGCCTATCGCTTCGGGCTCTTCACAGGCATGCTGACGGCCATCTGTTCGCCACTCGTCAACCACCTCTTCTTCGGCATGCCCCCGCTTGCAGCACTCCCCATCCTGCTCATCAAGAGTTCCCTGCTCGCCATCTTCGCCGCCCTCATTGCCAAGCGCGTGGGCAAGGCCACCCTCGGCGCCCTCGTCCTCACCGTCCTGGCCTACCAGTTCGCTGGTGCCTGCTTCGAGTGGCCAATGACCGGCAGCCTCATGCATGCCCTCCAGGACATCCGTCTGGGCTACCCCGGCATCCTCGTCCAAATCTTCGGCGGCTACCTCCTCCTCCGACGTCTGGAAAGTTGAATAAATTAAATAAAACGATTATGAAGAAAACACTATTCACTCTTGCAGCCCTGGCATGCTGCATGGTTGGCACATGGGTGGCAAGCTCATGCACGGAAAAAGAAAACAAAAACAGTAACGACGCAACCGCACAGCACGAATACGTAGACCTGGCACTGCCCTCGGGCACGCTGTGGGCCACCTGCAACGTGGGTGCCGAGAAGCCTGAGGAACTGGGTTATCACGTTGCCTGGGGCGAGGTGGCCGAGAAGGACACCTGCGGCTGGGGCAACTACAAGTGGTGCGAGGGCACGCTCGACACCATGAATAAGTACTGTGTCGAAAGCAAGCGGGGTACCGTGGACGGTCTCTCGGAGCTTGAACCCGAAGACGATGCAGCTATCGCCTTCTGGGGCAATGAATGGAAGACTCCTACCATGGACCAACTTCTCGAGCTGAGCGATTCTACCCTCTGCACATGGACATGGACCACGCTGAACGAGGTGCCCGGCTATCAGGTGACATCGAAGAAGAACGGCAAGTCCCTCTTCCTGCCTGCAGCAGGTTACATTGGCGACAAGGCCATCGAGGTGGGCGAGGATGGCTATTACTGGTCAACAACCCTATACGACGAAGGCGCTTTCATCGTAGGCTTCGATGCCAATCAAGTCTACAAATATGGCAGTTACCGTTGCTACGGTCAGTCGGTTCGTGCTGTTCGTGCAAAGAAATAAGTCATGCAGGTGGAAGGCTCCTCTTAAAGGAGTTAGACTTTTGACGGGGTAAATTATTTCAAAACAAACAAAACAAAAAAACAACAAAATAATTGGTAATATCAATACTTTGAACTACTTTTGCAAAAATATAGAATAAGAACAGCATGAGTACAGCAACTTACAACGA
>JAKSLN010000042.1 GCA_024401165.1 Bacteroidaceae bacterium
CCTCAACCAGCGCCTCACGCTCGAAGAAGTCAAGCAAGTTGTACGGTTATAAGGTTGTGAGGTTATGAGGTTGTGAGGTCGGAGCAAAGTTCCTTGTACGGTTATAAGGTAATTTCCTCCAAATCGAAAAATCGAAGAACCGAATAATCGAAAAATCGAAAAAAATCAAAACCGAAACTTTCCCCTCATCCCTTTCTTCCGAAGAAGTTCTCGGAGAAGAGCGGGCTGATGCGCAGGATGTTGCTGATGAGCAGGCAGAAGGCAACGATGACCAGGGCAGGCAGCACGCTGATTAGGATGTCGATCAAGAAGTTAGGCTGATGCCGGTTCATCCACTGCCCCACTTCGGGCAGTTTCGGCATCAGGATGAAGTGAAGAAGGTAGACGTCCAGTGTGCGCGTTCCCACATACTGCAGGCCACGCCCCACCGCCGTCTGCTGCGTGAACCATTGCTTGTAGTGGCGGAAGAACGTCACCACGATGAACAGCAGGCAGTACATGGCAATCGTGCGAGGAAGATTCGTCCACACGAACTTCAGGTTGTGCCAACGGAACACGTCCGCACAGCAGACAAAGGCCAGGATGCATATCAGCGGAAAGAACCATGCCGAGTCCAGCACGCGCTGCCAGGGTCCTCTCCCATCCGTGCCGCCCTCAGGCAAGGCAGGCGCATCCCAGTAGCGGTGCACCAGGTTGCCCATGACAAAGAAATGCATGAACTTCATCGTCTGCAGCAGACTGCTCGCTTTCAGGAACTCACAGTTCTCCGCGTCGAACACCTTGGGCATGTAGCAGAACTCATACGCCACGAGCGTCAGCAGCCACAGTCCCCAAAGACAGCCGTGCTGCACCTTCTCCGGCAGGCGGCGGATGGCAAAGCACGTCAAGTAGTAGACAAGGAACATCTGCAACAGCACCCACGTGAACCAGTATCCGCTCTTCGTTGGCGAAGCCATGCTCGAGGTGAAGGCAGGCCAGAAGTGCGACTTGCGCAGCACGATGAAGACGCAGAGGAACACCAAGGCCGGGAACACCTGTATCTTCAGTTTCTTGCCCAGCAGACCCAGCGTGTTGCGGGCCGTCCATACAAAACGCGACTTATAAGCCAGGAATCCGCTCACGAAGAAGAAGAGCGGCATGCGGAAGAGGACAAGGAAAGGCAAGGCCGCCGAGGTTTTCAGCGTCTCCACATACGAAATCTGCGAAACGTGAAACGCCACGACCATGATCATCGTGAAGCCGCGCATCGCGTCCAGCCATTCCAGTCTTTTTCTCTCAGTTTTCAATCCTTCTTCCATTTTTTTGAGCAGGGCATTTTAACCAAAAACCTGCAAAAACTCACAAAAACACTTTAATTGTATATCCCTTTACTATGTAAGATAGAAAGTTTTTGTCCATTTTTGCCCATTTTTGGTTATCACCCTAGCATACCTGAGTAGTTATAACTTCCTTCTAACTTCTCTACAACTTCCCCATTTCTACATCATACTTCTTCTCCAGCGCCTTCAGTCGGCGATGCATGTCCTTCTGCACCTTGGCATAGGCAGGATCGTCATAGACGTTGTGCATCTCCGTCGGGTCCTCCTTTAGGTCGTACAACTCCCAGGCATCGATATCGTCGTAGAAATGAATCAGTTTGTAGCGATCCGTACGCACACCGTAGTGACGCTTCACGGCATGCTCGGCCGGGTATTCGTAGAAGTGGTAGTAGATGGCGTCGCGCCACTTCTTCACCTTCTGCCCCTTCAGCAGCGGCACGAGGCTCTCGCCCTGCATGTCGCTGGGCACCTTCACGCCAGCCATCTCCAGGAACGTGGGCGCATAGTCGATGTTCTGCACCATCTCCGCTATCTCGCCCCGGCGCCCGTAGCCGTCAGGCAGGCGCATCACCAGGGGCGTATTCAGGCTCTCCTCGTACATGAAGCGCTTGTCAAACCAACCATGCTCGCCCATGTAGAAACCCTGGTCCGAGGTGTACACGATGAGCGTGTTCTCCAGCATGTTGTGCTCCTTCAGATAGTCCAGCAGGCGGCCCACGTTGTCATCCAGGCTCTTTGTCACCTTTGCATAGTCGCGCATGTAACGCTGGTACTTCCAGTCCGTCACCGCCGCGTTCTCCACGATGCGCTTGCCGTCCTTCTGAATCTGCAGTCCCTGTGGCGTCATGCGCTCGCGCATCTCCGGGAATCGGCGGTAGAAGTCGCACGATATGCTGTCGTAGAAGGCCCAGTACGCCTGTCTGTCCTTCTGGCCGAGGCGGTTCACGTAGGCCAGGTACGTCCCGCTCAGGCGGCTCTTGTCGCCCGGCAGATACGCCTTGTTGTCGTAGATGAGGTCCATGTCGTGACTGCTCGCAATGGTCATCTCCTGCTGTTGCGCTGCCAGTCGTCCCTCCCAGTTGTCGTTGAAGTTGGCCGGCGCCTGGAACGTCTGGTCCTCGTAGGCACGCAGGTACTTCAAGTCGGGCAGCCAGTCGCGATGGCACGCCTTGTGATGGACGAATAGGATGAAGGGCTTCTCCTTGTCACGATGGTCCATCCAGTCGATGGCCTTGTCCGTCACCACGTCCGTGCAATACCCCTCCGACCGCTTCGTCGAACCATCCATCTGGATGAAGTCCGGATTGTAGTACTCACCCTGTCCGCGCAGTATCTCGTAGTAGTCGAAGCCCGTCGGCGTGCTCACCAGGTGCCACTTGCCAATGAGTGCCGTCTGATAGCCCGCCGCCTGCAGCAGTTTGGGCATCGTCTGCTGACTGCCGTCAAACACGCCGTGTTCGTTGTTTGTGAACCCATTCTTGTGCGAGTGCTTGCCCGTTATCATGCAGGCACGCGACGGACCGCTCAGCGAATTAGCCACGTAACTGTTGCGGAAGAGCACACCCTCCTGGGCTATGCGGTCCAGGTTGGGCGTCTGCATGTAGCTGTTGCCATAGCACGACATCATCTGTGCCGTGTGGTCGTCGGTCATGATATACACGATGTTAGGTCGCTGCTGGTTCTGTGCCACAGCCTGGGCAGCCAGGGTCAGCAGGGGCAGTACGGTAAGTGCTCGTTTCATTCGTATCGTCTTTGGTATTGCTATGCAAAATTACAAAGAAAATAACAATCTGCAAACTTTATGCAGAAAAACTTACTGTCACGGTCTTCTTCCCCCTCATTCTTTAGTCTTGTTTCGACTTATCCTCTCCCTTCGTTCCCCTCTCTTCGCGGTAGCGCTCCTCCCCATTATGGGGGAGGCGGGGGAGAGGGTCTTTGAGGGTTAGGGAGGGGGTCTTTGTAAACCTTTTTCATACTCCAAAAAATTACCGCTGCGCCTTTTTGAAATTTCCGCAGCGCGATTTTAAAATTTCCGCAGCGGGAATTTAAAAATACTGCAGCGGTAATTTTCAAGTCCTCGAGCGCATTTTGCAACATATTAATTATCAACAAGTTGCAAAATTGCTCTAAATTTACATAAATGTAAAGATAATTCTAAAGCTCCTCACCGCACTAAACGTTCTCCCTCAGCAGAATGATGTTGTAGCCACGGTTCATGGCCTCGCTAAGCCTTGCTACCTCTTCACCACGCCCATCTTTGCCTGATCGTCCCTCTTCACCAGGCAGACGCCGTCAGATTAGAGTTGCAATAGAATGCAAGTTTTTGGTTGAAGTTAAGCACATCGCTTTTGATACCTGAGTAACTATAAACAAAAGCGAAAGTTTGAAAAAACGAATGTTTTCTTTGTCGGTATAAATATTTTCTGTAACTTTGCCTCATATATAGTAGAACGGAGCAATATGAGACGATATTTTCTCTTCCTGACCCTGATGATCGTGGCGCTGGTGCTGCGCGCCGAGGACGTGACGGTGCAATGTCACATAACGGATGCCAAGACGGGCGAGCCGCTGCCCTACGTGGCGGTGTACGCAACCGAGGAGAACGGTACGCTGACGAACTACGAGGGCGACTTCACCATAACGGCGGACGAGGCGGTGGTGCTGAGGATTACGTGCGTAGGATACGAGAGCGTTAGCATCAGGATGGGGGAAGTGCCCGAACGCATCAAGATGAAGCCGCTGGAGCACAGCATGCGCGAACTGGAGGTGCGTGCCTGGCCCAGCACGCTGCTGCAGGTGGCGAAGAGGATGAACAGGGAGTTTGACAGCAAGAAGGGCAAGAAGAGCCAGTACTTCATGCGAATGACCACCACGCTTCGCACACGCGACCTGGTGGAGGCCTTCGTGGAGGCTAACTCGGCTGTCAACCTGCGCGACATAACCATCCAGCAAGGTATCAACGGACGACTGACCGAGAAGGGTCTGTCGGCACCGGCCATAGCCAGCATGAACTTCCACCACCCGCTGGAACTGGGACCGCTGACACGCAACGTAGACTTCTGGAAGACGCTCATCACTCCGCTGAACACGAACATGGGAGTCATGAGCTTTGACCTGAATACCATCTTTGAACTTTACAAGAGCGGGAGAGGACTCAGCAACCCTGCCAACAGAGAGCCGCAGTTGGGCGACATAGAGAACTTCTACGACGTGACGGGCGAGGAGTTGGTGGACGAGAACCAGAAGCTGATATACTGCCTGCACATCAAGAGGAACGACAAGTTGACATCGAAGCAACCCATCATGACGGGCACGCTATACGTCGATGCCAAGTCGATGCGCCCCCTGCGCTTCGACGGCAACGTGGAGAACCTGAACCTGCAGGTGAGGAAGGACCTGATGACCATCTCGACGCCCATCGAGCTGGCGCTGCACATCAACTACCGACACGACGGGAAGTTCACTCAGGTGAGCGACATCTCCGTGAAGATGAAGAGCGGCGACTTCCAGAACCAGACCTTATTATATAATATAGATGACCTGAAACTGAAGCTGAAGGCCAAGAAGAAGAACCGCACCAAGGAGAACATGCTGGCCAGCATTCAGGAGGCGGGCTTCGACCAGTCGCTCTGGGCACGCGCCAACATCATACAGCGCACCAAGGAGGAGGAGCGCCTGGCAGGACTGGAGAACCAGTCGGAGATTGTACACGACAGCATCCCGCAGCCCACCACCAAGATGGGGCGCCTGCTGGACCGCCTCACCCGCTTCAGCCAGAGCATTCCGCAGGAGAAGGTGTACCTGCACATGGACAACACGAGTTACTTCCTGGGCGACACCATCTGGTTTGCCGCCTATACCCGCCAGACCAACAACGACAAGCCCAGCAACATCAGCCGAGTGCTCTACGTCGAACTCTACAACCAGGACGGCTACATGATGGAGCGCAAGCTGGTGGAGATGAAGGACGGACGAGGCTACGGAAACTTTGCGCTGAGCAAGGAGTACTACGGCGGATTCTACGAGCTGAGGGCCTACACGCGATGGCAGCTGAACTGGGGCGTGTACATGCATCCCCACTCGAAGACCAGCACCCAATGGTACCTCAACAAGGAGCAGGAACTGCTGCACTACCGCGACTACGAGAAGCTGTACAGCCGTGTCTTCCCCGTCTACGACGCTCCGAAGAAGGAGGGTGAGTATGCGGAGAACATGACGACACGCCCCATGCGCCGCTACTTCAAGAACGACCCCGACAAGCCCTCGCTGGAGATGACCCTGTTCCCGGAAGGCGGCACCCTCGTCGAGGGACTGCCCTGCCGCGTAGCCTACGAGGTGCTGTGGGAGGACGGCGAGGAGGCTGGCGACGGCATCCTCAGCCTAGGCGACGAGGAAGGCAAGGAGGAGGCGAAGGCGGCCAAGCAGCAGGCCAAGACGCGCAAGAAGGAGTCGAAGCGCGAACTGAAGGCGGCGACGAAGAAGAACGCCACGGCAGGAGCGGCAGCGAAGGACGTAGCTGCGGCCCCCATCCTGCCCACCGACACCCTGCACTGGCAGAAATATCGCGGTTCGTTCGTCGTCACACCCGGCAAGGACATGGAACGCACCATACGCTTCGTGGACCGCAACGGTCACGAGGCAAAGGCAAAATTGCCCAAACCCGAGCCCGAAGGCGTTGCCCTCAGGGTGGAGCAGACGGACTCGACATGGGTCTTCAACCTCGCCTTCACACCTGGCATCGAGCGCGACAGCCTGGGACTGACCATCATGAACGAGGGCAACGTCCTCAAGGTCATGACCCTCGACAGCCTGGCCAGCAACCTGGCACTCTCAGACAGCCTATTGCTTCCTAACAACAGGCAGGCTAACACCATCAGCATCCCCAAGCAGGAGTTGAAAGAAGGCGTTAACCAGGTAACCATCTTCGACGTGGATGGCCGCATCTGGGCCGACCGCCTCTTCTACAACACGATGCCCGCCCTTAGCGACATCCACCCCACTCTTAGTGGTGACACCCTACCCGCTCTTAGTCACCCCTCCCTTTTGGAGGAGGAGCCTTCCGTCTCCATCTCCTTCCTGGGAACGAACGAGGACGGCGAAGAGGCCGTGAACACGGCAACGGGAGGACTGGAGGAACTTACCTTTGCCCCCTACCAGCCCATCCGACTGGGCGTGCAGTCCGTCCCGAACTCGGTCATCAGCATGTCCGTGCGCGATGCCGCCTACAAAGACCAGCTCTACGACAACGCCACCATGCGCACCGAGATGCTGCTGGCCTCCGAGGTGCGCGGCTTCATTCCCAACCCGAGCTGGTACTTCGAGAAGGATGACAAGGAGCATCGCGACGCGCTGGACCTGCTGTTGATGATTCAGGGCTGGCGCCGTTTCAACTGGCGCGAAATGGCTGTGCCGGGACAGTGGGAGATGTCGCAGGTTTCCGAGTCGTATCCCACCGTCAGCGGAAACGTCTACCAATCATCCAGCTGGGAGTACCACGACTTCAACACCATGGACTACGCCCTCATGGACCAGCTGCAGGGCTTCTACAACGTGAACAATCCCACCGGCCTCGTCTACGCCAACCTGGCAGCAATAGAGGATGACGCCGGCGACGAGGACGTGTACAAGCAGTACAACAGCTTCTATGACCTCAGTTCCACCACCAGCGCGCTGGCAAACGACAACATGACCAGCAGCCTCACGGTCGACAACCTCGAGACGGGCGCGGTACAGGCTGGCGACGACGTCACCTACAACGAGGACGCCGACATGGACCGCCTGAGCGACCAGAAGAAGTCGAAGAAGAAGCGCAAGGACATCCTCGTCCATGCTGAGATCGTGTCTATCGACGGCGTGGAGACGCGCACCACCGACATGATGAGCAAGAACGGACGCTTCCGCTTCCTCATGCCCCGCTTCTACGGCGAGGCCCACCTCTTCATCAGCGCCGCCGACACTACGACGTGGTGGTCTGACAATCAGAAAAAGAAGAAGGTGAAGGACTATCCCTGGATACAGATGCAAAACAACGAGCGCGAACTGCCCGACGGACACAGAAGCAGGTTCCGCGTCGATCCGGCCGACTACAAGGTAATCGTCGACCAGCCCTACCCCCGCTTTGTCAAGCCCTACAACTACTACCAGCAGCGCCTGCTCCAGACGGCCGACAAACTGCTCGGAGCGCAACTGCTGGCCGACGGAACCCACCAGATGCGCGAGGTCAAGGTGGGGGCAAAGCACAACGGCCAGACGAAGTTCTCTGACTCCATCCCTGCCTTCATCGTCGACGCCTCACAAGCTTACAACGACGCCATCGACGGCGGCATCTACTACCCCAGTCCCGAGATGATAGTCCGCAACTATCTGGGCGACTACGGCATGGAGCACCCCTTCATCACCATTACCTGTCCCGATTGGGAATCGACAAATGGCGAGGACAAGCTCGACAGCCGTAAGCACTCCAACATCTGGATTCGCTATGGCTACGACGTCACCCGTCGCGCCATCAACAACATGGTCACCGCCGAGGACTCCATCTACATGCGCGGCAACCTTGCCTCCTTCATGCATCGTGACCGATGCGGAAATCCGTACCGGTTTATATCCGAAGAAGAGATTGCTTCATACTACGACCAGACTCGACTCGACAAGTACATCATCTACACCGATTACCAGCCGCGACTCGAGGGCAGCAACCGATATGCCGGTTCAAACGTTCCCGAGACGCACATTGCCATCTACCCCATCGCCGACGATGGACGGCGTCCGTTCTATCGCGACCGCCACTACGTCATCAAGGGCTTTGCCTACCACGACGACTTCTACCATCCGAACTACAAGAACCGCAAGATGGAGGAGCAACCCAAGGACTACCGGCGCACGCTGTACTGGAACCCTGCCCTCCCCCTCGATGCCGACGGACATGCCGAAGTGAAGCTCTACAACAACGGCAAGCGAGGACAAATCAGCGTCTCTGCCGAGGGCATGGCAAAGGACGGAACCATACTGGGAAATTAGAAAGAAAAGGGTAAAATCTTAATGCGGAAGGGGGGGGAGACCCTCCTTCCTTTATCGCAAATACTCGGGGGTATAGCCCACGTTGCTCTTGGCGACCTTCTCGGGCGTGCCAAAGGAGAGGAGTTTGCCACCGCCTCGGCCTCCCTCGGGACCCATGTCGATGAGATAGTCGGCAGAGCGGATGACGTCGAGGTTATGCTCGATGACGAGGACGGTGTTGCCCTTGTCGACGAGCCGGTTGATGACGGAGAGGAGCTGACGGATGTCGTCGAAGTGAAGGCCGGTGGTGGGTTCGTCGAGGATGTAGAAAGTGTTTCCGGTGTCCTTCTTGGCAAGTTCGGTGGCCAGCTTAACGCGCTGACTCTCGCCACCGCTGAGGGTGGTGCTGGGCTGTCCAAGCTTGAGGTAGCCCAGTCCGACTTCCTGCAGCACCTTAATCTTATTGAGTATATGGGGGATGTGCTCGAAGAACTCGACCGCTTGGTTGATGGTCATGTTGAGGACGTCGGCAATGCTCTTGCCACGATAGCGCACCTCAAGGGTTTCACGGTTGTAGCGCTTTCCCTGACATTCGTCGCAAGGAACGTAGACGTCAGGGAGAAAGTTCATCTCGATGGTGCGATAGCCGTTGCCGGAGCAGACCTCGCAGCGGCCTCCCTTGACGTTGAAGGAGAATCGGCCGGGCTTGTATCCGCGTATCTTGGCCTCGGGCAGCTGGACGAAGAGTTGACGGATGTCGTTGAAGACGCCGGTGTAGGTGGCGGGATTGGAACGTGGCGTGCGTCCGAGGGGACTCTGGTCTACGTCGACAACCTTGTCGATGTGTTCGATGCCGCTAACAGACTCGTAGGGCAAAGGTTCGCGGAGTGAACGATAGAAATGCTGAGAAAGAATGGGATGGAGGGTGTCATTGATGAGGGTGCTCTTGCCGCTGCCGCTGACTCCGGTGACACAGATGAAGACACCGAGGGGGAAGTCGACGTCGACGCCCTGCAGGTTGTTGCCGGTGCAGCCTCGCAAACTGAGGAAGTTGCCGTTGCCACGGCGTCGCTGGGCAGGTGGATCGATGCGAAGGGTGCCGTTGAGGTAGCGACTGGTGAGGGTGTCTACCTTCAGCATGTCGGGATAGCTGCCCTGGTAGACGACTTCGCCGCCAAGGCGACCGGCACGCGGTCCCATGTCAACGATGTAGTCGGCCTGCTCCATCATCTCCTGGTCGTGCTCGACGACGATGACGGTGTTGCCAATGTCGCGAAGGGACTTGAGGGAACGGATGAGACGGCGGTTGTCGCGCTGATGAAGACCGATGGAGGGCTCGTCAAGGATGTAGAGGACGTTGACGAGCTGACTGCCAATCTGAGTGGCCAGACGAATGCGCTGACTCTCGCCTCCGGAGAGGCTGACGCTGCTGCGCGAAAGGGAAAGGTAGTCGAGACCGACGTCGAGGAGGAAGTGGAGGCGGGTGCAAATCTCCTTGATGATTTCGGGGGCTATCTGACGCTGTCGCTCGGTGAACTTGTCGTCGAGATGCTTCATCCACTGGTAGAGTTCTGAAATGTCCATCTCGGAGAGGTCGATGATGTTCTTGTCGGCAATGCGGAAGTAGAGGGACTCCTTGCGGAGGCGCTTGCCGTGGCACTCAGGACAAACGACCATGCGTACAGCAGCTTCGTCCTCATCGTCCTTGGAGGCCTTCATGCGAGTGATGCCAATGTAGTCGACCTCCTCGTCATCTGCGTCGGGAGACATGCCCTGCCCTTTGTCGACGAAGGGGACGTAACCTAATCCGTGGCAATGGGGACAGGCGCCCTGGGGGGAGTTGAAGGAGAAGTCGTGAGGCGCGGGTTCGCGATAGGCGATGCCGCTGGTGGGGCACATGAGGTGGCGGCTGTAGTGACGCACGTCTTCGCGCTCCACGTCGTAGACAAGCATCTCGCCGTCGCCTTGCTTGAGCGCGCTTGCCACACTATTTTGGAGGCGGCGATCGTCCTTGTCCTGAACGATAAGACGGTCGACAACGACCTCGATGGAGTGGTTCTTATAGCGGTCGAGCTTCATGTCGGGCATGACTTCCTGAATGACGCCGTCGACACGGACGTAGAGGAAGCCCTTGCGCTGGATGGACTCGAAAAGTTCACGATAGTGTCCCTTGCGGTTCTTGACAAGGGGCGACATGAGGTAAATCTTGCGGCCGTCATAGTCCTTGAGAATGAGCTCGATAAGCTGCTCCTCGGTATACTTGACCATGCGCTCGCCAGTAACGTAGCTGAAGGCTTCGCCGGCACGGGCGAAGAGCAGACGCAGGTAATCGTAGATCTCGGTAGTGGTGCCGACGGTGGATCGGGGATTGCGGTTGGTGGTTTTCTGCTCGATGCTGATGACGGGGGAGAGTCCCGTGATTTTGTCGACGTCGGGGCGCTCCATGTTGCCCAGGAAGTTACGGGCATAGGCCGAGAAGGTCTCGATGTAGCGACGCTGTCCCTCGGCAAAAATGGTGTCAAAGGCTAGACTTGACTTACCGCTGCCGCTCAGTCCGGTGATGACGGCCAAACTGTTGCGCGGTATCTCCACGTCCACGTTCTTGAGGTTGTGTACGCGGGCTCCCAAAACCTGTATAAGTTCACTCATCTTCCGTTCCTCCACTATTTGTTGTTCCATTATCATACCCCGTCAACACGTTGACGTCCTTGCGGATATTGTACTTCCGCCCATCGGCACCGCGTGCTGCCACGACGACGTAGTAGACACCATCCTTTACGCGACGGCCGTTGTAGTTGCCATCCCAGCCATCCTGCTCGCGGTCGGGGTTGGACCAGGAATAGATGCGCTGTCCCCAACGATTGAAGATGGTTGCCTTGAACGAGACAATGCTCTGGAAACCTGGCTTGGCGTTATAGACGTCGTTGTAGCCGTCGCCATTGGGCGAGAAGGCGTTGGGCATCTCGAGCTTGGAAGAGCTGATGACAACATTGAGGGGATCCTCCTCCCCTTCCTCGGGCCACATGAACGTCTCACCATCAGCAGAAAAGGTTGCATACAACTGAACCTGGAAACGGCCACTCTGCTCGAACGTGTATTCGAAGTCTTCCTCGAAGCGATGGACCAAAATCTCGTCGGGCGCATCGATGTTCCAGATCTTCCATTCGTAGCGTACATGAAAACCTTCCACGTCGCGGGGATTGGCCTTGAAGTACCCCTTCAAAGGTGCGTCCTGATCGACGGAGGCGTCGTCGAGGGTGTCGCCTACCACGGTGAGATAGGTAGCGGACGGCTCGCAGTACTGGGCACGGCAGAGAAAAGGAACGGCCGTCAGTATGGCGATGAGTAAAATACGGAAATGTCTATTCATCCAAACAGGTTGTTTTTGCTTCACACTTTAGAATTTCTCTTCGCAAGCAAAGGGTTTTCAGTTCGCAAAGCGCGATATTTTCTGCAAAAATAGCAATTTATACTGACTTATGCACCAAATCTTAGCAATTATTTTTGTTTTTCACACAAGTTGCAGTAACTTTGCAATGAATTATGTATAATAAAATATGAAGACTGCCACAAAAATTCTTCTGACGGCACTTTGCCTGTTTATTGCTACATCCACCTTTGCGCAATCACAAAAGCAACACGTCATACAGCCTGGCGAAACGATATACGCCATTGCCCGCAAATACGGAATAAGTCCCAACGACATTATCCAGGCTAACCCGTCGGTTGGCACGGGCGACAAGATACGTCCAGGACAGACGCTAGTCATCCCAGGCAACAAGGCGGCAAGCACCACCACAACGGCGCAGCCCACCGCCACAGCAGCACCCAAACCTGCGGCAAAGCCTGCGGAAACACAGCCTGCAAAAACGGCAACTACAACGAGTCCTGCACAGACACACGCTGCACAGGTTCCCACCACAACGACTCCCGCCACGACCAAGCTAACGACTCCCGCCACAACAGTTACCGCTGCTCCCTCGGCGCAGACAGAGCAGCAGAGCAGCCTGAAGACCTGGTACAAGGAACTGTACCGCATTCAGAAGAAGGACAACCTCTACCGCATTGCTCTCCTTTACAATCTGACCATCGAGGAATTGGTGGAAGCAAACCCCGGACTGACGGTCGAGTCGAAATTGAAGAAGGGCGAGTTCCTGTACATCCCCTACTCGCGTGCCGAGAAACAGGCTGAGGCAGAACGCATAGCGGCAGAGAAAGCGGCAGCAGAAGCAGCAGCCAAGGCTGCGGCAGACGCAGCAAAGCGCAAGACACTGAACAACCTGAAGGTTGCCGTCATTCTTCCCATGAAGGAGGGAGGCGACAGAGGCAACAAGATGATCGAGTTCTACCGTGGCATACTGATGGCTGCGGACAGCCTCAAGCACCAAGGCACGACAATTAACATGTACGCTTACCACAGCGGCAGCACGCAGGCAGACATGCAATACCTGACGTCGAAGTCGGAGCTGAAGAGCATGGACATCATCTTCGGCCCCCTGACGGCGACACAGGCGGGCATCTTGAGCGACTTCTGTAAGGAGAACAAGATACGACTGGTCATGCCTTTTGCCACGACAAACACGGTGGGGACGAACAATCCATACGTCTATCAAGCATCCATCAACAGCGAGGCAGCACGCAAGAACGGAAGCGACATCGTGGCGAGCCGGTTCAGCAAGGACAACTGCATCATCCTTCAGACAGGAACACCCGACGAGCGTGGCAAGCAGTTCATCGGCAACATGAAGAACCAGTTTGCCGGACGTGGCGCGACATCGAAGTCGCTGGCAATGGAGGCAGACGACGCCACCTGGCTCGCCACCCTCAGCCGCACCAAAACGAACGTCATCATACCCGACGCTTCGAGCCTGAGCGCAACGAGCACGCTGGTCAAGAAACTGCGCAACTTCCAGAAGAACCATCCCGAATACAAGATAACGATGGTGGGCTATCCCGAATGGCCCACGTATGTTTCAACGTTGCAGGCAGACTACCATGCCCTGGACACCTACGCCTACTGCCCCTTCTACCGCAATCCGAGCGATGCCCGCGTGGCACACTTCGAGGCAAACTACAAGCGTAACTTCAAAACGGAGATTTCACGCACGTACCCCAGATACGGTATCTTTGGATTTGACCTGGGCTTCTACTTCATGAACGGACTGGCAAGATTGGGTGACTTCTTCGACGAGAAGATGACGACCCTGAACTACACCCCCTTGCAGAACGGTTTCTACTTTGACCAGAAGAACGAGAACTCTGCACACACCAACCAGTTAATCAACCTCGTCCACTACACCGTTTCACAACGCATCGAAATCATCAAGTGAGAAGGCAACTACGACATATCACAATCCTCTTCCTCTTGCTCCTAACGGGAGCAAAAGGAATGGCTCAGATAGGCGCACCCCGAAACGATTTGGCTATCGGTTTCAACGGTGGCATCACCCTTGACAAGGTGGAGTTCAACCCGACCATCAAGCAGTCGTTCAAACTAGGCAAGACGTTTGGAGGAACGATTCGATACACGTGCGAAAAGTACTTCAATATGATTTGCGCCCTTCAAGCTGAGGTAAACTACACAGAGCTGGGGTGGAAGGAGCTCATCGAGACATCGAATGACACGTACGAGCGCACGATCAACTACATTCAGGTGCCGTTGCTCGCACGCCTCGGTTTCGGCCGCGAAGTAAAGGGCATGCAGGGCTACATCCTGCTAGGCCCGCAGATTGGTTTCTACTTGAGTGACAGCGACAAACGCTCCGGCGACTGGAGTTTCACGACGCTCAATCAGCGCCCCAATCGCGTCATCCAGCAGTACGACTTGCCTATCCAGAACACTTTCGACTATGGCATCACGGGTGGTGCGGGTGTCGAGTTCAGTTCGGCCGTCGGCCACTTCATGCTGGACGCACGCTACAACTTCGCCCTATCGGACATCTTCCACAACAGCAAGACCGACCCGTTCGGTCGCTCGGCACACGGCGCCATCGCCGTCAAACTGACTTACCTCTTCGATCTTGTTAAAACGAAAGGGGCAGACAGGAAATAAAGAAAGAAGACCAGCAAAATAAGTTCACCACAAAACACACAAAAGGCCCTCCATATGGAGAGTCTTTTCTTGTATACCTTATTATATTTATTATAAGTGAGACGAAACAATAAAACAAGTAGGACTTATCTCAGTCTGTCAAGCGACTTGATGAGCAGTTGGTCCTTCAATATGCCACGAAATGCCAGGTAGGTGAGGATGATAGCCACGAAAGGCATGGCCCCCCAAACGGTGGGACGGAAGCACGACATAAGCGAAGCACCTTCATCGTAGCTGTTGAGAAGAAGGAAGGCAACACCAGCCAAATAATATCCCACAAGAATGAGCATCGCAAAACTGCAGATGCGCATCTGAAGGGCACGCTTCTTGAACAGGAAGATGTTGACTGTCAAGATAGAAGCAACCAACACGAGCAGAGCAAACAAGGCAGCCCAAGGCATGACAACGTGCTCTGTAACTCCTGATTCTGCGGTGAGGCTCAGCCACAGGTTGTAGAGCATGGCAGAACCGCCATCCTCACCCGTAAGCTGACCTATGGGGTTGCACAGTCCCAGCACCACGCAAACGATGGCGAGGACCATATAAACCGTCTGAATTCTTTGAAGCATAGCGATCTGTTAGTCCATCATGTCGTTATCACGACTGGGATTGCGGAAATACACCTTGCCCTCAATAAACTCCTGCGTAGCAATGAGGGTGGGTTTGGGCATACGCTCGTAGAAACGAGAAATCTCAATCTGCTCACGGTTCTCGAAGGTCTCCTCGAGATTGTCGCCGCGAGTGGCAAACTCGGTGAGTTTCTTTGACAGCTCGGCCTTGATGTCTGCGCCAATCTGGTTGGCACGCTTACCGATGATGGCAACACTCTCGTAGATGTTACCTGTCTGGTCACAAAGATTCATCACGTCACGGGTTACCGTGTTTGTGGGGGCATTACTCTTCTTGTAGTCCATCTTTATTTTTCTTTTTACGATTTGCAAATCTGTTTATCTATACTCAGTACTCAAGCACGCCAACCTAGACTCAGCCCTTAGGCATTGCCTGCTTTCGGCGATTTCTTGAAAATTGCATCAATCCTCGTCGTCCAGATTGATTTTTTTCTTCTTGACGATGGCATCGGCATTGCGGTGGATGCGCATGGCCTCGTTCATGTATCGGGATTCGGGATAGTCGTTTATAAATGAGTAGTACTCGTCGATGGCGTCGCGGAAGCGGTCGATTCGCTTGTTCTCAACGCTCTTCTTAGCCAACTGATACTTGCTGCGCAAAACCAGAACGGAGAGGTCTTCGCGGCGCTCGTTGCTGGCGAAGGGAAACTCCTTCAATGCATTCTGTGCCGTTACAACGCATGCCTCGTAGTTGCTGCCGCCATAGGCGCAGTTGTTGACATAGTCGCCCAAGTCATAGTATAGTTTGGCTGCCAGGTATTCCTTTTCAACCAGCACGTCCTGCATCTCGTTGATGCAAGCCTCAGCACTCTGGCGGTGGCGGGAGTAAGGATACATCTCCACAAACGACTGGAACTCGCGAATGGCCGACTCGGTGCCACTCTGGTCGAGGCGCACGTCGGGAATCTGGCGATAGAGTGCCAAAGCGGAGTAGTAGCGCGAAGCCTCTACAAACATTCCTCTGGGATAGGACTGGAAGTACTTCTTGAAGTAGGTCGAAGCCGTCTCATAATCGCGGGCATTGAACTCTGACAAGGCCAGCATGTAGAGTGACTCCTCGCCGTTTTGAGTACTTTTCATATAGGTAAGAATGTCCGTAAGCAATGCTGCAGACTTTTCGAACTTACCTTCGGCAAAGTAGCTTTTGGCAGCTTCATAGCGGTATTCCATATCCGGACTCTTCTGCACAGCAATGTACTCACCGCACGAGACGAGCGAAAAGAGCAGTATACCAAATGCTACGACAATATTCTTCATTCTGTTCTATAATTAGCGCGCAAAGTTACTGCTTTTCCATGAAACAGACAACTAATTAACACTTTTTTTGCTTTTTTTGAGGCACTTGCAGAGCAGGAGAAAATATTATGCGTATAATTCTTCCGTTCTAAATAGTTCTTTTTTGTATCTTTGCAACATGAATTTTGAACTCACATCAGCCTATCAGCCAACGGGTGATCAACCCGAAGCCATCAGTCAACTGGTGCAGGGCATCAACGAAGGACTGCCCGCACAGGTGCTTCTCGGTGTAACGGGAAGCGGCAAGACATTCACCATCGCCAACGTCATCAAGGAGGTGGGCAAACCGACGCTCATCCTCTCACATAACAAGACGCTGGCCGCCCAGCTTTATGGTGAGATGAAGGCCTTCTTCCCCAACAACGCGGTCGAATACTACGTTTCATACTATGACTACTACCAGCCAGAGGCCTACATCCCCCAGACTGACACATACATCGAGAAGGACCTGGCCATCAACGAAGAAATTGATAAACTGCGACTGGCTGCCACGTCTGCCTTACTTTCCGGGCGAAAGGATGTCATCGTGGTCAGTTCCGTCAGCTGCATCTACGGCATGGGCAACCCATCTGCCTTTTACGACAATGTCATCGACCTCAAGGTCGGAATGAAGCTGGACCGCAACGTTCTCTTGCGCAGACTGTTGGAGTCGCTCTACGTCCGTAACGACATCTCGCTCAGCCGAGGCGAAGTGCGCGTGAAGGGTGACACCGTCGACGTCGCCCTCGCCTACTCCGACAACCTGCTTCGCGTCACTTTCTGGGACGACGAGATCGAGTCGCTAGAAGAGGTCGACCCCATCTCCATGATGAGACTGGGACGCTTTCCCGAATACCGCATCTACCCCGCCAACCTCTTCCTCACCACCAAAGAGACGCAAGAGGCAGCTATCACAAAGATACAGCACGACCTAGCCGAGCAGGTAGCCTACTTCGAAGAGATTGGCAAGCCCATAGAAGCCAAGCGTTTACACGAACGAGTAACATATGACATCGAAATGATTCGCGAGTTGGGGCACTGCTCGGGCATCGAGAACTACAGCCGCTATTTCGACGGACGCGAACCCGGTACCCGCCCCTACTGCCTCCTCGACTTCTTCCCCGACGACTTCCTCATGGTTATCGACGAGAGCCACGTTTCCGTACCTCAGATTGGAGCCATGTATGGTGGCGACCAGGCACGCAAAACCAACCTCGTGCAATATGGATTCCGTTTGCCGGCTGCCAAGGATAACCGCCCGCTCAAGTTCGAAGAATTCCAAGAGATGGTGCACCAGTGCATCTACGTCAGTGCCACACCTGCCGACTACGAGTTGGTCCAGAGCGAGGGCGTCATCGTCGAGCAACTCATCCGTCCCACCGGCCTTCTCGACCCCATCATCGAGGTACGTCCCTCGCAGAATCAGGTCGACGATCTCATGGAAGAAATTCAACAACGCATTGAGCGCGACGAACGATGCCTCGTCACTACACTCACCAAGCGAATGGCAGAAGAACTGACGGATTATCTAGTCCGACACGACATTCGCACCCAATACATCCATTCGGAAGTCGACACGCTGGATCGAGTAAAGATTATGGACGGTCTGCGTGCCGGCGAATTTGACGTCCTCGTCGGCGTCAATCTCTTGCGCGAAGGTCTCGACCTACCCGAAGTGTCGCTCGTTGCCATCCTCGATGCCGACAAGGAAGGCTTCCTGCGCAGCCATCGTTCTCTCACCCAGACGGTCGGACGTGCTGCCCGCAACATCAACGGTAAAGCCATCATGTATGCCGATCACATCACACAAAGCATGCAGCAGACCATCGACGAAACGAACCGACGTCGCGAGAAGCAGCTGCGTTACAACGAGGAACACGGCATCAGTCCGCAGGCCATCAAGAAGGCCCGAATGATGGGCAATTTGATTGAGCTCGGCCAACAGCAAGACAAACGAGCTTACGTCGAGCCTGAGGTTCCCACGCTCTCTGTCGCAGAGGAGGAAGCACAGTTCCTCAGTCTCGAGGAACGCAAGAAGCGTGTCGAAAAACTACGCCGACAGATGCAGGAAGCTGCCAAGAAACTGGAATTCGTCGAAGCTGCCAAACTACGCGATCAGATGCTCGCTCTCATGGCAACAATAGAGGAGGAGCATTAGAACCAGATCTCCCATGTTCCGCCAGCCATGATGTCCTTATAGTCAAGGTAGGTCTTGGTATAGGGACTGCCGTTCAGTTTCATCTTCTTGATGACGGGTTTGTTGGCAGCACCACCATGGGTCTGTATCGTAAAGGTGCGACCTTCACCCACATTGATGACAGCCTTCTCCACAATGGGACTGCCAATTTGGTAACGCCCTCCACAAGGTTCCACCTGATAGAGTCCTAAGGCAGAGAGAATATACCATGCCGACATTTGGCCAACATCCTCATTTCCACACAGTCCAGCAGGCTGGTCGGTATAGAGTTCGTCCATTACACGGCGAACCATGCGCTGTGTCTTCTGGGGCTGTCCCACATAATTATATAAATATAAAGTATGGTGGCTGGGTTCGTTGCCGTGGGCATACTGACCAATGAGCCCCGTGATGTCGGGATTGGCGTTGGCACCCAGGTCGCTGTCGGCCGTGAAGAGAGAGTCGAGGCGACCGATGAAGGCATCCTTGCCACCCAGCGTTTCGACGAGTCCCATGACATCGTGGGGCACGAGCCAGGTGTACTGCCAGGGATTGCCCTCTGTATAGTCACCCGTCTGGTGGCCGGGATTGAACCCTTCAATGGAGCGGAACTTGCCATCGGTGGAAAGAGCTCTCATGCAGCGTACACGAGGGTCAAAAAGTTTCTTATAATTTTGAGCGATACTGGCAAAGTGGACACTATCTTCCTTGTGACCTAACTTGCCAGCCACTTGTGCCACGCTCCATTCTGCAAGGTAATACTCCAGGTTCTTTGCAACGGTCTCGCCCTCGGTTCCGTCGTAAGGCAAGTAACCCAACTCCTCCAGGTAGTGCTTGCCACGATTCGGTTTGAGCATGGAAGCTTTCAGCGCTCGATAGGCAGCCTCATAGTCAAAGCCTTTGACGCCCTTGAGGACAAGGTCGGCGAGAACAGGAATGCCGGGACAACCCACCATACAGTAGGTTTCGCAACCCATCAGGTGCCAGACGGGGAGTTCACCTCGCTCGTCGGCAATGTGTAGCATTACCTGAGCGTAGTTGGTCATGCGGTCTGACATGATGAGAGTGGCCAGCGGATGGGCTGCACGGTAAGTGTCCCAAAGCGACCAAGTCGTCAGGTTCTCGAAATCGCCTGCACGGTGTACGCTGTAATCCGCGCCTCGCCAGTCGCCGCTGACGTCGTTCCATGTCTGGGGTGCCATCATGAAATGATACATCGAAGTATAGAAGATGCGACGTTCGCGGTCGGTGCGGAAGGTGGCCTGAACACGCCCCAATTCACGCTCCCATTCGTCAGTGGCAGCCTTACGGACACGTTCAAAGTTCCAGTCGGGAATTTCGACGGCCATGTTGTTGATGGCATTGATTTCGCTCGTTGGTGAAAGGGCAACCTTGACCTCTACCGTCTCTCCCGGACCTACGGCAAAAACAGCCTGTCCGTAAGGCGCATTGGGACTTTCCGAAAGGAACATCTCCATGGGTTTGCTAAACTGAATACAGAAGTACACGTGCTGCTCGTTTGCCCAGCCATGGCTGACGCGATAGCCCACCAGCGTCTGAGGATCCATCTGGACAATGCGGGCGTTGGTAAGTCGGTCTCCGATACCGTTTTCCAGGTCAACGATGATGCGTGCATCACCCGATCCACGGGGCCAGGTGTACTTGTGATAGCCGACGCGTCTGGAGGCCGTCATTTGACAAAGGATGCGTGAGCGGTCAAGAACAACACTGTAGTATCCAGGCGTAACACTTTCTGCCTCGTGACGATAGGGAGAAGCCAACCCCGTACGACTCAGTTCCACCTCACCCATGGTTGGCATGAGAGCAATGTCGCCAAGGTCGCTGCAACCCGTTCCGCTGAGATGTGTGTGCGAGAAGCCAACAATGCTGTCGCCATCAAAATGGTAGCCAGAGCACCAGTCCCAACCTGTCTCAATTTGCGTCGGCCCAACATTGACCATGCCGAATGGCACGTGAGCCCCTACAAAGACATGACCGTGATCGGCCGTTCCAATCATTGGATCCACATAATCCACAAGCTGCTGGGCACCAGCATGCAGGGCAAAAGCGGAGAGCAGTATTGCAAGCAGTTTTTTCATAATAGAATATTTAGGGTTTCTTCGTTATGTATTTTTTGATGATTTCGTTGAGAATGTCGTCACGCACTAGCCACATCAAGGCAGTATAGACAACACCAGCCACGAGGATACGAGCAACCAACAGAGGCCAGAGACACGTGATGAAAGAGGTGGCAAACCATGTCAACGCCATCGTCGCGGCAGCCGCTAAAAAGTAGGGCAATGTATCCGACAAAAGCATACGCCAGCGCATGCCAATGTACCGGCTGGCAAACGTCTGCCAAGTGCCTAACCAAAGGACTTGGAAAACCACATAGGCGATGACCATGGGCATGATACCCTGGGCAGAGAAATAGAGGATAACGCTCAATTGAACAACAACTTGCGAAATGCCAAGCCAGAGGTAAAGGCGACCGTTGCCAGAAGAGACGGCAAGATTGCGATAGAGCGTGTAGAAAGGCAGAAAGGCACCGCCGATGCAAAGTACGCGCATCATGGGCACGCAGTTGATCCACTTCTCCCCTATCGTCACCAGGACAAACTCGTGGGAGACAAGCGAAAGGCCGAACATCGCCGGCATGGCAAAGAAGGCCGAAAAGCGCAGCATCTTACGAAAGACACGCAGTTCGCGCTCACGGTCGTTCGTTACCTCCACCAAAACCGCCTGAGCCAACTGTCCTACCGTCTCCGAAACCATCTTTGAGGCCATCAGGTTCCACTTGTTAGCCTGCGTAAAGTCGCCGACCGTTGCCTTCGACTTGATGTTGTGCCCAATGATAAAGGTAAGCAGGTTCTCCGAGATGGTGTTCACGACGTTGGTAACCAGCATGTGCATGCCGAATCCCATCATGCGACGGACGGGGCTGAAAGAGAACTGTAACGACGGTAACCATCGACAGAAATAGAAACGGCCCAGTGTGATAATACTTATGTACGTGAGCTGCTGGGCAACGAGGCTCCAATAGGTCATGCCCGCAAAGGCCATCACGATGCCGACAACGCCCGACAGGGCCAGTGCGGAAAGACTAAGGATGGCTATCTCACGGTTCATGAGGTTCTTACGAAGATAGGCTCCGGAAGAAATGGAGAGACCGGCAATGACAAAGCCGAGGAAGACGACACGCGAAACCTCAACCAGGCAAGGCATCTCAAAATAGGCAGCAATGAGTGGGGCACAGGCAAAGAGGACCGCGTAGAGAACAACGCTCATCAGGAAGTTGAACCAGAAGACGGAGTCGTAATCGCGCTTCTGCGGACTAGGAAGGTTGATGAGAGCCTGCGAGAAACCACTATCCTGCAAGTTGGCTGCTAGTGTCGAAAAGATAACTAGAACACCAGTCACCGCATAATCGTCGGGGGTAAGCATGCGCGCCAGACAGATGCCTATCACGATATTGAGCACCTGCGTGGCTCCGTTGTTGATACCACTCCACAGGAGCCCCTTGGCAGTTTTGTCTTTCAGATTCGCACTCATTCTTGTCCGCACATCATTGACCTTTGCAAAGGTAACTACTTTTTGTCAAAAGACCAAGAAAGGCATTAGAAAAGGTGCAAAAAAAATTGATTGTCATCACGACAACCAATCTTTACTAACCTTAAATCTAATACCATGAAAAACACTTTGCGGTGCGTACGGGACTCGAACCCGTGACCCCATGCGTGACAGGCATGTATTCTAACCAGCTGAACTAACGCACCATTATAAGGTCTTTTCGATGCTAGAGCGGAAAACGAGACTCGATGCTTTTCAAACCTTGAGCTCGTTTAGCTCTTCGAGCGGAAAACGAGACTCGAACTCGCGACCCTAACCTTGGCAAGGTTATGCTCTACCAACTGAGCTATTTCCGCATTTGTAATTTCGCTTTACGAGTGGGTAGAGATGGATTCGAACCACCGAAGGCGTAAGCCAGCAGATTTACAGT
>JAKSLN010000043.1 GCA_024401165.1 Bacteroidaceae bacterium
TTCAAGGGTCAAGCGCAATTCGGTGCACGGGGTCAGTGCGCGGCGGATTTTCCATTATATGTTAATATGTAATTATTTCTGTACTTTCTATTTAGTTGTGCCTCAGCCATAGCTTTGGCGGTTATGTTTGAATTTATTTGTTTGACGTTATGTTATGAAATTATAATCATGCTATTGCACCTGCATAGAGTTGTTCAACAGGAAATACGAGATCCCAATCTTCACCCCATACGATGTTGCCATCATCAATGGTGAACTTCATGAATTCATGCTCGTCCAAATATTTGTCATATTGTGGATGTGGATGAGCATGAATAAAATCTCCTATGTTGACACACTGGATTGTGTTATCGTTAAATTTCAACTCAACGGTCAGATTTCCAACCGAATGAGCTTCAGTAATCATTATTCGTGCCATAACGTTAATCTTCCTTTCTTTTACGGATTCGTTTGTTGATTTTAGTATTCTTGACCGCTCTGCGATAGACAAAGCATTCAACCCATTTCTCTACAATTTCCTTCCAGTAGTGATTGATAAACTCTATCGCATCTGAGGCATCCTGCGAATTCATTGGGTCAGCACCAGTCTTCTCGCGTCTTTCCAAACGAATAAGTTCTCCATCTTCAATTATCAAATCAAAGATACACTACTCGCTTCCATGCTTTACATGAACATGGACAGGCTCATGCTCGTTGGAAAAGAAGTAGAATATAAAACCAAAGTATTCAAATATTTTGCCCATGGAGTTTTGATGTTATTTATAAAGAATATTTAGCCATACGTTGCAAACGGTTGTTAGTGGAACGTAACCATCACACTTCACCTTACCAGGGTAAATGCGGTCGAGGGCATTGACAGCAGTGTAGGACCTTTCTTCAATTCCTCGTAGATATAGGGCACAGCATCCTCCTTCATTTCAACAATCTCGTTAAAGTAACGATTGTCGAAATTACCCACAGAGAGATAAGCCGTCTCTCGGTTCCATCCGCTCAGGAGTTCAGCAAACTGAGCACTGGTTGTTGGATTACTTCTAACTGATGTCATACGTTGTTACTGATGTTAGTTTGAGAGCGATAAGCGCTCTTTGAGCGCAAAGGTAATCATTTTCCAACAATTATCAGTCATTTCGAAGTCAAAATGCGTGATTTATATGCATTTTTAACTAAAACGTGCCGATAAGAGACTTGATGATTACAAAAAAGGTGACTTGAAGGGGGCGTATTGCAGATTTATGAAAGCTGACTTGAGACCTCTATTACGACCAATGTTAGTGATAATAGACGACCAGGGTTAGGCTTAATAGATGGCAAGAAAAAGGGTAAGTAGAAGGTGTGGTTTCCTCTTGTCCTTATTTGAGGCTTAAGTTATGACCGAGGCGAGGCTTAAGTTAAGACCAAAGTCCGTCTTTACTTATGATGAATAAAAGGATAAGATAGGAGGAACACGACAAATGCTCCCATACTTCGATAAAAGTTTGTAGTTACAAACGCAAAAGTGTATAGTTACAAAGAAAAATGTTTGTAGTTACAAACTTTTAACGCACTCCATGAGGAATTTTCGGAAAATAAGCAGTAATTTTGCAGTCACTATTCCGTATTTCTCATTATCATCAACAACTTGATTATGCCGACACTCAATATCAAATCCACACAGCAAGCCATTAAGGTGGGTGAACACAAGGGCGAAGAGATGTTCGTTATGAAAGTGGAACACTACAACACGATGGATGCAGAGAAGATTATCGACTATGCAGCAGAGACATACTGCATTCCCCGTGGTATGCTTCGTGCCTCATGGGAAGCCATCGGTCAGGTGGTGAGCACATGGGCTTTGGAGGGTCACATCGTGGAAATCCCTGGTCTTGGCAACATTCGTGTAGAAGTGCGTGCCAAGGCACAGAAGGAGGCAAAGGACGTCTCCGTGGATGATGTTTTCCGCAGAAAGCTCCTGCTCACTCCCACCAAAGCCATCAAGAATCATCTCAATGCCACTACTCTCGACATCACATGTTATGACAAAGAAGGACGAGAGGTAAAGAGAAATACTAATCAAGAAGAATAAGCAAGATTTGCTATGACTCCTCCAAGAATAGATACATCCACAAAAGAAGAACGTCAGGCATACGTTCGAGAGAAATGGGTTCCGCCTGCGCCTGAGCACCAACTGGAGCGCAAGAATGCATGCACAATTGCGAGCTATGCGGCAAATGCCACATCCTCAAAGGACGTGATGCAGAAACCCTCTATGCTGATTATATTGAAGGAAAGAGGTCATACATGGAGATTACGTTAGAAATTAGAAAATAAATATGAATTGCCCACATAGACCATCTACAGTAGGTCAAACCAACTACTTCGAGTGTACTTGTCCTAAGGAGTGCCCACGTCACGGTAAATGCTGTGCGTGTGTAGCTCATCATCGTGAACATGGCAAGTTGCCATATTGTTTACGAACTTCGGAGAACGAGAAATGACACGTATCGAGCAAGAGAAAAAGACAGTCAGGCAGATGGTAGAAATATACTGCCATGGGAAGAAGCACGCAAGCAAAGGTCTTTGCGAAGAGTGCTCTGCCCTACTCGACTATGCCTATGCACGTCTTGATCATTGCAGATTCGGTGAGAAGAAACCGACATGCAAGAAGTGCCCGATTCATTGCTACAAACCAGCGATGAAGGAGCAGATGCGTGAAGCTATGCGCTATGCAGGTCCTCGCATGATATGTTATCATCCAATAGCTGCAATTAAGCATATAATCCGAGAACTATAAAAATGGTAACAATACTATTACTCATCATCTACATAGGTTTCATCGGACTTGGCTTGCCAGACTCGCTGTTTGGGGCAGCATGGCCAGCCATCTACGATGAGTTCGGCTTGCACCTCTCAATGGGTAGTATCATCACGGTGATTACTACACTTGGTACGACCTATTCGAGTATGAAGAGTGCGCAGGTTATCAAGTGGTTGGGCACAGGACGAGTGGCGTTCCTGAGCACACTGATGACTGCCGTTGCGATCCTCGGCATCTCGCTGACGGGTAGTTTCTGGTTCATCTGCCTGTGTGCCGTTCCGTTAGGATTGGGAGCTGGTAGTATCGACACCGCCCTGAACAACTATGTGGCTCAGCATTACTCTGCCTCGCAGATGAGTTTCCTGCATTGCTTTTACGGCATCGGTGTGACCGTCAGCCCTCTGCTATTGGCTCATGCCATGAAGGGCACGGAAGGATGGCGTGGCGGTTACGGTTCGGCTTTCTGGATTCAGATGGGCATTACTGCTCTGCTGCTCTTGTCTTTACCGCTTTGGAAGAAAGTCAAGCATCAGGATTTTCAGGATGAGGAGAATACCCTGGTGCTATCATTCAAGGAGATTGCCGCCATTCCGGGCGTAAAACTCACTTGGCTAATGTACTTCGCCTCGGTTGCCATCGAAATGACATGTGGAGCATGGGGAAGCACCTATCTGGTTGAAGCCCTCGGATTAACTGCTGGCGATGCTGCAGGGTTGGTCATGTTCTATTTCCTTGGCATTGCCACAGGGCGTTTTCTGTCTGGATTACTGGCAATGAAGATGGAATGCAATTCAATCATCAAGTATAGTGCCATGATGATAGCCATTGCCCTGACGATGCTTATCCTTGCACCGAACGTCATGGTTGCAGTTGCTGGTTTGTTCCTCGTAGGTTTAGGCAATGGGCCGATGTTCCCCAACTTCACCTACCTCACGCCACAACTCTTCGGTCAGAAACGATCAGCATCTATCCTTGGCACCCAACTTGCAGCGTCCAACATCGCATGGCTCGTGATGCCGGTCATCTGCAGTCTTCTGGGTGATGCGTTCGGCATGTGGATATTCCCATGGTATTTGACCTTACTCTTTGCAGTACTGGCAGTATCACTGATATTATTTACGAAACGAAAATAATTAAAAAATATGAAACTCAAAACAATCATTATGACTGCACTTGCAGCTTGTGCGATGACCGCATGTAACCAGAAGAATGCAGAAGTTGGAAACGAAGCTAAAGCCAACAGCCTTACTATCGAGGAGGATGTTGTGGCTCAGGTGCTCAAAGAGGGCGCAACGCTTGATCTAAAGAAGTTTGAGTGGACACGCGCGCCTAAGTCTTATAATGTAGGCGACTCAATCATAGAGATCACAACTGACCCAGGCACAGACCTCTGGCAGCGTACCTACTACCATTTCCGCAATGACAACGCCCCTGCCCTGCAGATCAAGACACAGGAGAAGTATTTCTCGTTCGTTGTGAAGACCGACTTCGCGCAGAGTCATCACCGCTTTGACCAGTGTGGTGTGGTAATGTATCTTGACTCGGACAACTGGCTGAAAGGTTCGGTAGAATACGAGAACGAGAAGTTCCAGCACCTCGGTAGCGTAGCCACCAACAACGGCTACAGCGACTGGGCAACGACTGCCATACCTGCCGACGTGAAGGTAATGTGGTATCGCCTCTCTCGTCGCGAAGATGACTTCTGCATAGAGTGCTCAACGGATGGTAAGGAATGGAGCCAGATGCGTGTCTGCCACATGTATGAGGCAAAGGACGAAATCAGTTTTGGTATCTACGCCTGTTCTCCAGAAGAATCATCTTTCAAGGCTGTATTCACCAATATGCAGTTGACTGAATGTGCATGGAAAGCACATGATGGTCAGCAGCCGGATTAATTATAACAGACACCAATGACCGTACAGGAATACAGAGATTACATAGCAGCAGGAAATCTTGTTGTGGCTGGTAGCGAAGCGCACCTCTTCATGCACAAGATTTCAGAAAGTCATCCAACATTTAACAGAGACAAAGAATGACAGAATACGAAAAGATGCTTGGTGGCGAGGTTTATAACGCTATAGACGAAAGCCTTTTGCATGACCTTAATGCCTGCAAAGACCTGTGCTGGGAGTATAACCAGATACGTCCAACACTCACCAAAGAACGTAACGAAAAGTTGCAAGAGATTTTAGGCAAGTGCGATGAAGACACCTTCATCAATCAGCCATTCTATTGCGACTACGGCAAACACATCCGTGTAGGAAAGCGATTCTTTGCCAACTTCAACTGGGTGGTGCTTGATGAAGCCTTAGTCACCATTGGCGATGACTGTTTCATCGGTCCTAATGTCAGCATCTACACGGCTTGTCATTCCACTGACCCCGTAGAACGCAACACACGTCAGGAATGGGCAAAACCTGTGACCATCGGCAATAATTGCTGGATTGGCGGTAGCGTAACGATACTTCCAGGAGTCACAATCGGTGATAATGTAACTGTCGGAGCCGGTAGCGTAGTGGTAAAGGATATTCCTTCGAATTGCGTGGTTGTTGGTAATCCTGCCAGAGTAATCAAAACAATAAAACTAGATAGATGAACAGATTACACAAAACAGTACTATCGTGTATGCTTGCTTTAGTGAGCATACCGGTGTTTGCTCAGGGATTCACTAACCCTGTGCTTCCTGGCTTCCACGCTGATCCAAGCGTGTGCAGCAATGGCGAGGATTTCTATCTGGTGAACAGCACATTCCAGTATTTCCCTGGCGTGCCAGTGTTTCATAGCAAAGACCTGATTCATTGGGAACAGGTGGGCAACTGTCTGTCTCGTCAGTCGCAGCTCGACCTCACGGGGTTATACACGCAGGGAAACGCACAACTGGGTTGGACGAATGCCGGTGTCTATGCACCCACCATCCGCTACCATGAGGGACGATACTACATGGTGACAACCGTCTTTCCCTCCCGACGACATTTCTATGTGTGGACGGACGATCCAGCCGGCGAGTGGTCGGAGCCTGTCTTTATCGACTTCGCCGTGGGCTCTTGCGACCCTACCCTGTTCTGGGATGAGGGCAAGTGTTATTTCCTTTGGAAGAGTGCTGGGGATGAGACACGCGAAGGCATTGTGCCAGGCGTAATCAACATCTGCGAGATAGACGTTGAGACAGGCAAGCGTATTGGCGATTTCCACCAGCTCGGAACGGGTCTTGGTGGTCGTTATCCGGAAGGTCCGCACATCTACAAAAAAGATGGTTATTACTATATGATGTTGGCCGAAGGTGGCACGGAACACGGTCATCATGTGAACATCCTTCGCAGCCGTTCACTCTTCGGCCCATACGAACCGAACCCAGCCAATCCCATCCTCACGCATTTCAGCATGAAGATGCAGAACAGCAACATACAGGGCCTCGGTCATGCTGACCTGGTGCAGGGCAAGGATGGGTCGTGGTGGATGATCTGTCTCGGCTATCGCACCAGCGGCTACCTGCTTCATGTTATGGGACGCGAGACGATGCTTGCTCCAGTTCGGTGGGATGAAAATGCATGGCCTGTTGTGAATGCTAATGGCACTCTGACAACTGATATGCATTGTCCAACACTTCCTCATGTGCCAATGCCTCTTGACCCCGTGCGCGAGGAGTTTAACTATGTCAAACGTGATGTACCAGCAGATAGTTACAGCTCTATTGGTTTGCCATGGGGATGGCATAGCATTGGTAATCCTGATTATTCTCGCTATTCGCTTACAGAACGCAGGGGGTGGTTACGTTTGAAGCCTACTACAACGACGCTTGACAAAGCAACCTCTCCAACTTTTGTTGCACGTCGTCAGACAGAAAAGGTGTTTACAGCAACAACACTGCTTGATGCGTCACACATTGGAGAAGACATGCAGACGGGCATCACGGCTTATGCTGCTCCACTTAATCACTATGATGTCATCGTGGAGAAGCGAGATAGAAGACTATATGCCAAATCGAATATCCGCATCGGAGAATTGGCACACTGCGATAAGGAGGTTCCACTAAATAGCAATAAGGTATATCTGCGCATCACCTCAGATGCGGCTTATTACTACATGCAAGTTTCTGACGACGGCAAGAGCTTTCAGACACTGGGCAAGATGGATTTCCGCTATGTCAGTACAGAGGTGATTGGGGGATTCACAGGTGTCATGCTTGGTGTATTTGCCCAATGCACTTCTCCTGACAACATGTATGCCGATTTTGATTGGTTTGAATATAAGACAAATGAATAATCCCTTCACATAATGAAAAAGACAATACTTTTATTAGCAGTTTTTATGCTAACCTTTGTTTGTTCGGCAAAGGAATCCGTACACCAGCATCTTACGTTTGATAATGGATGGTCGTTTCGTCTGTGTACTGACTCAGCTGATGTGATCAGTACGCTGCGAAAGTTGGGTGTCAATGATTCACCTTACACTACAACCAAGGTTGAAGCAAAGAAGACCAAAGTCACAGATGACACTGAACCCGAGCAGGCTCAAGTAACAGCAAGCGAAATTACCAGATCCAGCTCTCAAAAGGCTGTTGGCGGTGGTGACTTTCGCAGCGTACAGATTCCTCATGACTGGAGTGCGGAATTGTCTTTTGATCCTCAGGTAGGTGGTTCTGCCGGTTACCTTTCAGGCGGTCAAGGAATCTATGTGAAGGATTTTGCAGTTCCAGTCTCAGTTGCAAAGGCAGGATCTGTCAGGCTTGTCTTTGATGGAATATATCATCGTGCTACGGTATGGCTGAACGGAAAATTGTTGGGACACCACATGTATGGATATACTGATTTTTATTTTGACATTACGCCATATATCACAAAAGGTGCCCAAAATCGTCTTGTAGTACATGTCAATCGGGAGGAGCAATCGCGATGGTACACAGGCTCTGGCATTTATCGCCATGTCTGGTTAGACTTGTCTGGCGATGTGCATGTAAAGCATCATGGTATCTTCGTTAAAGCAACAGTTGACGGAAAGGTGAATGTCGAGACTGATGTGGAAGGTGGCAGTGGATATTCTGTATCCCATACAATTCTTGATGCAAACGGAAAGAAGGTTGCACAAGGAAAGGGTTCAGATTTTGTAGTGAAGAATCCAGAATTGTGGAGTTGTGACTCGCCTGTACTATATACATTAAAGACACAGGTGTTTGACACAAAAGGCAAACTGGCTGATGAAGTATTTACTCCTTTCGGATTTAGGGATGTGCTCTTTGATGCGAATACTGGTTTCTGGCTTAATGGCAAGAACATGAAACTGAAAGGAATGTGCTTGCATCAAGATGCAGGAAGTCTTGGTGTGGCTGTACCCGAAGAGGTATGGCTTCGTAGATTGACGGCAATGAAAGAGATCGGATGTAATGCTATCCGCTGTTCTCACAATCCTCCTTCACCGGAGTTCCTGACTATCTGTGACACGTTGGGACTGCTTGTGCTTGACGAGGCTTTTGACAAATGGAAATCAGGTTATTATGAGCCTTTCTATGACGATAACGCTCATAAGGATATAGCCGATATGGTGCTTCGTGACCGTAATCACCCCTCTGTGATTGTGTGGAGCATAGGCAACGAGGTGAGTGAGGCGTGGAAGAAAGATTTGGAGGGAGTGGATCGTGCCAAGGAACTCAACAATATCGTGAAGAATCTTGACCCAACACGTCCAACCATGGTTGCATGCCAACAGGGATTTGAAGATAAGTTTGGCGATGTGACTGACCTCGTCGGCTACAATTATCTCGAACCTCGTATGATAGCCGACCACAAGCGTCATCCTGAGAGAAAGATGTTTGTGTCTGAGGCTTTCGTGTATTATTCAGGACTTCGTGAGAACCTCGTACGTGATTTCGTGGAGCACAATCCATGGCATTTTGTTGAAGAGAATGACTTCATCGCCGGATCGTTCGTTTGGGCTGGTGTTGACTATCTTGGAGAGTCTTCGCCATGGCCTGCAAAAGGATGGTGCTCTTGTCCTTTCGATATGACGTTGAAGGAACGGCCACAGGCTGCCTTCTATCATCCGGCATGGAAACCAGAGGAGAACTACTTGAAACTTGTGGTTCGTGACAACTGCTTTGATCAGGCTATGGGTACTGACCATTGGCAATATCCTCCGATGGCTGATACATGGGATTTGCCCTATACCGACTCACGATGCGTGGAGGTGCGATGCTATACCACCTGTGACTCCGTGCAGTTCTTCTTTCCGATGTGGAGCAATCCTCAGCTACCGCTCAAGCCTCGTGTGACCAAGGATTATCCGGACAACTGCATCACCATCCAGCTCCCTGCCCGCCAAGGAAAGGTGCTTGCCATTGGGTACAAGGATGGCAGGGAGGTGATGCGCGATTCACTCATCAATCACGGTCCTGTGGCTGATGTACGGTTAAATGCCGATTATACGGTTCTGGCGCCAATGGCTGCCGACTTGACACCGGCTGCATCATCACTCCGTTCACATCCATCCACAGTGTCTCATATCCGTCTCACTCTCGTAGATAAGGAAGGCCGTATCCAACAGATGCAACCACGAATGTTCCGTGTAGAGACAGAAGGTCCCATCCGTCTCTTGGGCGTAGAGACAGGTGATATGCGCCGAATGGATTCATGGCGCACCACAGAACTCCCGACCTATTTCGGTGAAGGACTTATCCGTGTTCAGTCAACCGAGCAAACGGGGCAGGCACGAATTCTTGTCTATGTAGAAGGTTTCGAAAAACCATTTATAAAGAGTATTAATATTTCAGCAAATTGATTATCATGAAGCGATTATTAGTTACCCTTTCTGTATGTGCCTTCGTGCTTTCAGCAAATGCTCAGTACAGACAATGTTTTGATGAAGGTTGGAAGTTTTTCCGTGGAGTAGCAATAAATGCAGAGTCAATGGATTTTGATGACTCAAAGTGGCGAGAAGTGACTGTACCTCATGACTACAGTATGGAACCAGTAGCATACGCCCATGACTACCGCGAACGAACACCGGAATGGAGCGATTGGCAGATTGGTCCTTTCTCACGACTTAGCGTTGGCGATTGGGACAGCGGACAGACCGTTGGAGGAGAAGGTTGGTACAGAAAGACAATCACCCTTGCTGGTACAGAGAGCATAGATGAATTGCTCCAGAAGAAGAACCTGACACTTCGTTTTGATGGTGTTTATAATCATTCGGAGGTATGGGTGAATGGCAAGAAGGCGGCCTATAACATGTATGGATACAGACCTTTTGTGGTTAATCTCAATGACATTCTTAAGGATAAGACAAACAGAAATGTGAAGGATGAGCGTGAGGTGACTATAGTCGTTAAATCAGTCAACCAAGGTCTTAATTGCCGTTGGTACGCTGGTAGTGGCATCTACAGGCATGTGTGGCTTGAGACAACTGGCAAGATGCACCTTGACGAATGGGACACTTACGTTGATGCATCGGATGTTGTTGGAAAAAATGCAAACGTGAAGGTATCAGCTAAGGTGTTTGGTCAAGCGAATGGATCAGTTAAGGTAGATATTATGAATAAGGAAGGCCAAATTGTAGCAACTTCTTCCAAGTCTTTCACATCCAATGAGGATAATGTGTCTGTTGAAATACCAGTCAAGTCAGCAAAACTTTGGTCAGATATAGCCCCATATCGCTATAAGGCTCGCATCTCCCTATCTGATGCAAAAGGAGAGACAGATGCTCTCACTATTCCTTTTGGAATACGTAAGATAGAGTTTTCTGCAAAGGAAGGATTCAAACTCAATGGAAAGGTCACAAAGCTTCGTGGTGGTTGTGTTCATCATGACAACGGATTGCTGGGTGGTGCTGCTATTGACCGTGCTGAGGTTCGCAAGGTGGAGCTGCTTAAGGAACAAGGATATAATGCTGTACGATGCAGTCACAACTTGCCTACAGTGGCCTTTCTGAATGCCTGAGATAGCCTTGGCATGCTGGTCATTGATGAGGTATTTGACCAATGGGAAGAGCCGAAGCGTCAGGATGATTACAGCAATTATTTCAAAGATAACTTTGAGTATGATGCGGCCTTGATGGTTCGCCGTGATCGCAATCATCCTTCCATCATCATGTGGAGCATCGGCAACGAGATTGCCCAGCGCTCAGACGTGCCAAGAGGCAAAGAGATAGCAGAGGCTATCACTCGTAGCATCAAGAATGAAGACACAACCCGACCTACAACTATGGCCATCAATGACTACTGGGATCGCACAGCGCAGAAGATGAACTGGGATCAGGATTCACCTCGTGCCTTCGACCTAGTCGAGGTGGGTGGTTACAACTATGAGCAACGCCGCTATGAGAGCGACCACGAGAAGTACGCGGAGCGCATCATGTATGGTTCGGAGACTTATCCTAATGCCATAGGTTCAAACTGGCAACTCGTGGAGAAGCACCCTTACATCATCGGCGATTTCGTATGGACAGCTGTTGACTATATCGGTGAGTGCGGTTTGAGTCATGTCTTCGAGTGCAGCAAGCGCAATGGCTGGGTACAGTTGCTTGCATGGCCCTGGTTCAATGCGTGGTGCGGTGATATTGACCTTGTGGGCATCAAGAAGCCTCAGTCGCACTATCGCGATGTGGTTTGGGGAGTACGCAAGATTGCCATGGCAGTACGTCCTGCCATAACAGATGGCGAATACGAGGATGCCCTGGGTTGGTGCTGGACAGCAGAGGAGAACCACTGGAACTGGAACGAATGTGCCTACTACGGCAAGGGGCGTTATCTGCCTGTTGACATCCGTCCGGAGAAGTATCAGAATGCCACCCTCCAACGCGATGTAGTGCATGATATGAATGGACATAGAAGTGACTCGCTCCGTGTGAATGTCTACACAAAGGAAAAGCGTGTGCGCCTCAGTATCAACGGCAGGGTCATCGGCGAACAGGATGTAAATCCCAGCAACTATACAGCATCGTTCTTCGTGGCTTACGAGCCAGGAGAACTGAAGGCAGAGGCGGTTAGAAAGAAGAAAAGCGCTGAGGTTATTTTCAATACCTCCAAGGCACCGGCAAGGGTGGTGTTCGAAGCAGTAGATAAAACCATCACTTCATCCCACAACGACCTAGCCTACGTTTATATAAAGGTGGTAGATGAAGACGGCAATCTCTGCCCTACTGCCGAAATCCCTTTGGAGATAAAGACATCGGGCGTGAAGCATACCGTAGTGGCTGGCACAGGTCATCCATACGATATGAAGTCGTTCCGCTCGCTCACACCGACCACTTTCCGTGGCCAGGCACTAGCCATCATTCAGCCAGAAGGCGAGAAGGGAGAAGTTAACGTGAGCGTCTCGTCCCCTAAACTTAAAGGGGAAAGTTCATATTCTATAGAAATCAAATAAAGAATGAAACACATCATCAAAAGCATAGCAACATTAGCCATAATCGGCTTCACATCAGTACAAGCTAATGCAGCAGACAAGTTTGTGTCGTTCAACAGAACAGACGCCACCCAGTTGGAACTCACCTCGAAACAGGACACCATCGTGTATGACCGGAACGAGTGGGAAGGTGTGAAGATTGCCGTTCGCAACCTGCGCAACGACCTGCAAGCCGTAAGCGGCAGCAGTAACGCTCCTATCGTGGTGGCAACCGTAGGCAAGAGCGCCCTTGCTAAACGATGGAGCAAACAATGCAAGCAGCTGAAGGGCAAATGGGAGCAGTACCTCATCTTTACCGACAAGGGACAACTCGTCATTCTCGGTTCGAACAAGCGTGGCACCATCTACGGCATCTACGAACTGTCACGCCAGATAGGTGTGTCGCCCTGGTACTGGATGGCTGATGCCCCTATTGCCAAGCACGAGAACATCTACATCAGCAATGGCACCTACACCGATGGCGAACCGAAGGTGAAGTACCGCGGCATCTTCATCAATGACGAGTGGCCATCGTTCGGCGGATGGTGTGGAAACCAGTTTGGCGGCGTGAACTCAAAGGCATACGCTCGTATCTTTGAAATCCTGCTCCGTATGAAAGCCAACTACTTCTGGCCAGCCATGTGGGCAACTGCCTTCAACGAGGACGATCCACTCTCGCCTAAGGTGGCTGACGAGATGGGTATCGTGATGGGAACATCTCACCACGAACCTATGATGCGTTCGCACCGTGAGTATCTGAAGCGCAAGGAACAGGTCGGGCCATGGGATTATGCAAGCAATCCCGATCGCATAAATGAGTTCTTCACAGAGGGCATCGAGAACGCCAAGAACTACGACAATATCATCACCATCGGTATGCGTGGCGATGGCGATGTGGCTATGGGTACAGGCAACGATGAGGACAACATGAAGACCCTCAGCGATGTCATTGCCAGCCAGCGACAGATCATCAGCAAGGTGACGGGCAAGAAGCCTTCGGAAGTGCCACAGCTGTGGGCAATCTTCACCGAGGTGCAGCGCTACTACGATGCTGGTTTCACCGTTCCCGACGACGTGACGCTCCTCTTCTGCGACAACAACTGGGGCTACATCCGCCGCAAGGGTGGCGAAGCAGAACGCAAGCGCAAGGGTGGCGAAGCAGAACGCAAGCGCAAGGGTGGCCTTGGTATGTACTACCACATCGACATGAATGGCGGTCCGTGGAACGACCGTTGGATCAACACCACTACCCTACCGAAGCTTCGCGAACAGCTTGGCAATGCCTATCAGTCGGGCATTGACCGTATCTGGATTATCAACGTGGGCGACCTCAAACCCAAGGAGGTGCCTATCAATTTCATCATGGACTACGCATGGAATCCTGATGCCATTCAGCCAGGTGATGAACAGGCATGGATGGAGCGATACACAGAGAGCATCTTCGGCAAGGAATATGCCAAGGAAACGGCTTACCTCATCTCGCGCTACAGCAAGTACAACCTGTGGCGCAAGCCGGAGGTTCAGGTGCCGGGATTGTTCAATGCACGAGAGATGGCACTTACTTCACAGCGTTGGCAGGAACTGACATTGCGTGCAGAGAAGCTTCGCAACGAGATGCCTGCCGAGATGCAGGATGCTTTCTACCAGCTGGTATATTATCCTGTGATGGCAAGTGCAGGCGTGGCTCAAATCTACAATGCCGCTACGATGGGCGACAGCCTTAGCATCGAACTCCTGATGGAGAAGGATCGCCAACTCAGCGACTATTATAATAATAATGTGGCAGGTGGCAAATGGCGTGGCATCATGCAGGACAACCACATCGGCTACACCCAATGGTCAATACCAGATAAGAACGTCAACCCGCTCACCATCAAGATGTACCAAGACATCTTCAACGGCACGAAAGCCAAGCAGGATGCTACGGGTGAGATAGCCTTCCCAGCATATAAATACACCCGAGCCACCGCAGGCAAGGATGCGCAATGGATGTTCCTTCCCGACCTCGGACGCGGCAAAGGTTGCATGGGCAGCAGCAACGTGATGGCGCAGAGCACGACCGATGGCACAGGTGCTGCATTGGAGTATGACTTCGAACTGACCGACGAACAAATCTCTTCCCTCACTAAGCAGGGAGGGCAAGGGAGGGTCTGTCTCGCCCTTGGCATCCTCCCTACCCAGGATGTCTATCCTGCCAGAGGATTGCGCATAGGCATACAGATTGACAACCAGCCTATGCTGACCATTGATGCCCGCCAAGGACTTCACGACGAGTTCGGAGAATATACGCCGAAGAATCTCGCCATCAGCAAGGTAATGAAGGCACGTCCTGCAGAGGCTCGACTCTCGCTCAACGGATGGATGAACGGACGCAAGAATATGCGTCGCTCGGAGGTGTTCGACAACCAGCGTTGGCTCACAACTGAAATCAATGCTGCAGCCGGTAAGCATACCCTCCGCATCGTCATGATCGACCCAGAGGTAGTGCTCGAACAGGTGGTCATCAATCCCGACAACACCCGCTACAGCTACTTCGGCGATGGTGTGGAGTTGTAATATCATCGAAACAAACTTGAAGGTTTACTTCTTTATAATTCTATGAGAACAAAACTTATATGCATCCTTCTCGCTGCATGCGGAGTTGCCTCTGCACAGCAACCTAATGATTGGGAGAATCCTCATGTGTTTGGCATCAATAAGTTGCCTTACCACTCCACTTTGCAACTACCCTCAAAAGAGAATGAATGCAAAGAGATTGTGTCGCTCGACGGACAATGGAAATTCCATTGGTCTAAGAATCCAGAAGAGAGGCCTGCCGACTTCTATAGGACAGATTATGACGTGAGTAAGTGGGCAAATATCACTGTACCTGGCAACTGGCAATTGCAAGGGTTCGGCAAACCCATCTATACAAACATCGGCTACCCATTCCAGCGCAACGAACCATCAGTAACAAGCGAACCGCCAACATACTGGTTTGCCTACGAGAACCGCAATCCAGTAGGGTCATATGTGACAGATATTGAGGTGACACGCGAGATGCTGGGCAAGAACATGATCCTGCACTTCGGTGGCGTACATTCTGCCATGTACGTGTGGGTAAATGGGCAGAAGGTTGGCTACAGCCAGAACTCCATGTCGCCTGCCGAATTTGACGTTACCGCTCTCCTGCACGAGGGAAAGAACCGACTGGCAGTAGAGGTGTATCGATGGTGCGACGGCAGCTATCTGGAGGATCAGGACATGTGGCGACTCTCGGGCATCTTCCGTCCCGTGCAGCTTTGGGTGAGACCTCTGGTTCACATCGCCGACTACCGTCTCATATCCACTCCGATGCAGACACCCCTCCGTGGCGGCAACGACTGGCGAGGCAGTTTCGAGGCATTGGTCAAGGTGTGCAACACAGGAACAGAGACAGCAAAGCGTGTGCCTGTGTCGGTAAGCATAGGCGGCGTCAAGCTGGAAGAGCAGATTGAAAGCATCGCACCAGGAGACACCATAGAGGTACCTCTGCGTACCATCATCGACCACATCCATCCATGGTCGGCACACGATCCATACCTTTATCCGGTCACCCTCTGTGCTGCGGATGAGCATTTCGACAACCACACGGGATTCAAGAAGGTAGAAATCGATGGCGAAGTGCTGAAAATCAACGGCAGGAACGTAAAGCTGAGAGGTGTGAACAGACACGATCATCACCCCGTGACAGGCAGATACGTGGATAGGGCCACCTACAATAAGGACATCGAACTGATGAAGCTGTGCAACATCAACTTCCTGCGCACCAGTCATTATCCTGACGATCCATACCTCTACGAACTATGCGACCGTTACGGGCTTTTCGTGATGGACGAAGCAAACCAGGAAAGTCATGGCTACGGCTATGCCAACGACTACATGGGACATCAACACGACTGGCGCGAGGCGCATGTGGATCGAGCCTTGAGCCTTGTGGAGCGCGACAAGAACCACCCTTCGGTCATCCTTTGGTCACTGGGCAATGAGGGTGGCGTAGGACCTAACCTCCTGGCTATGCGCGAAGCTATCGAGGCACTCGACAAGAGTCGTCCGGTATTCTATGACTCGCCAGACATGACACTCACCACCATCCATGACGACAGTTACCTCTACCCCGACCAACTTCGCGAAGCAGCCAGAAGGGAGCAGCAAAGGCCTTTCATGATGCGAGAATATGCACACGCCATGGGCAACTCTATGGGCAACTTCAAGGAGTACTGGGACGTAATCTATGCAGATTCGTCAATCTGTGGTGCAGCCATCTGGGATTGGGTGGATCAAGGCATCAAGCAAGATGGCTACTACGCCTATGGCGGTGATTTTGGCGACCAACCTAACGATGGTGCCTTCTGCATCAACGGTCTTGTAGCTCCCGACCGCACACCTCATCCACATTACTATGAGGTGCAACACATCTATCAACCCATCTGGTTCGGCTACGAAAACGGTCAGGTAACTAAGGCAAGCATGGATCCATTTGTAAGCGTGGACGATTTCACCTACGAAGAAAGCCGAGAGGAGGTGAATGGCGAAACGCTTATCAATGTTCGTGCCATGCTCAAGGAAGACAAGCCTTGGGCAAAGAAGGGAACGGTGATGTGCCACGACCAGTTCGTAGAGGGCGAGTACCACTACCCTACCCAACTGCCTAAGTCGAAGAAACTGCCTTTGTTGAAAACCGATGAGGAAGAAATCGTCATTACGAGCAACAAGGCTACCATTCGCATTGACAAGAAGAACGGAGCCTTAACCGCCTACATTATCAATGGAAAGAATCTGCTGCATGCACCCCTTGAGCCTTACTTCTGGAAGGCAGAGAACGACAACCAGAACAAGGCGGGCTTTGCCAATCGTGTGGCTGCATGGAAGGATTGTGCAGCCAACCGAACCGTCAAGGATGTAAGGCTGAGCAAGACGAAGGAAGGACGCGAGGTGACATTCCGTATGTCACTGCCTGTTGGTGCTGACTATCAGCTGACTTACACAGTAAACAACGATGGACAAATGCGCGTATCTGCCGACTATCATCCGCTCTGCGACACCATTCCGTTGATGCCTAAGTTCGGCATGCGCACAGCATTGGACGCAGCAGAGATAGAATGGTATGGACGAGGACCTGAAGAGAACTATAGCGACCGTAAACGTTCGCAGCACATCGGCTGCTACAAGCGCTCGCTGACCGATTATGAGACAGAGTACATCCGTCCTCAAGACAACTCCTACCGCTGTGACGTACGCTGGATGCAAACCCATGCATCGGGTCACCAACTCACGCTGCGTGGCTTGCAGCCGCTCTGCATCCGTGCCTACGACTATGCGGACGAGCAACTCGACATGGGACATCGCCACCCTTGCGACCTGCAACGTGACGGTCTTATGCACCTCAACATCGACCTCAACGTACATGGTGTAGGTGGAGCCGACACATGGGGCAGACGCACCCTGCCGGAGTACACCAATCCAGGCACAGAGCCTTATCAGTATTCTTTTATAATAGAAGTAGAATAATCAAGATATTATAGTCATGAAACACTTTCTCGCTGTTGCACTTCTCGCCTGTGCATTAATCACATCGTGCAAGAAGCCAATCGAACCATACGGCCCACTGCCCACCGACGAACAGTTGGCATTGCAAGACATGGAGATGTATGCGTTCCTGCACTATTCACTCAACACCTACACAGATCAGGAATGGGGCTTTGGCAATGAGGATCCTGCCCTGTTCAATCCTTCAAATCTCGACACACGGCAATGGGTCAGAACCTGCAAGAATGCAGGCATGAAAGGCATTATCTTCACAGCCAAGCATCATTGCGGCTTCTGCATGTGGCCATCGGAATATACTGATTATTCTGTGAAGTCGGCTCCATGGAAAGACGGAAAAGGCGACGTGGTACGCGAACTTGCCGAGGCATGTCGCGAAGAAGGATTGAGATTTGCCGTTTATCTCTCGCCCTGGGATCGCAATCATGCCGAATACGGCGATTCTGCCTACGTCACCTACTTCCGCAACCAGCTGCGCGAACTGCTCACCAACTACGGTGACATCTACGAGGTATGGTTTGATGGAGCCAACGGAGGCAGCGGATGGTATGGAGGTGCCAACGAGACACGGCAGATTGACCGTCTGACCTATTACGATTGGGGACCTACCTACGACATGATACGTCAGTTGCAGCCACATTGCATCATCTGGAATGACGGTGCTGACCGACGTGGCGACCTGCGATGGGTAGGCACCGAGGCAGGAAACATCGGACACCGCAACTGGAGTCTCATGAGCAGCAGCAAAGATCCTGAGTGGGCAGACCTTCATTACGGTATGGAAGAGGGCGATGTGTGGTGCCCGGGCGAAACCAACACATCCATCCGTCCGGGATGGTTCTACCACACGTCTGAAGATGCCCACGTCAAATCGCTGTCCAAACTCATGGACACATATTATAAATCAGTAGAACGCAACAGCACGTTGCTGCTCAACTTCCCTATCATGCCCAATGGCCTTATCTCGCCCATCGACAGCGTCCGCGGAGCAGCTTTCTCTAAAATGGTCAATGAGGTCTTCGCTGTCGATTTAGCACGTAATATCAAGCCAAAGACGATAGGCGACAGCATTTTCACGCTCGACTTCGGCAAACCTGTCACATTCAACCGTTTTATGGTCAGCGAGGACATCAAGTCTGGTCAACGCGTCAAAAGATTCAGCTTGGAAGCTTTGGTTGATGGCGAATGGCAACCGCTGCAGGACGAATTGGCAGATTGGGGCGACGGCCTTGAAACCATTGGCCGTAAGCGTATTATCTGCTTTCCTGAAGTAACTGCCACCCAGTTACGCATGACTGTGGTTGAAACCAAGGCGCAACCGGTCATCAGTCGCATGGGGGTATTCCTGGCTCCAGAGTTGACAGCCGACATTCCCGATGCCGGTGAAAAGAAATCGTCTGCCTACAATATCTTCTACCCCGGCATGACAGTCAACGGTGTGCGTTCTATGTTTATCGATCTTGGTCAGACGAAGCGTGTCAGCGGATTCCATTTCCTCCCTGATCAGAACCATCGCGAAGGAATGCCATTGGAATATGTCGTCTTGGGCTCATCCGATGACGGGAAGACGTGGATAGAACTATCAAAGGGCGAGTTCTCGAATATTGAGAACAATCCTATCTGGCAAAAGGTTACTTTTGATGCTCAGGATGTAAAGCTCCTTCGTCTGGATTGCCCACGCATCACTTCCGGCAATAACATCTTATACGAAGATATTGAGGTGATAGTTGTAAAGAAGGATAAGAAATAAAAAAATGCAAATTCCCCATACAATGAAAAGATTCACTTTCTTACTTATTGCAGCCTTAGCTTCACTCATCGCCTTTGCAAAGCCTAAGACAGATGCCTATCTCATGGTATATTTCTCTGATAGCGACCATTGCCTGCACATGGCTGTAAGCATGGACGGTTATGAGTTTACGGCCGTAAACGACAACTATCCCGTCATTGCAGGCGACACCATCGCCGAGCAGAAAGGATTGCGCGACCCATACATCATGCGAGGGCCTGACGGCACATACTACATCGCTGCTACCGACCTCCACATCTTTGCGCAGCACTATGGCTATCGCGACACGCAGTTTGAGCGCGACCAGCAGGAATTCGGCTGGGGCAACAACAAGAACCTCGCTCTGCTCAAGTCTAAAGACCTCATCCATTGGGAACATTCGTTGGTACGCGTTCAGCAGATGGAGGGTTTCCACGATATTGGTGCCACATGGGCTCCTGAGCTTATATGGGACGACGAGAAAGATGCTGTCATGATCTATTGGACAATACGTCGCGGAAACGGTGCTTGCAAACTTTACTACGCCTATGCCAACAAGGAGTTTACTGGGTTTGCAACAGAGCCTAAGCTTTTGTTCGAGAAGACCATCGGCGACCACACCGCCCTTGATGGCGACATTGTGAAGGGCAACGACGGACGCTATTACCTCCATTATGCCGAATACGATGAAGGATTCTCGGGCATCATGGTGGCTGTAAGCGATAAAATCACAGGGCCTTACACCTTCCAACCAGAGATTGTAGATAAGGAGGAGAAGGCAGCGGAAGCACCTAACGTGTGGAAGCGCTATGGCACAGACACCTACGTGCTGATGTACGACTGCTTCGGTCGCCGTCCAAGCAACTTCGGATTCCTCGAGACCAAGGACTTCAAGACCTACACAGACATAGGTCATTTCAACGAAGAGGGCGGCAAGATGAAAACAACCAACTTCCAAAGCCCTAAGCATGGTGCCGTGACACCTATCTCAAAGAAGGACGCAAAGAGACTCTTGGAATATTGGCAGAAGAATCCCGTGCATCATGACCACGGCATGAAGAAATAAAATTAAGGGAATCATATACATGTTGTCCTTGTTGATTCTGTAACCTCTTTGTGGAAACGACGCCCCATGGCGTCGTCCCCCAATCAAACCGTTAGGGTCAAATCTATATAATTTCCAATAATAAACTAAATATGAATTGCCCACATAGACCATCTACAGTAGGTCAAACAACCTACTTCGAGTGTACTTGTCCAAAAGAGTGCCCACGTCACGGTAAATGCTGTGCTTGTGTGGCTCATCATCGTGAACATGGCAAGCTGCCACATTGTTTGAGAACACAAGAGAATAATTAATATGCACTGGCTATTTCTCATTATAGCTGCTATCTTTGAAATAGGATGGCCATTAGGATTCAAACTCTCCAGTACTCAACCTGAGCGTTTCTGGGCTTGGATTTCTTTTGCAATTATCAGCATGACATTCAGCGGAGTGTTCTTATACTTCGCTCAAAGAGCAATACCCGTAAGTACCGCATACATCATCTGGACTGGATTAGGTGCCATCGGAACATTGCTGATAGGCATACTGTTCTTCGGTGATTCTGCTTCACTACTCAGAATGTTCTTCGCATTGCTGACGCTTGTAGGTATTGTAGGTTTGGAATGTACGAGCAAATGAGAGCAGAGCTAAGCTCGTTTAAGCTATGCCGAGTGCAGCCGTACAAAGACGATAGTCAACTGACATCAAAATAAATTCATGATAAGAAATCTCATATTTGACTTCGGAAAGTTGCTTGTAGATTATGACTTTGAGGCGTTCTTCCGAAAATACATACCAGACACAAAACGTTGCCTGGCTTTCACTCCTGTACTCTATAATGAAGAGTTACAGCAGTTGCTTGACCGTGAGGAACGACCTTTCGATGTCATCATGGAAGAGTGGATTGAGAACCACAAGGAGTTTGAACCAGAGATTCGCTACTTCAATGAGCATTATCCAGAGATTGTGACCAATGAGGTAGAAGGGATGTATGAACTTCTTACCCAACTCAAAGCGGAAGGCTACAAACTCTATGGTTTGACCAACTGGTGCAGCAAAGTGTATCTGACAATGGCTCAGTTCCCTATCTTCAAGCTGCTTGACGGACAGATTATCTCGTCCGAAGAGAAGGTAATAAAGCCTGAACCTGAGATTTATCAAAGGCTCTTTGACAAGTTCAACCTCAAGCCTGAAGAGTGTATCTTCGCTGATGACAGAGCCGAGAACATTGAAGGCGGCAAACTTTTAGGAATGGATGGCA
>JAKSLN010000044.1 GCA_024401165.1 Bacteroidaceae bacterium
GATGGTAACCAGGTAACCACAAAACATGGTGACCACCACAAAGAAGAAAACGAAAACAAAGAAAGAACCAAAGAAAATAAAGAAAAAGAAGAAAGGTGCAAAGACAAAGTCAAAGAAGAAAAAAAATTAAAAAAGAAACTTCATGACTATTCTTTTGAAGTACCAACGCTGGCAGAGGTAGAAGCCTATCATCAAGAGCTGGGTATAACGGAATATGAACCACAAGAGTTTTACGACTACTATGAAGCCTTCGGATGGACGTCAAAAGAGGGACGCAAGGTTAGCAGCTGGAAGGCCTTGATGAGGGGCTGGAAGACTAACAGAATAAGAAACTTAAAACGATTTAATAAATCAACGAACAATGTTACGAATAAGAACCAACAACGACAGGCCGCGGGTGCTGGTGCCCAGGCCGGACAGGCGGGTGACGCAGAGGAGCACCGCCAGGAAGATTTGGAGAGGCACTTGGAGAACCATCATCCGGGGGACGATCGCCTTGCTAGACTGGCTCGAGAGATTAACCAAGTGGCCCAGGAGATGGGTGTTCCCACAACGGAGTACAGCCTGCGCCAGATAGCCTACGACGCCCAGTCGCTGCTCTATAAGTTCGTGTGGTGCCAGGGGTGGACCGACGAGAGATGGCGCGAGATCATGCACCACGTGGCCCGACACCTAAAAAAAGCTGCCCAGCCGGGCCAGAAGACCAAGCTGGACAGCAACGTGCTCTTTGAAATTGTGTATTCTCTTTCGGCCTGATTTTACTTTACTACTACTTTGCGACCACCGATGACGTAGATGCCGGGGGTCATTGCCTTGGCACTTACCCGCTGACCGGCAAGGTTGTAGGCCTGGCCGTTGTAGAGGCTTACGTTGCCGCCAGCCATCATAGCGATACCTGTCTCCTCGCCATCAATGGTGAATGAATTGACGAGGCCAGATTTCTCGCCAAACCGCTGGAAGTAGGCATGTGTGGGCTGCAGCTTGATTGTATCATCGGCAGAGGTCACCAGCTGGTTCTGGCTGTTGATGTAGACGTTGCCAGCGCAAAGCGTGCTGATAGCGTAAACACCCACGAAATCGAAAACTTCATTTTCGTCCCAAGTGGCAGGATAGCGATCTTCGACAAAAACGTCCTCAATGAGCTTGTTCTCAACGTTTTCTGCTCCGTGGATGAACACGGGATGGTTGGCCGTGATGGTTGTGGAGGATTGGAAGTTCAGCGTCACGCTTTCGTCATCGTTGGCAGTGGTACCCTTGTAATCATAAACGACTGCGCTGCTGCCGAATGTGCTGGCTATCTGCTCGGCGGTCATGTCGAAGGGCAGTACCAGGGTGTTGTAGGCATTCGCGTTGAAGGAACGAGTCAGTCTGACAGACGCCTTGCCGAATGTGTTGAATACCTTGTCTGAACCGGTTGTTACTTGGGCATTGATTACAAGCTCCGGCTGGCCTGGTGCGCTGCTGTGGCCACCTTTATAGTCGAACGAGATAAGGCCGTCTGAGCGGGTGATGTTGGTCACCTCCTTGTTGGCAACATCGGTGAATGACGTTACGTGCAGGGAGGGGTAGAAGTCCGTACGGTATGTATTATAAACATCCATGTCTCCATCGGCAGGTACGAAGATGAGACGCTGATTGCAGGAGTCGGCATTGACTGCATTATCGTACCATGCTTTCTCATCGTATTGGACATGGGTAATGAAAAGTCCACAGCCAATAGAATAATCTGGCAATTCAGCTAAGTACTGATAGTAGCCTGTCTTGGGGCGGTTCTCCAGGAGGTAGTAGTCATCGTCGCTGCCATTCTTTATTATATAGGCACGCGATGGGGAGCTGGCGAGGACTGGGTTGTCCGACAATACATTGCCACCATTTTCTGGGTTGTCGATGGGCACCATGCCGGTGATGGTTGCTGCGTCTGCATCGAGTTCGGTAGGCGTAAGCCAACCAGCCATCCAACGCTCGTAGGCAGAGTAACCGCATGGAATCTCACCTTTCTTGCCGGGTCCATTGTAGCTGCCCAAAGCCATGAGATCGTAGTAGAACATGCCGACGCCGATGCCATTCTTGGCGTAATCAGTGTCATATAAATCAGGATAGCCCAGGCAGTGGCTGAACTCGTGACATGCCGCGCCGATGCCATCCATTACGATGTCAGTTATGTCTGCCAATTCCGACGCACAAGCGTATGTGTTGATTATTTTGCCGTCAAGCTCAAATTTGTCATAATGGCTTTGACCTTCGTTTTTGGCGTAATGCAATTCCCATTCGTGAGGCCAGATAGTATTCTCGGAAGCACCCCTTGCCTCGTTGTAACCGGCATATATGACAAACACCTGGTCAACCTCTCCATTCCCGTTCCAGTCGTACTTGGAGAAGTCCGTGCCTGCAGCATGTGCCAATTGACAGGCTTCGTAGACCATATCGGCTGGATATGAGTCGTGTTCAGTTCTTTCTCCAATAGTCACGGGCGCACCATAGTATGCCATGCCCTGGCTGACGGTCACAGGACCCACGACGTCGAAGTCGACGGTGAATTTTCCATAGCTCTGAGCAGAGAAATAGTCTTTCACGGATCCGATATGGCCGTTCTCCGAGTAGCCCTCCTGATTGAACTGATTGCTGAAAGCTTCTACTGTGCCGGAATAATCGTCGCCATTGGCTCCGATTCGGAACTTTTCGTCCTGAAAGTTGACAAGGATGACAAGCCCCTTCTTGGTACCAGTCATAGGAGTCACACTGGCGACATAAGCGGGACCACCGGCATGGCTTGACTTTTGCTGCATACGTGGCAAACGGCTAATCCTGCGTTTGTTGGCTTCGGCACGACGAAAAGAGGCCTGCTCTGCACGAGCCTTAAACTCTGCCTGGGGAATTTCTACATAATCGCCATCAGCACCCTTGCGCATGGCCTTTCCGGTGGCAACGTCCACGTAGTAGCTCATGTGCTCATCGCCTACAAGGCGCAGGGTGAGGACTGTGCCATCCTTCTGCGTGTGGGTGATTGTGACATTGGCTGCTGGTACTGCAAATGCAAGCTGTGCGCATAGCAGCAAAGTAAATAGGAAATAGAGTTTGTTCATTATTATCTGAGTTTTTTGCTATTTATCTTACTTTTGAGTCGTCCAGAAAAAGCGCGATGGCGTGCAGGAGGGCGTCGTTCTCCTGGGGTGTTTGGACAGCGATGCGGAAGCAGGAGGCATCGAGGCCTTGGAAGTTGGAGGCATCGCGAATAAGGTACTTATAGTGGCGCGCTAAATGTTCTTTGAGTGTAGACGCCATTCCGTTGGGAAGCCGGCAAAGGAGGATGTGGGTGTCGGATGGCCAGGTGGTGAGTCCCAGTTGCTGGAGCTGGGTAGCCATGCGCTGGCGCTCGGCAAGGAGGGTGTCGAGCGGTAACCGGTAGTCGGAGCGGTGGCGGATGAGGTAGCTGCCGGCATCCTGCGCCAACCGGTTGACAGACCAGGGCATGCGCTGCCGAGCGATGCGGTGGAGCAAGGCGGACGCACCAGTGAGATAGCCCAGGCGAAGACCGGGAATGGCAAACTCCTTGGTCATGGAATGAAGGAGAAGGACATTGGGCATTAGCACTGCTTCGGCAGCCGTGAGAAGAGGTTGGCGCGTGAAGACTGCGTAACTGGCATCGATGACGAAGAGAACATCTGCATGGCTCTTTATGGCGTTCAGCAATATTTCTTTGTCAAAGACCTGACCAGTGGGGTTATTGGGATTGCAAAGCCAACAGAGGTGCGAAGGGGCATCGTCCAGTTGGGTGAGGGAACGGATGAAGCGCACGTCGTGCCCCTGCATGCGACACGCATCGGCGTATTCAGAAAAGGTGGGAACGAGGATGGATGAGCGGCTGTCGCGCCAGGTTTGCGCCACGAGGTAGATGGCCTCGGTGGCACCATTGGTGACCATCACCTGACTGGGGGTGAGCCCCATCTCACCGGCCAGTTCCTGTTCGAGCTGCCGTGGGGTGGGATCGGGATAGTTGACCACTCCTTCCAGACGGCCCGAGAGATAGGAGAATAGGGCTGCGTGGCTGAAATGGTTATAGACATTCGAACTGAAGTTGATGCGAATGTCGGGATACAGATAGAGGTCGTCGCCGTGTCCGTGGAGCATGGATTTAGTCGTTTAGGGGATTAGTCGTTTGGGGGATTGGGGGTGAGGATGGAATAGAGTTTGTCGATGTCGATGTACTGACGGAGGTGATCGGCAAGGAGGTTGTACTGCCGGTTGCGGAAGTCCTCGATGGACTCCTGGGGGGTGAGGCGAGAAGGGCTGGTTTGGTTGCCGAATGGAGCAAGGATGTGTTCGATAACGGCTTTGTTATCCAAGAAACCATGAATATAGGTTCCCATGCAATTCTGCTCCTGCACAATTTGCGGCAGCGTGGTGGACGAGGAAGCATGAGTCGGGGTGCTGCATCCCTGATGGATTTCGTACCCTACACAACGTTGTCCGTTGAAGAGGAATTCGACTTGTTCAGTTGTCTTGTCGGCCGTCATGGTGGTGTCGATGTTTAGGAGACCCAGACCGGGCAAGGAAGCAACGCTGCCCTCGATGCCATCGGGGTCGTTGACCGTCTGCCCTAACATCTGATAGCCACCGCAAATGCCAATAATCTGCTTGCCATCGTGATGCGCCTTGACGATAGCCTTTGCCACGCCATTGCGACGAAGTTCGTAAAGATCATCGAGGGTTGCCTTTGTGCCCGGCAGGATGACAACATCTGCCTGTTCGATGTCTGAGACATTATTCGTATAGAAGAGGTTGACGCGCTCATCACGCTCGAGAACGTTGAAATCGGTGAAGTTGCTGATGTGGCGCAGCAGAACAACGGCCACGTTGACCCGCTGGTTGTTCAGCTGTGTCTGCTTCTTCTCCAGCGCCACGCTGTCCTCCTCGTCAATGACGATGTCGCGGAACATGGGCACGACGCCCAGCACAGGTACGCCACAGAGTTCCTCAATCATCTTGCGTCCCTCCTCAAAGAGACGTATGTCACCGCGGAATTTATTGATGATGATTCCCTTGATGCGCTTTCGGTCTTCGGGCGTCTGGAGCATGACGCTGCCATAGCATGAGGCAAAAACGCCTCCCCGGTCGATGTCGGCCACAAGGATGACGTCGGCGTCGGCATGACGCGCCATGGGCATGTTGACGAGGTCGGAGTCGCGAAGGTTAATCTCCGAAACGCTGCCCGCACCTTCCATCACGATGGGGTTGTACTGCGAGCGGAGGCGGTCGAAGGCCGCATTGACGGCAGCACGCAACTCCTCACGTCCTTCCTTGCGGAAATAGGCGTAGGCGGAGCGGTTGCCAATGGGTTTGCCATTCAGGACCACCTGCGTGGTGTGTTCGGAATTGGGTTTCAGGAGGAGCGGATTCATGTCCGTATGGGCAGGTAGGCAGCATGCCTCGGCCTGTACGGCCTGTGCGCGTCCAATCTCGAAACCATCGGGCGTGGCGAAGGAATTGAGGGCCATGTTCTGCGCCTTGAAGGGAGCCGGACGGTAGCCATCCTGAAGGAAGATACGGCAGAGGCCGGTGCAGAGCACGCTCTTGCCAACGTCGCTTCCCGTCCCGACCAACATGAGGTTATTTAGAGCCTGATTCATAATACCAATGGGTATAACCCGCTATGACGTTTTTAAATTTATAGATGGGGGTGTCGACTGGTTTTCCGGAGGCAGAATGCTGATTGCGAACGACCTCGACGCCTGCCTCGCGAAGCGACTGCAGCGTGGACTCGGCATTCTCGTCGACGATGGAGGAATAGTGGAACTCATGACCACGCCACGGCTCACCGCCCCACTCCATCTGCCTGTAACCCAGGTGAAGACGGGCACCATCCATGGTGGCGACCAAGGGCAGGACGCCGCACATCGGGGCACTGCCGACGGAACGACACAGATACATGAAACCTCCACATTCGGCAAAGATGCGACCGCCTGCCTCGGCATAGGCACGGATGGCCTCACGCATGGCGCGGTTGGCAGCCAGCGGCTCGGCAAAGAGTTCGGGATAGCCTCCCGGCAGGTAGAGCCAGTCGCAGGGAGGCAGCTGGATGTCGTGCAAAGGGGAGAAGAACTGCACATCACCCCACGCAGACAGAGCATCGAGATTGGCACGGTAGAGGAAGTTGAAGGCTTCGTCGCGTGCAACGAGAATGCGCGGTCTGGGGCAGCCAACCGGCAAGCCAAGGAACGACGGGCAAGGCATGGAGGCAGGGACAGAAGGAACTGGATGCTGCTCCGCGGACACGTCGGCCAGCAGTCTGTCGAGATCAACGTGCGCCTCCACCTCATCCGCCACCTGAGAGATGAGATGCTCCATGCGCTCCTGCTCGGTTATTGTGAGTCCAAGATGGCGACCCGGCACGTCGAACGCACTATTGCGCATCAGGTAGCCGTAGCAGGTAACGCCAGCATCCTCACAAGCCTGGCGCAGCATGTCGTAGTGACGCGGCGAGGCCACCTTGTTGAAAACCACACCCGCGACGCGCACGCGACGCTCCTCCCCACCCTCCTGGACTGGCGGCAAGGCGAAATGCCGGAATCCGTAGATGAGCGGCGCGACGCTATAGGCCACCGACTGAGCACTAACCACCAGCAGCACAGGAATGTCGAGCCACAAGGCCACCTCGGCACTACTGCCATGCCAACGGTCAAAACCGTCGTAGAGCCCCATCACGCCCTCCACAACGCACACGTCGGCCGTATGTCCATGCTGGGCATACAGTTGCTTCACGTGAGACGCCGAGGACATGAAGCCGTCGAGGTTGACGCTGTCCCGACCAGCAGCCTGACCATGAAACATGGTGTCGATGTAGTCGGGACCACACTTGTAGGGCTGCACCGTGAGTCCACGATTACGAAGCGCACGCAGCAATCCCATGGTAAGCGTGGTCTTGCCGGTGTTGGAAGTGGCTGCAGCTATGAGGAATTCACAGTTCATAATTCATAATTATAAGTCCCAATTCCTAATTAAGCAAGCAGGATGATGGCCAGATAGAAGATGAGTTCGGTGAGGATGAACGTAGCCCCACAGCAATCGCCCGTATAACCCTGAATGCGATGCTTCATGAACCAGAAGAGACCGGCACAGAAGACGAGGGGAAAGAGGAAGGCCACAAGGAAGCGCCAATCCCAGAGGATGACAAGCGGCAGCAGTCCTACGACAACCGTGAAGGCCAACTCGAAAAGACTGGGCTTGAGATAAATAATGCGAGCCTTTGCCTCCTCTGCCTTGCGGGCGTAGGGAAGGAAGTATATGATGGTGGAACTCAGTGCCTTGCACGACACGTCGGCCGCAACAAAGAGGAAGGGATGGAGCGACCAGGCATTGATCTGGACCAGCAGGTTCCACAGCATGAAATAGTAGAGGATCAGTCCAAGCACACCATACGTGCCAATGTGGGAGTCCTTCATGATTTCGAGGGTACGCTCGCGCGTCGTTCCGCCCCCAAAGCCATCGCAGAAATCGGCAAAGCCGTCTTCGTGCAGAGCACCCGTGACAAGAACGCGGGCCGCGAGAGCCAACAGGATGGCCGTACCGAGGGAGAGTCCCAACTGGATGGATGCCCAGGCCACCAATGCCATGATACCACCCGTAAGCCAACCTACGACTGGCCAAAAGGGCACGACACGCTCGAAGTAAGACGCTTCGACAGAAGCCAGCCTCCAGAAGGGAAGACGGGTGAAGAAGATGAAGGCTGCCAGCAGTTGCTTAAAAGTATTTCGTAATTTGAGCATGAGCAAAATTATCCATTTCGTTAATCATATTCACAGCCGACTGAACAATGGGATAGGCACAGATGGCACCTGTACCCTCGCCGAGTCGCAAACCCAGGTGAAGGAGGGGCTGAGCACCCATCCCTTCGAGCATGAGACGATGTCCTCCCTCGTCGCCGCAATGACCAAAAACGGCATAGTCGAGTACAGCAGCATCGAGGCGGGATGCAGCCAGCATGCAGGCGGTCATGATGAAGCCATCGACCAGGATGACCATTCCACGTTCAGCAGCACGCAACATTCCTCCGATGGCAGCAGCCATTTCAAACCCAACGAAATAACGAGTGGCATCTGAAGCAACGCTTGAACCAATAGCTGCCTTCGAGACAACCTCGCTGCGGAAGGGAGAGTTTTCCACGGATGCCTGCAGGACCTCATATTTGTGGCGAACGCCATCGCTGTCGAGTCCGCTGCCCGCACCAACGCACGTCTGCAGAGGAATGTCGAGAAAGAGATGCATCAGGATGCTGGAGGGAGACGTATTGGCAATGCCCATCTCACCAAAACTGATGATGTTGCAGCCCTCGGCATAACACGCATCCACCTGCTCGGCTCCTACTTTGAGGGCCTGGTTCCATTGCTCTTCCGTCATGGCAGACTTGTAAAGAAAGTTTTCTGTTCCATGAGCAATCTTGCGGTCGATGATGTGCGACTGTTCCGTGAGATTGAAGTCGAAGTCGACACCCACATCCACCACACGCAACTTGAATCCATGCTGTCGGCAGAACATGTTGACGCCCCCACCGCCCTTGCCGTAGTTGATCATCTGCTGCCAGGTGACTTCACGGGGCGAGAAGGAAACTCCCTCGCGCTCAATGCCGTGGTCGCCACCAAAGAGGATGTGGCAGGGATGTTTGAGACTGGGAGAAAGCGTATGCTGGATGAGCCCAATCTGCAGCGCCAGACTTTCGAGACGTCCGAGCGAGCCCTTGGGCTTATTCAGGTTGTCTATCTTCTCCTGCAACGCAGGGATTAGAGTTTTGTCAGTTGGTTGTATCATTGAATACGGTTTTGAGGTTTTATGGTTATATGGTTTTGAGGTTATATGGCTTTAAGGTTTTGAGGTTTTACGGTTATATGGTTTTGAGGAGATAACCGTACAAGGAGCATCGCTCCGACCTTATAACCGTACAACCTTATAACCGAGTTATTTTATCTTCACAGCTATGCCCGATACCATGAGCACCACCTCATCGGCTTTGGAGGCAACGTACTGGTTGAACCATCCCAGGAGGTCGGTGAAGCGTCGCTGCACAGCGTTGGCACTCGTCCCACCCAGTCCTATCTCGTTGGTAACGAAGACGAAGGAAGCATCCTGCGCGGTGAAGCGGTCGAACTCCGCCTTAAGGTTTTCCAACGTCCTCTCCACGTCGGGCAGCGATTCGCTTTTGCAGTCCTCTCCTATTCCTTCGGACGCAGCGTTTGCCGCGTCGAAGAAGAAGTTGGTGGCCCAGAGCGTGCAGCAGTCTATCAGCACAACACGCCCACGGACGTCGTGGCGACTCAGTTCCCTTTCTTCCTCGATATTGGTCCATTCGGGGCCACGCCGCTCCTGATGGATGCGGACCCGCTGGCGGAACTCGTCATCCCAGATGTGAGCCGTGGCCATATAGACCGGATGGTCGGAGAGGGAACGGACCAGTGCTTCTGCATAGGAACTCTTGCCAGACCTTTGTCCTCCGGTGATGAGGGTAATATGTTTCATAGTTCTTTTCGCTTATGTTTACGTTTCAGAAGTACAGTCAACGCGACGGGAGCACCGATGAGTGCCGTCACGGAGTTGATGGGGAGAGCCCCCTCGAAACCCGGCAGACGGGCAATGAGGTTGCAGAGCAGAGCCAGAGAGGCGCCACAGAGCAGTGTGGCGGGCATGAGGATGCGATGGCTCGAGGTGGCGAAGAGGGCACGGCAGATGTGCGGAACGGCCAATCCGAGGAACATGATGGGACCGCAATAGGCGGTAACGATGGCGACAAGCGCACCGGCAGAAGTGATAACAAGCGTTCGGGTGCGGTTGAGGTTAAGTCCCAGATTACGAGCATATTGTTCTCCCAGCAACAGGATATCGAGCGGCTTTATCAGAAGCATGGTTAACGGCAGCAGAACCGCCATCAGGCCCGTGAAGACATAGACCTGACCGCCGGTGACACGGGCAAAGCTGCCCAGTCCCCAGATGACGTAGGCATGGACGTCCTCCTCGCTCGAAAAGTACTTCAATACGCCGATGATGGCCGAAGCGATATAGCCGATGAGCACACCCACGACGAGGAGCGTCACGCTGCTCTCGACCTTGCGTGAGAGGTAGACGATGAGCGCCATGACACTCATGGCACCCGCCATGGCAGCCAACGTCAGGGCCGTGTTGCCAAAGACACCGAACTGAGTAAGGATACCACCACCGAGCGCCCCACTCAACAGGACCACAAGCGCCACGCCCAGACTGGCGGCACTGCTGATGCCCAACACGGAAGGACCGGCCAGGGGGTTGCGAAAGACGGTCTGCATCTGCAGGCCGGCAACGGACAAACCTGCGCCGCAGGCCATGGCGGTGAGCGTCTGTGGCAGGCGAGTCTTGAGAACGATGTTGTACCAGACCTCCGAGTTGGCATCGCCGCCAGACAGGATGTTGACGACATCGCCAAAGGGGATGTACACGCTACCCATCGCCAGGTTGAGAAGAGCGAAAAGGGGGATGCTCAGCAGGAGAGCGGCCATTACTGTGGAGGAGCGGAACATAAATCAGGAATGAGGAATTAGGAATTAGGAGTTAGGAATTAAAGACACCTCCAGCTTTCCTTCCGGGAAGACGGTTCTACACTGTTGAAGACAGAGGTTCGTGATGCGCTCGAAGAAGGCGGGAGGCATGGTTTGCCAGAGCTCGCGTGCCATTGTCAGCCGGTCGATGGCGGAGGACAAAGCCCCCACCTCACCGGGCGTGCTGGCAATCTCGCGTGCCACCTGCTTCAGGAAAGCCTTGTTCATGACTACTTTATGAGAATGGGTATCGAGGTGACCTTCAGCGAGTTTGACGGCCTTTCCTATCATGATGCCCAGTTCGACACGCCGAAAACCAAGCTCGTGGGCTGCCTGGAGTGAGGCTCCGATGAAATTGCCATAATGAACAACGCGCAAGGAGGGTTCAACTTCGTGAAGTGCATCTTCGCCCCTCTTGCCCGACGCCAGTCCCACGGCCGTGCAACCGATGGCACGTGCCACCTCCAGTTCGCGGCGGATGCTCTGCACGAAGGCCTCGTTGCTCAAAGGAGACACGATGCCGGACGTACCGATGATACTGATGCCATCCACCACCCCCACCTTGGGGTTGAACGTCTGACGCGCCAACTCTTCCCCACCCTCGACGGACAGGGTCACACGAGCGTAGAGGTCGGTCAGTCCGCACAGTTCGTCCTCCATCATCCGGCGAGGCGTGACGTTGATGGCAGGACCGCCAACGGGGATGCCAAGTCCAGGCAGGGTGACGCGCCCCACACCAGGTCCCTGCAGGAAGAGGATGCGGTGCTCGGGTGCTTCGGCATCAAAGGGATGCTTACTCAACTCAACTTCTGCGGAGATGCGGCATCCCTTGGTGACGTCGGGGTCGTCGCTGAAATCCTTTGTCACGGTAGCCATTGCCTTACAGCAGGAACCAGGGTCAGGCGTCGTCGCACCGTCGGATGAGACAATGGATACCTCGTCGACGGGAACACTCATAAACTCGCCATCTGGCAAGGCAAAAGATACCTCCTCGGGCGTATCGCCATGCAACAGAGCGAGCAAGGCGGCCTTAAAGGCAGCCGTAGCGCAGGCACCAGTCGTGAACCCGGTCTTAAGGGGGAAGAAAGACGGCACGGCATGCTCGATGGCACGACGAAGACCATGGCGACCCGTGACGCGTATCCATGAAAGAGGCAACCTAGGACGGCGCACGGCATAGACGCGCAGTCCCAGCGAAAGGGCCGCGTCGACTTTGGCATTGAAACCGCCCGTCTCGCCACTCTCCTTAGTGAGGATGGCATCACAGCCCACCTCGCGCATCAGAGCCATCTCCTCGTCGACTGTGGGCAACAGCTTGGAATGACAGATGTCACTCTTATAATAAATAAGGTTGTCGGCAGAAAGACCAAACCGAGTGGCCATGGCGCGACTATCGTCACGGTCGAGAATGCGAAAGACGGTAGGATGTGCCTGCCAGTAGGGTTTCAACTTGACAATGGTGTTGGCACCAGAAAGTGCCAGGAGTTTGTTGGCAGGTTGTGCCTGCAGACGCCTGACGGCCTCGGCATAGTCATCGCAATAGATGACACCCGGCTTCTCATCGCCAAAGGTACGCTCCAGGCGAATGACGGGAAAGTGTGAACCCTCTTCATCCCCATCGCCTTCCATCGCGTCTCGCAGCTCCTCGATGGTGCGATGTAAGTTCTCGGCAAATGGATGGGCGGCATCGACGATGCACCTGACATCGTTCTCCCGGCAGAACGCAAGCATGTCATCCAACGTCATGGCACCCACAAGGCGCTGCCCATGGTGCAGGTCGACCTGCTGGATGTCACTCTTGGTCGAATAGAAGAAAGGCTTGCCTGCCTGTTCGCAGACGTCGACCGCCATTCGTCCCTCCGTTGTGCCACCAAATATCAGTATCATGATGTTCTCACTTTTTTTCGGTTTACTTTCCCTTTCGATACATGTGGGTGAAGTGTCCATCGTACAACTTGGAAAGTCCTTCGCGATTGTCAATGGCATCGCCCACGACAATCATCGTGGTGAGCGTTAGTTTGTTGTCACGCACAATGCTCACTAAATCCTTGAGCTGTCCTCGGTAGATGCGCTGGTCCTTCCACGTCAACTTGTAGCAAGCAGCCACGGGTGTCTCAGGCGGATAGCCTCCTTCGAGCAATTCTTCTTGCACCTGCTTTACAAGGTTAGCTGACAAGAAGATACACATTGTACTTTGATGTGATGCTAAAAGTCTCAACTTCTCCTTTTCCGGCATAGGTGTACGACCCTCGCCACGGGTTAAAATGATGCTTTGGCAACGCTCTGGAATGGTGAACTGACTGCGCAACTCGGCAGCGGCAGCCAGAAAACTGCTGATGCCTGGCGTGATGTGGTAGTCCATCCCATGCTCGTCAAAGAAGGCCATCTGTTCCTGGATGGCTCCGTAAATGCAGGGGTCGCCAGTGTGGAGACGCACCACCAGTTTGCCCTTGTCGTAGAAGTCCTTCATCAAGGCGAACTGCTCCTCCAAGTCCATGTCGGCACTGCTTCTGACCACCGCACCCGACTTGGCACAGAAGGTCAACTCGCGAGGTACCAGGCTGCCTGCATAGAGGATGAGGTCGGCCTCCTCGAGGAACTTGCGTCCGCGAACGCTGACCAGATCGGGATCGCCAGGTCCAGCGCCGACAATCTCGATATGACCCTTGCGCAAGACGGTCTCGTCCATTGCCAACGCGTACGTATAGTGTTGAATCTTGCCGTTGGCTTCTACCTTACCCTTCTGCTTCTCGATGACGAGACGACTATGCTTGTCGTGCGCCTTGGCCGAGGATTCGGCAACGCCATAGCATCCTGTGACCTCGAAGACCTTCTCACTCGGATTGGGAATCTTTATCTTGGCAAGCTCTTCCGCAGAATAGATGCACAACTTGGCCTGTGGCAGCAAGCGACACAACTCCTGAAGAAGGGGCTCGTCTTTTTTCAGTTCGATGCTATTGACCGTAGCGATGGACTGTGGTGCATATCCCAGCATCTCCAACTCACGCAAGAGCGGCTGTGCAATGCTGATGTCTGCCAGTTTCTGGCAACCCACGCCCAAGTGGAGGCAGGGCGGGAAATACTGCAAAGTGGGGATGCCGGCCGCAGGATGCTTGGTGGGCGAAACCATGATGAGCAGTTCGAAAGGACTCTTCGCATGCTGACTGCGGAAAGAATCGAACGAGCGGAAGATGCGCACGTGCCCAGGGCAACTGCCCTCCATGTACTTCGTGCCCTCATCATCAGCCTCCAGAACGAGTGCCGTGGGACGTCCGTTGACAAACGTGGCAATGGTCTTGTTCATCGCGGTCCGGGGCAATTTCGACACGGTCCACCCATATTCGCGGTGAAGGGTGTCGAGCGCCCACAGTCCCATGTTGTCGCTTTGCGTAGTGATGACGGCCTCGGCACCGAGGGTCATGGCAATATGGCGCGCCAAGTCGTTGGCGCCACCCACATGACCGCTCAGAACGGGAATGACATACTTGCCCGTAGAGTCAACACAGATGATGGCAGGATCGGTATACTTGTCGTGAATGAGGTCCTGTATGCGACGCACACAGATACCCAAGGCACCCACGAAGACAATCGCCTCATGCTCCTGATCCGTTGCGATGGGATGAGAAGCCAAGTCGCGCTCTATGACGTGAGCCAGCTTCTTGCCGGCCTCGTTGATCGTTTCTATTCGTATCATTTCTTTTCTGCTTTCATTATATAAATAGGATTGTGCTCGTCAACGGCCATGCACACTTCCTGGACCAGCGTAAGTCCCGCGCGTGCGATTCCATCAAGGAACAACTGACGACTGCTCTCGCTAACCGAATTGAAGACCAGACAGCCCCCCGGCAACATAACAGCGTGCAGACGCTCTATCATCTCCACCAGTTTGCCGCCATGTCCGCCTATGAAGACGGCATCGGGACGAGGTAAAGCATCGAGCGACGTCTCCATGAAATCACCAATGAGGGCGGTGATACCGGGAGTGCCAAAACGGCGAGCATTCTCCTGCATGAGCTGACGACCTTGCTCACGAACCTCAAAGGCAGTAACCGTGAGATGGGGAAACTGCAACTTGGCTTCGATGCTCACGCTACCTGTGCAAAAGCCGACATCCCAGAACGAACGACGCTGACGCAAGTCGAGCATCGAGAGTGAGAGCAGACGGATGGGCATTTTCGTTATCATCTTCACACGTCCGTCCAGCAATGCAAATGCACTCTCGGAAATGCCCAGAGGTCGCGGACGGTCGGCCGTCTTCTGCAGGATTAGGCAACAGAGTGACGCGTTGCCAAAGGCGTCTTCCGTGTAGTCTTCATTTTTTATCGTGTAAACACGCTCGGAAACATCGTTGCCCAGATTCTCACCAATCGTCATGGTATAGTTTGTATATCCAAACTCCTGCATACGTTTCCAGATAACCTTTGGCGTGTTCTTTCGGTCTGTCAATACGCCAATGAGTGGGTAACCAAGGATGAGCGCTTCGTCGAACCGGTCCCACGGACGTCCAGTCAACGAGACGACATGCATGTCCTGATAAGGGAGCAACATGCGATGGGCCAACATCTGCAGCGAATTGAAGGAAGGAAAGACCTTCATCTCACACGTTGGAAACTCGCGCTGAATGGTAGAAGCAAAACCATAGAAGAGTGGATCGCCGGAAGCAAAGATGACAATATCGTCGAATTGTCCATATTTCTCAAACACAACCGAGAGGGGAACGGTAATATCTATCCACTCGTACCCGAGGGGCAGATAGGCGTCCATGATCTCACGATGGCGCTTACCTCCAGAGAAAACCTTGCCCCCTTGGATGACCTTCGTGACCTCAGGCGAGAACCACTGCTCCCGCTTGTCACTTATTCCTATGATGTCACAACGCTTCATGTCCCGATTCTGCTTCTATTTCTGGACTCACACATCACGTCCTGGCCTTAACTGGTCTGCATCGTCGTAGGTCAGGATACTGTTGACAAGAGTTGCGGCCAGATTGCTTCCACCCTTGCGACCTTCGATGAGTATTTTGGGGATTTCGCTGAAGGGTTTGGCGGCATGCTTACTCTCTTCCACATGAACGAAACCTACCGGTGCACCGATGATGCCAACAGGCTGGCACTTCTTTTTTCGGACAAGTTCGCAAAGTTCAAGCAAGGCGGTAGGAGCGTTGCCAAAGACGTAGAGGGCATCAGGGTATTCTTCGGCAGCCAAACGCATGCTCGCCTGAGCTCGGGTGATGTTCTGCTCTCTGGCCATTGCAACGGCACGTGGATCGTTGATGTAACAGATGACCTGGATGCCCAGGCGTTCAAGCGCCCCTTTACGTATGCCACTGGCAGCCATGGTCACGTCCGTCACAATGGTCTTCAATGTGCCATCGACAACCTTTTCATACAACTTGCCGGTCGCATCATCGTCCATCCACAACAGGTTCTCCATGTCGAAGTCGGCCGTGGTGTGAACGGCATGCAGCATGGGCCAAAGCCGCCACTTGGGAACATTGGGTTCTTTCAGTTCGCCACGAATGGTCTCGAACGATTTTATCATGATGGACTGACCAACATTCTTTGCATCGCTTGTCGAAGAACCACTTTGTGAGACGGCATCCTGACGATAGTATCCTCTTGGTGTAATGAACTTTCCTTCACGCACATACGACTGACTGTTGCCAATGATGACAACCGTAAACATATCCACGTCTTCCGGGTCGAACTCGGCCAAAGTGGTCAACTTGACTTCCTGCTCATCACGGCCTGCCTGACGTACGTATCCCACTACATTATTTCCGTTACGCTCTTGCAAGAATAACTCTCTCAGACGATGCAACTGCCAATAGCGGCCATGACTCTTAGGGTTATAGATTGCCGTCACAAAATCGGCAGACGCAGCAGCCTTGATGCGCTTCTCTATAAGTGCCCAAGGCGTCATGAGGTCGCTCAACGAAATGACACAGAAATCGTGTCCCATGGGAGCCCCCAGCAGCGAGGCTGCCTTCTGGAAAGCGCTGATGCCAGGCAACGGGACAATCTCAATCTCTTCCTGAGAGGCAGAAGCAGCATCATGTAAAGCAGACAACTTGTCTGTCAGCTGCTTACGCGCTTCGGCCATTTCGAAGAGCAGGGGTGCCATACCGTAGATGCCTGCATCTCCACTCGAGATGACGCAAACCGTCTTGCCGTCCTCAGCATAGCGAAAGGCTTGTTCGGCACGCTCACGCTCCTTCTTCATGCCCGTATCGACACACTCGGTTCCTGGTTTCAGGTACGGTTCGATGAACTGGAAGTAGTACTTGTAGCCTACCACCACATCGCTATTTGCCACGGCCTGCATAACCGCTGGCGTTATATCTTCAGGCGATCCCGGACCAATGCCGGCAACGTATATTGTTTTCATGTTAATCTCTAAAATTCAGTTTCAAACCCACATAAAGGCTGCGACCGGGATTGATGGTCGAGAAGTTACTATTCCAGTACGATGTGTCGCGCTGGTTGAAGAGGTTCTCTATGCCAATGCTGGGCTCCAGGTCAAAATGGTCGAGCATGATGACGTGACGCGTATTGAGGTCCCACTGCTGATAGGCAGGTGCATAACCATAGGTACTGCTGTAGCGCTCCCCTTGGATGTGACCGTTCAGATTGACATTCAAGTGATAGCCTCTCCACGACTTGTCCCAGCTGACATTCAGATTACCTACATGCCTAACGCTCTTGTCAGCAGGCGTTTCGGTCGTGACATACGTCTGCGACTTCTTGTCCAGCGTCTTTGTCTTGGCGTTGGAATCGGTGAATGTATAACCACCACTCAGCGAGAAACCCGCAGGCAAAAGAAACTTGGCCTGAGCACTCAGACCCTGTATGGTAGCGTTGTCAATGTTATCGCGTTGGCGAATCGTTGACCAGCCCTGATTGGCGTAGAGATCATTCAAGTAACTGTCATTCAGAATCTCGTCCGTTGTCATCGTTCGGTAATTGATCATGTCCCGAATCTTGTTGATGAAAGCATTGACGCTCAGGCTCATCCAACGATTCGAGAACTCGGCATTCAACTTCCAGAAGTCGTTCTTCTCTGGGCGCAGACTCGGGTTGTTGATGGTAAAACGTGCGTTCGTCTTGGCTTGGTCGGTGGCATACATCTGCGAGAGTGTAGGCGTACGGTAGCCACTGGCGTAACTGGCACGGAAACGGAATTTGCCAACGTGATAGAAAAGGCCGGCATTGGGCGTCAAGGCTGAACCAAATCCTGTGTTATAGGTATAGCGCAGTCCAGCCACTGCCTCCAATCCCTTGGCAATGTTGATTTCATCCTGTGCAAAGAGGTTGTATGTCTCGCACGTTTCAAAGTCAATATTGTCGCTCTGGCTGTTCAGCGACTCTTGCACCAGTTCGAGTCCTGCCGAGAGTTTATTCCAATCTGCCAGTCGGAAGATGCCCTTCAACGTCTCGTTCGTATAGTGGGTGCGCTTGCGAGTCTCCTCATAGGCATCCTTGCTGGCTGTTTGCCAATAGGCATATTTGGAGACGTAATTGTCGCTATAGACGTCAAGGTAGACGTGCGTGTTGCTGTTTGGGGACCAACGTGCACCACCGCCATAGAGGTAGGATTTGTGGTGCAGGTCATACGTGTAGGCCGTCTTCTCGGCATACGTGTAGGACTTCTCTCCGCTCTCCTTATCCGTCTTTGCCGTCTGTGTGAAGTAGGTGGCGGACTGCGGACGAACCGTGTTGTAGTCGTAATAACTACCTCGCAGGTAGACCGACCACTGGTCGTTCATCTTCCACTCCAGGCGCTGGGTTAGGTTTTCGCTGCGATAACCGACAGACATGGGACGTCCGGTCAGTTTCAACACCTCCTGTCCGCCCTCGTCAAAGGCCTGCAGATTACTTACTTGCCAGTTGTCAGCCTGCCGATGGTTGTAACTCGTCTGACTGCTAAGGTTGCCCACGTTTAAGTCAACATCGATGTCGTTCGACAGTCGGCCTTTGCTCAGCAATCTGCTGCTTGCCGTTGCAGAGACACGATCCTTACTGTCATCGGTGATGATGTTGATGACACCGGCAATGGCATCGCTTCCGTACAGCGCACTGGCCGCCCCACTGAAGATCTCGATGCGCTTGACGTTGGAGATGCTGATGCGTTCCCAGCGGTCGTCACCACTCACGCGCTTGCCGTTCTCCAGAATGACAATGTAGTCGTCGCTCACGCCATTGAAGTTGACGAACGTTCCCATGCCGCTCGTATGCGTTGTCACGTCTGTTGTCAGACGAGTCAGCGCCTCCTGCACATTCGTCACTTGAGCGTCTTTCAACTCCTTGGCAGAAATGACCTTAACCGCCACGGGCGTGTTGTCGGCCTTATGATAGGTGCCCGTTCCCGTAACAACGACCGGATTCAAGTCGCGAGTCTGAAGTGTGTCGGGGGTAAGGACCATAGTGGCTTCTGCCGGCAGAAAAGACGTCAGGAGAAGCAAGAAAAGCAGAGAAAAAAACTTCATAGGAATTAGGATTGCTTTCTTCGCCAGATCACCTCGTCCGTGCCCGACTCCACGTTTAGTTTTCGAGCCAGCACAAAGAGGTAGTCGCTGAGGCGGTTGACATAGGAGAGAACCCTTTCGTCGACCTCGGCACCACACTCTGCCAGACGCAGAATCTGTCGCTCGCCTCGGCGACAAACGGTGCGGCAGACATGAGCATAGGCTGCTCCTCGACATCCACCAGGAAGGATAAAGAGACGAATGGGGGGCAGCGCTTCCTGGATGCGATCTATCTCATGCTCAACGTCTTCGACCATCTCGGGCGTCACGATGTTTCCGCTACGAACATCACGCTGACTGTTATCCGTTGCCAGATAACCTCCCACGACAAACAGGTTGGCCTGCACTTCGAGTAGGAACTGCTGGTCGGTTGGGTCAGTGCAATAAGTTATGAGTACACCGATGTGCGAGTTCAGCTCATCTATCGTACCATAGCTCTCCAAGCGTTCACAACACTTACTTACTCGTTGTCCCCCAACCAATGAGGTCTGACCCTTATCACCTGTTTTTGTGTATACTTTCATTGCATTGTCTTTCTGAAATTTCTACGCAAATTTACATATAATGTCTGGATTACACAAGGATTTGCAAGGTAAAAAGCTTTTATGCTTTTAAGGTTATATGGTTTTAAGGTTTTGAGGAAATTACCATATATCCTTAAACCTCATAACCGTATAACCTCACAACCGTATAACCTCATAACCTCACTTCAGCAGTTTGTAGTATTTCGCTTCATAGTGTGGAAGCAGGTCGGGACGCAAAGCCTTCACAAAGTCGGCCAAAACGAGGTGAGGCTGTACGCCTGCCAGTTCGCGGTAGGGGGTCTGTGACAAGTTGCAGAAAAGCACCTTCTTGTTCTTGTAGGCCTTCATCGTGGCATAACGTTCGTCCTCATCGGCCAACGTCTGCAGGGTGAAGTCACCATCAAACGAACCGTCCGTCTGCCAGAAGTCTGCTTCAACACCACGGGCATAAACGGCCTCGAAGTCGAGCGTGGTGCCACCCGACTCCTCGTTGTCGTCCATCACATAGCTGGCGCCTGCATCCTTGAAGAGTTGGGCCATGTAGCTGCGGCCACCCACGATGTACCAACCATCACGTATCTGACGACCACTGATGATGGTGGGTTGTATGGTGTTCTGGGCAGTCTTAACCTCTTCCTTCAACTTGTTATACTTCTTCTCAATGTCAGCAAAGACGGCATTCGCACGACGAGTCTCTCCGGTCAGCAACCCCACGAGTTTAATCCATTCGGCCTGTCCAAGAGGATCGGTTTCTTTGTAACCATGGTGTGGAATCAAGGGGATGCCACAGTCCTTCAGTCCCTCAAACCCACCATGCTTGGAGACGCTGACAAAGATGTAGTCGGGTTGGGAAGCAATTACCGTCTCTAGGTCGAAGTTGCCCTCCTTGCCAATCTGTACCGTCTTGCCCGCCTTCATCTGTTCCTTCATGCGAGGCGAAAAGAGATTCTTCAACGAGTTCATGCCTACGATGCAGTCCTCCAGTCCCAACACCTCAAAATTGCCTAATTGCAAGGCGGTTGTACAGATGAAACGACTGCAGGGATGCGTGATTATCAGTTCCTGTGGTTTGTCGTGCTTAACCTGAGGATCGGGATTGCTGATTGTCACGTGAATGCCATCGGCCTTGTAGTCAACCTTCAGCCCCTTTGCGTACTGAATGTGTATCGTGTCGCTCACATCGGCCGTATCGTTCCAGACTGAATCGGTCATCTGGTACAATTCATCTGCCGTCCTCTCTACCTTGTTAACTCCTTGATTACAAGACATCAGCAGTGCAAGTGAGGCGATGTGTAGAATAAACTTTCTCATAAACTTCCTAGAAACGAGTAAATAGGACGCGCCAGCAGAAATGCCGCTGGCGGTCCTATCAAATTAATTAGCAGATAGTATATTTATCTCCTCACGGAGACGTTTTTATTCTTCAGGATACATTGAGTGATAAGCGTCCTCGAGGAACTCGGCACTCTTGGTATGGTTGATCCATACGTTCAGGATACCCTTCAGCTCGAGCAGACCAAGAGGATGGTTGTTCTTAACGGGTACAACAGCCTCGTAGCCATTGTGGTTGAAGAACTCAAACCAGCTGTTCTCTTCGCTGGCGGGTTCTTCATCGTCCCAATACTCTTCGCCCTCGCCAGCCATGTCGTTGTGAGCATGATCACCAGCGATTGACATCAAAGCGTGCAGATGAACCTTGCCCTTCTGGATGCTGAGGTCCTTCATGCGACCGAGAACGTCCTGCTTGTAGTTATCGGGCATGTCGACCGTACCTACAAAATAGTTCTTGCTGTACTTCTGCAAAGCCTCCTCCAACTGAGTGTAGCGAACATTAGCCTTGAAGGTATCGTAGGTGTCGGGGTTACCATGGCCCATGAAGAGTACAGCACCCTGCTTTGCCTCGTTCTTATACAGTTCATCAAGCTGACTTGCAACCTCGGGAACATCCTTGTCAGGATCGTTCAGCAGAGGCATGCCAAGGAAGATGGATTCATTCTCAGCCAGTTCTGCCAGATACTTGTCATCGAGGTGCGCGCTGGCAATGTAACCGTTGTTCATGAACTTCTTCACGCAGGCAACAACATTGGCGAACTCCTCACCAGGGATAACTTGCAGAGACTGAACGCGAATCTCCTTGTACTTAGCAGCACCGAT
>JAKSLN010000045.1 GCA_024401165.1 Bacteroidaceae bacterium
AAAACTAATCAGCAGTTATCATTTCTCGTAAAAGAATTGCCCCACGACTCACGTCGTAGGGCAACAAAACACAAACACAAAATAAAACACGATTACTTAGTGGTGCTCAAATGTGAGCTGCAACTCAGTTAGATTCACATCTTACACTGTTGCCCACCAAATTTCGAAAATATCAGGATAACAAAAACTTACAAATTACATGATGCCACGTTCACGGAGTGAGCATTGCCACTTCCATGCAGATGCGAGAACATCCTCGATGGGTGTGTCTGCCTTCCAACCAAGTACGTTGTTAGCCTTGTCGACATTACCCCATACCTTCTCGATATCACCTTCGCGGCGGGGAGCATAGCTCCAGGGAAGCTTGACACCGGTTGCCTTCTCAAAGCCCTGAATAACTTCGAGGGTAGAGAGACCTGTACCAGTACCAATATTGAAGACCTCAACGGGATCGGTATCCTTCTCCAGCACGCGCTCCATGGCCTTTACATGAGCCTTTGCCAGATCAACCACATAGATGTAGTCGCGAATACAAGTACCGTCGGCGGTGTTATAATCATTACCAAATATCTTGAGTTCCTTACGGATGCCAATAGCGGTCTGAGTTACGAAAGGAATCAAATTCATGGGTACACCATTGGGCAGCTCGCCGATGAATGCAGTGGGATGAGCACCAATGGGGTTGAAGTAGCGCAAGATGATAGACTTGATGTTTGCGCCTGAGTGGATATAGTCCTGAATGATCTCCTCGTTGATCTGCTTGGTGTTGCCATAGGGCGAAAGGGCCTTCTGGATGGGAGCAGCCTCGGTAACAGGAAGATTCTCAGCAGTGGGCTGACCGTATACCGTACATGAAGAAGAGAAGATGATGCCCTTTACATCGTACTTGGGCATGAGTTCCAAGAGGTTGATAAGACTAACAAGGTTATTACGATAGTAGAGAAGAGGCTTCTCAACACTCTCACCTACAGCCTTGCTGGCAGCAAAATGAATGATACCCTTAATAGCGGGATATTTTTTGAATACATTTTCTGTAGCGTCGAAATCGCGGAGGTCAACCTGCTCGAATGCGGGACGAATGCCGGTAATCTTCTCAATGCCATCAATTACATCTGCCGAAGAATTTGAGAGGTTGTCAACAATAACAACTTCATAGCCTGCATTCTGGAGTTCAACGGTTGTGTGTGAACCAATGAAACCGGTTCCACCCGTTACCAATATAGTCTCTTTCATGACGATTCGTTATAAGTAAATTACCTTAAAATAAGGATATAATTAGTTGTGAGGTTCAAAAGTTTTTGTATTTTCAGTACAAAAGTAACCAAATAATCCGTACTGGACAAATTATTTGGTTACTTTTTTAAAAAAAAGGTCTATTTTGCAATTACTCTATGCCAAAAAGCTTCTGCAAACCGTTGTTCACACCACTGAAGCCCATGAATGCCATAGCGAGGAGTCCTGCGGTGATGAGGGCGATGCTCATACCCTGTACACCCTTGGGGACTGCAACGCGAGCCAGTTGCTCACGGAGACCAGCGAAAATGATCAAAGCAAGGCCAAAACCGAGGGCAGTACAAAGAGCGTAAACCACACCGGTGAGGAGGTTGTACTCGAGACCGGGTGCAGCATATGTGCCACTTGCAACCTGGATGGTGACACCGAGGATGCAGCAGTTGGTAGTAATCAGAGGAAGGAACACACCCAGAGCCTGATAAAGACTGGGACTCACCTTCTTCAGAATAATCTCAACCATCTGTACAAGAGCGGCGATGACGAGGATGAAAGCAATCGTCTGGAGGTAACCCAGTCCAAATGCATCGAGAAGATAAATCTGGATAAGATAGGTCACAATGGTAGCGATAACCAACACGAAGGCAACGGCAGCTGCCATGCCCGATGCGGTCTCGACCTTCTTGCTGACACCCAGGAAGGGACAAATGCCCAAGAACTGAGACAATACAACGTTGTTTACGAAGATTGCAGTTATAAATATTAATATGTATGCCATAATCTTACAAAATTAAGAATTAAGAATTAAAAATGAGGAATGAAGAATTAAACAAGTATGTTTTTCAACATTATTAACCCTTAATCTTGTTAATAATCGCAATCAGATAACCCAAAGCGATGAAAGCACCAGGTGCAAGCACGAAGACAAGCGCACCATAGCTGTCGCTGAAGAGTTCCAGACCAAAGACATGACCTGTACCGAGCAACTCACGAACACCACCGAGAAGAGTCAGGGCGAGGGTGAAACCAAGACCCATACCAATACCATCAAAGATGCTGGCAACGGGATTATTCTTGGCAGCAAAGGCCTCAGCACGACCAAGGATGATACAGTTTACAACGATCAGAGGGATGAAGAGTCCCAGACTCTTGTCAATCTCAGGCGCATAAGCCTTGATGAGCATCTGCAGGATGGTTACCAGAGAGGCAATGACAACGATAAAGGCGGGGATGCGCACCATATCAGGAATCAGCTTCTTGATAAGAGAGATGATAAGGTTGCTGAAGATGAGGACAGCCATCGTAGCCAAACCCATCGACATACCATTGATGGCACTGCTGGTGGTACCCAGCGTAGGACACATACCAAGGAGGAGCACAAAGGTAGGATTCTCCTTGACGATACCGTTAAATAATACTTTCAAGTAGTTCATACTATAATCTCCTTTCCTTAATTGTTTTGTTGAGTTGCGCCAGTCTGGCCGTCCGTTGGGAGAGGACCGCGTCCAAGTGACTGACGGTAAGCATTGTAGGCAGCGTTGACAGCACGGAGGAACGAACGAGAAGTAATGGTACTTGCCGTAATGGCATCAACATCACCGCCATCCTTTGTGACAGCCAGTTCGCCGGCGTTGGGATTTTTGCCAATGATAGAACCGCGACCGTCCTTCTGGAACCATTCGCCTGCCTTAGCACCCAAACCAGGAGTTTCGTTTGTATTCAGCACCTTATAACCCAGGATATTTCCATCGGGATCGAAACCGACCATGATAGTAAGGTCGCCACCGAAACTAGCATTCTTGGGGTCAACGGCCTTAACGGCACAACCCTTCTCGCCTGCGTTGTAGACGATGAATTCCTTACCGTCGATCTCAACGGGAGTTTCACTATTAATTTTGATTTCATCAGTACACAGAACATCCTTCTTTGCCTGATCCTCATTCTTCTGATTGATCTCGGCAATGACAGACTGTGTCATGTTGTTCACATAAGCCAAAGCTGCACCAGCAATAACTGCGATGAGTGTCAGCACAATGGCCATATTATACCAGGTTGACTTCAGCTTTTTCATTTTGCAGCCTCCTTTCTAACCACTTCGCCAAAGCGCTTGGGTTTGCAATACGTATTAATAAGAGGTGTAAAGGCATTCATGATGAGGATGGCAAACGACATACCTTCAGGATATGCACCCCAGAGACGGATGACAACGGTCAGGAAGCCGATGCAAACGCCGTAGATAAGCTGACCCTTGTGAGTCATGGGCGAGGTAACATAGTCGGTAGCCATGTAGCAAGCACCCAGCATCAAACCACCGGTCAACAAATGTGTCAGAGGACAAGCATAAGTAGCGGGATTGATGAGGTAAAGAATACCGGTGAATACGGCAACGGTGCCGAGAATGCTAACGGGGATGTGCCAGGTGATGATCTTCTTCCAAAGCATAAAGGCAAGGCCCAGCAACAAAGCCAGTGCACTGACCTCACCAAGTGATCCACCCACCTGACCGAAAAGAAGGTCGGTAGTCTGGGGAAGTTTATCCAACTGGCCAGCAGTAATCAGCGCAAGAGGAGTAGCACCGGTTACGGCATCAGCACCAATTTCCGTCAACTGACCGGGAACGGGCCAACTGGTCATCTGTACAGGGAAAGAGATAAGCAGGAAGACACGGCCAACAAGAGCGGGGTTGAAAGGATTGCAACCCAAACCGCCAAAAGTCATCTTACCCACGCCAATTGCAACAAGAGCACCGATGATAATAATCCAGATGGGGAGATTGCTGGGAAGGTTAAAACCAAGCAGCAGACCCGTCAGGACAGCACTTCCGTCGCAAATGGTACAACGGTTGGACTTGAGCAAGAATTTTGCAATAGCCCACTCGAAGCATACGCAGGCCAAAACTGAAGTTGCAAGCACGATTGCAGCACCAAGCCCAAAGAACCAAAGGCTGGCCAAGAGGGCGGGAGCAAGTGCAATGCAGACACCATACATGTTCTTCTGGACGCTGTCGCCACCATGAACATGAGGTGAGAGTGATATAATCAATTTACTCATTTTCTATAACTTATTTTGCGTTTCTACTACGGATAATGCCCATTACCGTTGACTTGCCGAGACGGATGTTGTCGAGCAAAGGACGATGGCTGGGACAGGTGAACTGGCAACTACCGCATTCAATACAACTGGTAATGTCGTTGTTCTCTGCAGTCTCCCAATCGTGCAGACCGCTTACCTGTGCCAGAAGGTAGGGTTCAAGACCCATAGGGCATGCACTTACACACTTGGCGCAACGGATGCAAGGATCGGGTTCGCTACGGCGAGCCTCCTTCTCATTCATGATAAGCAGACCGCTTGAACCTTTGGTCATGGGAACCTCAAGCGAAACAAGGGCCTTACCCATCATGGGGCCACCGCCAATGATTTTACCCGTATCCTCGGGCAAACCACCACACTCGTCAATGAGCTGTTGGAAGGGAGTACCCAAACGAGCCAAGAGGTTGCTGGGGTTCTTCACGCTCTTACCAGTAACCGTAATAACACGGTCGATAAGAGGACGGTTCTTCATAACAGCTTGGTAAATAGCATAAGCAGTACCTACGTTCTGAACCACTGCACCAACATTGATGGGGATGGCTGGAGGTGCGGGAACCTCACGACCGATGACGGCGTCGATGAGCTGCTTTTCACCACCCTGAGGATACTTCACCTTGAGGGGGACAATCTCAATATTGGGATGGTCCTTAGCCTTTTCAGTCATAAGCGCAATAGCATCGGGCTTATTGTTCTCGATGCCAACGTAACCAACCTTGACGTCAACTGCCTTCATGATGCACTCGACACCTTCGAGAATCTCTTCAGCGTGTTCGAGCATCAGACGATGGTCGGCGGTCAAGTAGGGTTCACACTCAACGGCATTGATGATAACGCACTCTGCCTTGCATCCGGGAGGAGGGCAAAGCTTAACGTGGCAGGGGAAGGTAGCACCACCCATACCTACAATACCGGCATTCTTAATTTTCTCAACGATAGTCTTAGCGTCCAGTTCGGGATGATCGCTCAATTTGACCAAATCGGTCGAACGATCAATGGACTCTTCCCACTCATCGCCTTCCACGTCAACATAGACGGCCATGCGACGAGTACCACTGGCATCAAGAGCAACGTCGACCTTGTTAACCTTACCACTTACAGCACTATAGATGGGGGCGCTGACGAAACCGCCAGCCTCACCTAACAGGGTGCCGACCTTTACCTCATCACCCTTTTTAACAACGGGCTTGGCAGGGGCGCCGATGTGCTGGAACATGCTAAAAACAGCCTGCTTGGGCAGAGCAGCCTCACGGATGGGGCTACCAGCAGACAGTTTATTCTCTGCGGGATGAACACCGCCTAATTTAAATGTTTTCATATCTGCTTACTGTTCTTTAATCTTGTTTTGCTTCTGGTGAAACAGCCTCTGCTTTGGGAACTGCGGGAGCTGCTGACGGAGCTGCTTCGGCAACTTCAGCCTTGGGCTTACGGGGAGGGAAGTTGAATCCCTTGATAGCACCCTTGGGGCATGCCTCTTCACACTTGCGACACATCTTACACTTCTCGGGATCGATCCATGCCAGGTTATTCTCGAGGGTGATTGCCTCGAACTTCTCACAGGTCTTCACGCACTTGCCACAACCGATACAAGCAGACTTACATGCCTTGTTAGCAATAGCTCCCTTGTCCTTGTTGTTGCAGAGAACGACCATGCGGCGACCCTTAGGTCCTGCAGGACGTATTTCGATGATGCTGCGAGGACAAGCCTTAGCACAGGCACCACAAGCCGTACACTTGCTCTCGTCAACTTCTGCGAGACCAGTTTCGGGATTGATTGTGATTGCGCCAAAGAGACAAGCATCAACACAGTCGCCACCGCCTAAGCAGCCGTAGCCACACATTGTCTCGCCCATTCCCGTCATCTGCTGGATACGGCAACTCTTGGCACCATTGTACTCCACCTGACGAGGACGAGCCTCGCAAGTGCCGTTACAACGAACTACTGCAACCTTGGGAGCAGACTCCGTAGCCTGCAAACCGAGAATGCCAGCAACCTGTTCCATGACAGCTTTGCCGCCAGGAGCACAGTTCAAATCCCCCAAAGAACCGGAGTCGGCGGCTTTCACACAGGCATTAGCGAAACCGCTACAACCAGGATAACCGCAACCACCACAGTTGGCCTGAGGCAGCACCTCAGACACCTGGGCAATACGGGGATCTTCGTGAACAGCAAACTTCTTGGAAGCAACAAAAAGTACCAATGCTGATACCAATCCGATGCCGCCAAGCACGATTACTGCAATCAAAATTACATTCATATTGATTAAGTTTTAAATTAGTTTGTCAAAATCGTAAAACCAAACTTGCTCTCAAAGAGCGTTCTCTGGGTATACATTATAAAATAATATAAAACAAGAACGCCCAAGGCTACAAGAGCAGCAAGAGCGTCATTCAATCCAACCAAAACTGCCATCAAGATTGTCAGGACAACAATGCCAAGAGGTACAACATAAGCCCACCAAGTGGCTTTGAGTCCTTGCTGAACGGAACCTTGCAAGACAACTTCCTGTCCAGTGTGATAGCAGGATGTGTCATCCATTCTCACATCAACAAACTTTTCCTTAGTTTCACTTGACTGGCACAATTTAGCAGCACTACACCCACTACAAGCTGACGACTGGAGGATACGAACAGTCACAAAACCAGAAGTGACTTTCTCCACCCTACCCACATGCTTTATAGTCTCAGTCATGTTAGTAAAAAAATGTGTTAATGATACTCGATAGGATAACAGAGAGCGATAAACGGGACTCGAACCCGCGACCCTCGGCTTGGGAAGCCAATGCTCTACCAACTGAGCTATTATCGCATTTGCTTTGCAAATTTACGATATTTGTTTGAAACTACAAAACAAATACCCGAATTTTAGCGGATAGAAAGGGGATAAGCAACAAGAAATCGAATGAACTTACGAATAAACACAACATATTCGCAAAATATATTTCTCGTAAGGTGTAAAAAAAACGCGTAAGCGGAAAAAAAATCCCCGCAGCACTAATTCATTTTCTGTGCTGCGGGGATTTTCTGTTTCCTTATTTGATGATTCCTAATTCCTGGAATACTTTTTTTAGTTTAACGACCGATCGGTCAACCTGCTCCTTCGTGTGGTTGGCCATCAGAGCGTAGCGAACAAGCGTGTCCGTGGGAGCACAAGCGGGAGGAATAACGGGGTTAATGAACACTCCTTCCTCAAAGGCGCGGGCAACAACGACGAATGTCTTGTCAATGTCACGCACATAAAGAGGAATAATGGGACTCTCGGTTTCACCAATCTCAAAACCCTCTTCCTTGAAACGCTTAAGGGCATAATTGGTAACATCCCAAAGAGCAGCAATGCGCTCGGGCTCATTTTTTATAATGTGGAGAGCCTCCAGAGCAGCGGCGGTTGACGCGGGTGTCATACTTGCTGAGAAGATATATGTTCGAACAGTGTGGCGCAAGCAATCGATAATGGTCTGATTAGCAGCAATAAAACCGCCAATACTTGCCAATGACTTACTGAACGTACCCATAATGAGGTCGATATCCTCGGTAACACCGAAATGATTGCAGACACCACGACCCTGCTCACCAAAGACACCCAGACCGTGAGCCTCGTCGACCATGATGGTGGCGTTGTATTTCTTTTTCAGCTCAACAATCTGAGGCAAAGGAGCCAAGTCACCTTCCATTGAGAAGACACCATCAACGATAATAAGCTTTACCTTATCAGGTTCACAGCGCTTAAGCACACGCTCGAGATCGGCCATATCGTTGTGCTTGTAGTGCAGCTGAGTGGCGAATGCCAAACGGCGTCCGTCAACGATACTTGCGTGGTCGCGGTCGTCACAAATGATGTAGTCGTCCTTGCTTACAAGCTGAGGAATAACACCACTATTTACGGTAAAACCTGTTGAAATGCAGAGTGCATCGTCCTTGCCGACAAACTCAGCAAGTTCCTGCTCGAGCTGAACGTGGATATCGAGCGTTCCATTGAGGAAACGGCTACCGGCACATCCGCTACCATACTGCTTCATGGCCTTGCATCCAGCTTCGATAATACGATCGTCGCCTGTCAGGCCGGTGTAGGCATTAGAGCCGAACATCAAAACGTGATGTCCACCCATTTCTACCTCAGTACCCTGCTTACCTTCAATCTGACGAAAGTAAGGATAGATACCTCTTTCTTTCGCCTCCTTAGCCATTGAAAAGAAAGGATGGCGAGAGAGTTTTTCTTCTAAAAGTCCCATAAAAATATATCTATTTTTGGTATTTAATATCGAACGTATGCTTTTTTTGAGCGTGCAAAGTTAATAAAAAATGATGAGACGAGAACTCTTTGACCGAAAAATTACTCGGAAAGCAGCACATTTTTGTAAAAAAAACGAAAAAGTCGGGAAAAATGAAGTAAATTTGCAGCAAAATTAGGGTAAAATGTCTGAAATGAAAGTCATATTCATAGTCAATCCCATCTCGGGAACGAAGAGCAAAAAGCATATTATCAGTCTCATTCCGAAATACTTTGCCGACACGGAATACACAGCGGAAATAAAATATACCGAGTACGCCGGACACGCAGAGAAATTGGCCAATGAAGCAGCAAAAGATGGTGCGATAGCCGTTGTTGCCGTTGGAGGCGACGGAACCGTTAACGAAGTGGCAAGAGGCATTGTTCACACACAATCGGCCTTAGGCATCATCCCATGCGGCAGCGGAAACGGTCTGGCTCGACATTTGGGCATCCCGATGAGCGCCAAAGGTGCCATGGAGACGTTACGAAAGATGAACATCCGGGACTGCGATTACGGAAAAATATGCGGACATCCCTTCTTCTGTACGGCAGGCGTTGGATTTGACGCAGAAGTAAGCGACACTTTTGCCCGAGCAGGCAAGCGTGGACTCATCACCTACCTGAAGACAACCATCGGAGTTGGTTTGAAGTACAAGGGTTATGAATACGAGATTGAAATCGAAAATGACGGGAAAAAGGAGAGAGTAAGCTCTGATCTGTACTGGCTCATCACGGCCGGAAACGCGGCACAATACGGAAACGATTTCTTCATCACTCCGAAAGCATCAGTTTGTGACGGAAAACTTGACATCAACCTTTGGACGAAGTTCAACAAACTGACATCTCCCATCGTGGGCATTCAATTGGCAATTGCCAAGATTTATCACAACCCCCACGTGCACATTGTCTCTTGCGACAAGGTAACAATCCATCGGCAAGAGGAAGGTCCGATACAATGGGACGGCGACCCGTCACACGGTCCCAAGGACGTTGTGTTGGAATGCGTCCCCAAAGGTATAAAAATGGTGGTAGGAAAACCCAAAAGAAACATCCTATAAACTTCAGAGATAGAAGTCACGAGCGAGCGCCTTATAAGCCTCGCTTTTTTCATTTCCTTCTTGAAGTATAATTGATTCGTGCTGAACAGATTCAGTTGTTTGATTAGAGTACGTGATTAACACGCGTTTTGGTGCTTTTCGGGCAACTGTTCGGACGGAGCAGTCACGCTTAAGAGTGAGACCATTCAACTGACATATGACGTTGAAATTTTGATAGCACGACATGGGAAGCATGACGCTGAAAGTTCCACCTTCTGCCAGCAATCGGGAAGCAGTTTGTATTAGCTCGGCAAATGGCAGACTGGATTCATTACGCGCAAGTGCCCTACCCTCTTCTGGTGGTAGGGTGTCTTCTGTATAAAAAGGAGGGTTGCAGATGATGACATCAAACTTTTCGCGACTATCAAATTCCCTTACATCACATTTTATAACTTCGATGCGATCAGCAAAGGGGCAGGCCGAGACATTCTGCCGTGCCTGAAGGACAGCATCGTCGTCGACATCCAAGGCAACGACACGGGCAGAAGGCTGGCGCTGGGCAACCATCATGGCTATCAATCCAGAACCCGTCCCAATATCAAGGATGGTGTGTGCTCCTTCTAATTCGGACCAGGCGCCGAGCACAACTCCATCTGTACCAACCTTTTGGGCACAACGATCATGGTAAACACGGAACTGTTTGAAGTCAAAATATGGTAATGATTTGCGTGACACTACGTTTAAATCTTTATTTTTACAACGCAAAAGTATAAAATTGAAACGGAAGAAGAAAGCAAAGCTGAACTTATCTCGCGCGCAAACAATAAAAAAATATAAAAACGAGAGAGGGAGAAATGATAATTGAAATATTTTATGTACCTTTGCACTCGTTTTTTTAACAGATAGAAAAAGATGAGCAATCAAGATAAGAATCTTACCGTAAACTTTGTGGCCGATTTTGAGGGAGACATTCGTCAGTTTACTGACATTGAAATACCCGAGGAACTGCCGGTGCTGCCCTTGCGCAACATGGTGCTCTTTCCCAGCGTCATGACCCCAGTCAACGTCGGACGCCGACTCTCGCGAAAGGTTGTGAAGATGGCAGAGAAGAATGACAGCTTCATTGCTATTTTTTGCCAGAAAGACCCTAACACAGAAGCGCCCTTGACCGACGACCTCTATGAATATGGCGTAGTAGCAAAAGTGGTTCGCGTACTGGAAGTTAACGAAGACCGCGACAGCGTTATCCTGCACGGTCTTTGCCGAATCAAACTGAATTGCATCACCGGCACTCGTCCCGTGATGATGGCCAACGTGACAAAAATGCCCGAAGTATATCCCGAAGGCATCGACAAGATGAAGTTCGACATGCTGATGACAGACTGCCGCAAGAGAGCAAGTCTGCTGATCGAGGCCAACGACGAAGGCGGCAACGAGGCACAATTTGCCATCAAGAACATTCGCAACGACTTCTATTTCGTAAACTTCATCTGCAGCACCTTCCCCATCAGCGTCGAGAAAAAGATAAAGATGCTGTCGAAAGGAGTCATCATCGAGCGCACCATGCTCTTGATGCGAGAAATCAGTCTGGAACTCCAGTTGGCAGAGATACGCAACAACCTCAAGGAGAAGACACAAGCAGACCTGAACAACCAGCAACGCGAATACTTCCTTCGCCAGCAGATGAGCAACATCCAGGAGGAGTTGGGCAATGCAGCAGACTTCACGAAGGACTCGGAGCAACTGCGTGACGAAGCTTCACAGAAGGTATGGCCCGAGAACGTCGGTGAAATGTTCGAACGCGAAGTGAAGAAACTGGAACGTCTGCATCCTCAATCGCCCGACTATAACGTACAACTCACATACCTGCAAACCATTCTGCAGTTACCTTGGTTAAAATACACCAAAGACCACCTGAATCTGGCAACTGCAGAGAAGACGCTGAACAGCGACCATTACGGCATGGAAAAAGTCAAGGAGCGTATCCTCGAACACTTAGCCGTACTGAAACTGCGCGGCGACCTTAAGAGCCCCATTATCTGCCTCTATGGCCCTCCTGGAGTTGGTAAGACATCGCTCGGAAAGAGCATTGCCGCCAGCCTGAAGCGCAAATACGTACGTGTTTCCCTGGGCGGTTTGCATGACGAAGCAGAAATTCGCGGTCATCGACGCACCTACATCGGAGCTATGCCCGGACGTATTATCAAGAACATCATCAAGGCAGGCTCTTCAAACCCTGTATTTATCCTAGACGAGATTGACAAGGTAACCCAGACCACCCACAATGGAGACCCATCCTCTGCCCTACTCGAAGTGCTTGACCCCGAGCAGAATGTGGCTTTCCACGACAACTACCTCGACATGGACTACGACCTCTCGAAGGTTATGTTCATCGCCACGGCAAACAATATCGGTACAATACCTCAACCTCTTCTGGACCGAATGGAGTTGATAGAAGTGAGCGGATACATTACGGAGGAGAAGATTGAAATTGCTCGTAAACACCTCGTTCCCAAAGAGAAAGAGAATAACGGACTGAACGATTACAAGAATCTCAAAATCAACAAGGCAGCCATCGAGCGAATCATCGAGGACTACACTCGCGAGAGCGGAGTTCGAGGTTTAGAGAAGCAAATTGGCAAGATCTTCCGCAAGATTGCGCTTAGCATTGCCCGCGAAGGCGAACTTACTTACACGACAATCACACCCGAGCATTTGAAAGACCTGCTTGGCAAACCGCCATACAATCGCGACAAATACCAGGGCAACGAGAATGCAGGCGTGGTTACTGGCCTGGCCTGGACGAGCGTTGGCGGCGAAATCCTCTTCATCGAAACCAGTCTCAGCAAGGGAAAGGCGGCCAAACTCACGCTGACCGGCAACCTTGGAGACGTAATGAAGGAGAGTGCCGTTTTGGCGCTGGAGTACCTAAAAGCCCATGCCGAAGAACTAAAGATTGACAACCGCATCTTCGACAACTACAACATACACATCCACGTACCCGAAGGAGCGGTTCCCAAAGATGGTCCTTCAGCAGGCGTAACGATGACGACATCCTTAGCATCAGCCTTAACGCAACGCAAAGTAAGACAGCGCGTTGCCATGACTGGAGAAATAACCCTTCGCGGAAAGGTATTACCCGTCGGCGGCATCAAGGAGAAGATTCTGGCAGCCAAGCGAGCTGGCATTACTGACATCGTCATCTGCCAGGAGAACCAGAAGGACATTGAGGAGATTCCAGAAATTTACCTCAAGGGCGTAACCTTCCACTACGTCAACAATGTCAGAGAAGTACTGGATTACGCCTTGCTTGATGAAAAAGTGGAGAATCCCATAGACTTCACATTTGAAGACAAGAAAGAAAAGGAAGACTAAGCACCACGACGCTTCTAAAACAACGACAGAATGACATTCGAACTGCAACATACAGATCCACAAAGCAATGCACGTGCCGGACTGATAACCACAGACCACGGACAGATAGAGACACCTATCTTCATGCCGGTCGGAACGGTTGGCACGGTAAAGGGAGTGATGCAACGTGACCTGAAAGATGAGGTCAAAGCGCAAATCATCCTGGGTAACACCTACCACCTCTACCTTCGCCCAGGGACCAGCATTCTGGAGAAGGCCGGTGGACTGCACAAGTTCAACGGATGGGACCGTCCCATCCTAACTGACAGCGGTGGTTTTCAGGTATTCTCATTGACGGGCATCCGTAAACTGAAAGAAGAAGGTTGTGAATTCAGGAGTCACATCGATGGTTCCAAGCATTTCTTCACCCCAGAAGGAGTCATGGATATCGAACGAAGCATAGGTGCAGACATCATCATGGCGTTGGACGAATGTCCCCCCGGAACAAGTGACTACGAATATGCAAAAAAAAGTTTGGGACTGACACATCGTTGGTTGGACCGATGCTTCAAACGCTTCAATGAGACAGAACCGAAATACGGATACCAACAGTCACTGTTCCCCATCGTTCAAGGCTGTACCTACAAGGATCTGCGTCGCCAGTCTGCCGAGTTTGTCGCCTCAAAGAACGCGGACGGCAACGCCATTGGAGGTCTGGCTGTTGGCGAACCAGCTGAAGTAATGTATGAAATGATTGAGGTTGTCAACGAGATACTCCCCAAGGACAAGCCCCGCTATCTGATGGGAGTAGGCACACCCGCCAATCTTCTGGAAGGAATAGAAAGAGGAATAGACATGTTCGACTGTGTTATGCCCACCCGAAACGGACGCAACGCTTGTCTTTTCACAAGTGAAGGCATCATGAACATGCGCAATAAGAAGTGGGAGGATGACTTCTCCCCCCTCGATCCCAACGGAACGGCTTCTGTCGACACATTCTACAGCAAGGCATACGTTCACCACCTGTTCAAGGCACAAGAACTACTGGCGCTCGAAATAGCTAGCATACACAACCTCACCTTCTACCTCTGGCTTGTCGGACAAGCACGCCAACACATCATCGCCGGCGACTTCCGTGCATGGAAAGAGATTATGGTAAAACGTGTCAGTCAAAGACTTTGACAAATACCCACAGAATAGAATGAAGTTATTCAAACGAAAGAAAAACAAGACTGTCGCCGAAGGAGAGCAGACGAAGAGTCAGTCTTCAAAGAGGAAAAGAAAGTGGCATTTCAAGATTCCATTCTTGAATCGCCTTGACATCTATCTCATGAAGAAATTCCTGGGAACGTACTTCTTTTCCATCATCTTGATTATCAGCATTGCTGTCGTATTCGACTACAACGACAACATTGATAAATTCACGAAGTTTCACGCACCATGGAACCAGATCATCTTCGTTTACTACCTAAACTTCATTCCGTTTTACGTCAATCTGTTCTCTGCTCTCTTCATTTTTCTATCGGTTATTTTCTTCACCACCAAACTAGCCGGCAACAGCGAGATTATCGCCATGCAAGCAGCGGGCGTGAAGTTTAGCCGCATCATGCGCCCCTACATGCTATCGGCAGCCATCATCGCTGGTATCAGCTTCTATCTGGGAAGCGAAATCATCCCCCAAGGCAGCGTTAAGCGTCTGGCTTTCGAGAATCAATACAAAAACAAGAAAAAAGATCCGACATACGCCGACAACATCCAACTTCAAGTGGATACGGGCGTGATTGCCTACATCGGACACTATGAGAACAGCGTGAAGACGGGGTACGACTTCAGCCTGAACAAATTCTACAATAAGAAACTGGTCTCCCAGCTCACCGCATCTCGCATCACCTACGACACGCTTAATGCAGAAAGATACCATTGGAAGATCTATCGTCCGACCATCCGCGAGTTGAAGACAAACACGGAGAAAATCCAGACACAATACACAACGGTAGACTCTGTCATCATCATGGAACCCAGCGACTTCCTGGCAACCAGACACATGGAGCAGACCATGACGAACAGCGAATTACTGGACCAAATCGAAAAGCAGCGAATTCGTGGAACAGGCGAGTTGGCGCGCTTCCAGATTGAATACTACAAGCGCTTTGCCGACCCATTCGCCAGCTTTATCCTGGCAACGATAGGCCTCACCCTCTCTGCAAAAAAAAGAAAGAACGGAATGGGACTAGCACTCGGCATTGGTCTTGCACTTAGTGCTGCCTACATCCTGTTCCAGACCATTTCTTCGTCCTTCAGTACAAACGCAGGCATGCACCCCATGTTGGCGGCATGGTTGCCAAACATAATATTTTCATTCGTCGCGGCTTACCTCTACAAGAAAGCGCCGAGATAAACAAACACCTCATAATCAGAAAGAAAACTTATGGACTTTTACGATTTAGACCTCAACGATAACGTACTCGACGCACTCGACGACATGAACTTCACCGAGTGTACCCCCATCCAGGAACACGCCATCCCCCCCATCCTCGAAGGAAGGGATATCATTGGCGTTGCACAAACGGGTACCGGAAAGACGGCAGCATATCTCCTGCCCGTCTTAAGCATGCTCGACGACGGAGGCTACCCTAAAGACCACATCAACTGTATCATCATGAGTCCAACGCGTGAGCTTGCCCAGCAGATTGACCAAGCAATGCAGGGATTTGCCTATTACACCCCCGGCATCAGCAGCGTCGCAGTATACGGTGGAAACGATGGAATCCGATACGCCCAGGAAAAAAGAAGCTTTGAGACAGGAGCTGACGTCATCATCGCCACACCAGGCCGTCTAATCAGCCACCTAAGTCTGGAGAACCTCGACTTGTCACACGTTTCTTTCTTCATCCTCGACGAAGCAGACCGCATGCTGGACATGGGCTTCTACGATGACATCATGACCATTAACAAATATCTGCCCAAGGAGCACCAAACCATCATGTTCAGCGCGACGATGCCCAAGGAGATCATGCAACTGGCACAGAACATCCTCAACAATCCTGTTCAGGTTAAACTGGCCATAAGCAAACCAGCCGAGGGTATTCACCAGAGCGCGTACATTTGCTACGAACCTCAGAAACTGCGTATCCTCGAGCACATGTTCAAGCAGAAGGAACCCAAGCGCGTCATCATCTTTGCAGGTTCAAAACTTAAGGTCAAGGACATTGCCATCACACTAAAGAGAAAGGGATATAACTGCGAGGCCATGCACAGCGATCTTGAGCAGAGTCAACGCGACGAGGTGATGTACAAGTTCAAATCACAGAAAGTGGACATCCTCATTGCCACCGACATTGTTTCGCGCGGCATCGATATCGATGACATCCAGTTGGTTGTCAACTACGACGTCCCCCATGATGCAGAAGACTACGTACACCGCATTGGCCGTACGGCACGTGCTGGTTCTGAAGGATCTGCCGTCACTCTGGTCAGCGAGAAAGACCAGCATGCCTTCAAGTCCATCGAGAAATTCTTGGAGAAAGACATCGAAAAGAACGACATCCCCCAAGAATTAGGCGAAGGGCCGGCATACACGGGCAAGATTGTCAAGGACAAAAAGGACAACAGCCGTTCTAAGCACCGTGGTGGAAGAGGCGGAAAAAAGAACAGCGAAAACAAGCCGGCAAAGCAAACACACAGAAACAAAGCGGCAAAGTCCGAGGCAACAAAACCAGAAGCGGCAAACAAAGCAAAAGCAAACAAACCTGATACACCTGCATCTGCGCAAAAGCAGAATGCAGAAAAGAAGAATGAAGTTACAAAGTCGAAGAAACGCAGGCCTCACCACAGAAAGTCCAAAAACAAGAATACGGAGAGTCAAGTCTGACGTGCGGATCAATTCTCGGGTGGCTTAATAATCCATCAACATCAGATTGTGCTTGCCGTCTATGTCGACGAGCACTTCTGCAATATAACATTTGGCGTCATCGGGCACACAGATTTTTGCATCAAAATGGAAACCATTCTCATCCACGTGACTGAAAGTAACGTCGCTCAAGGTGGCATGTTCCAGGAAAGTCTCCGGCACCATCTCCCGAAAATCCTTTTTGGTGAAGTCGCGTGAAAAGACGCGCTTATTGCCGTGAAAAACCGATAGATGTATTACATTATCATAATAGAAGTTCTCCACCTTCATGCCCTCGTCGTTATAACTGGTCTTGTAAACCTTGTTGCGAGACGGATTCACGAACACATAGCAATGAAAACGCTCACCTCCTTGCATGACAACCGTATCACGCTTCGTCACCTCAGTATAGATGACGGGCTTAATGTGAACAATGCAGAAAGCAAGCGAGTCTTCTGCATTGTCGCTCTTGCGCAATCTGACCTCCTCGCCCGAGGGTGACACAAAGTCAAAGACATAGTCGCCCTGCTTCGTGATCTTATACTTGCGAACCTGTTCGCCGTTCAGCAGCAAGGAGTCGCCAACAATACTGAAAGAGACAGGAAGAATCGTCTCGTCAGGGTAGAATATGGAATCGCCTTCAACCTTGAAAACAACATTGTCGTTCTCCTGGTTCACCCAAATGCCACGGAGACGATGCATGGCTGCCGTATCCTCTGCTAACACATCAGGCGTCAAGGATGCCACAGTTTCACCGGTTGAAGCATTACGTTTGCAAGACACTGTTAATATGCTTAAAATCAAGCATGCCAGCAAGCAAGTTAAACTATTTTTTTTATAAATATTCCGATACATGTCATTATCCTTCACCACAAAATTAATCCAATAAAATGATTTATCCAAACAAAACAAGCTATATTTTGAACATTTAAACAGAAAAATAACATTTTGTGAAGAATTGGCGCTCAAAATAAAAATTATATAGTAAATTTGCAGCATGAACGAACTGGCAGTCATCATAGAGTACCTATTACTATCACGCGAAGAGTTGACAGTACCCACACTCGGAACATTCCGTGCAGTGCACACACCGGCACGTTGGATGGCCAGCGAGGACACATTCCTCCCCCCAGTCTGCACTGTCCATTTTGACGCAACTAGGAACGAGGATCCGCATGACATCTTCGACAACTCGCTCGCCGAACTCTACCAAATCACAAAAGACGAGGCGAAGAAGCGATGCAGCGAGATGGTCGACGAATTCCACAAGGCGCTCATTACAGACGGTTCTGTAGATTTTGGAACCATCGGAATCTTCACTATCGAGGACGATGCCGTCATCTCACTTGCCCCTTGCGAATACGGCATCGTAACGCCCGCCTACTACGCACTCGACACACTATGCATGGCACAGATCGAGGGCATGCCGTCCCACCCGGATATTCAGGCAGAGCAAAACGTCCTGCTTACACCCGACCCAGTCGACAACAACGAGCAGACAAGCCTGTCTCAAGAGAAGGAGGAAATGTCCATCATCATCACCGACAATCAGGACACTTCCACATCAAGACAAGACGAGCACGTGACCGTAAGGGTAAAGCGCAGCTACATCAACTATGCCCTGACCATAGCAGCTGCCATCCTACTCTTCTTCATCATCAGGCCCACTACCATTCACGAGAATACAACAAAAAGCAGCCAAGCAGCTCTGCAGTCGTTCCTACAGCCCAACATGATTGAAGAGGAAGACCATGCCGAGACGTACTATTACGAGGAGAACGAAGTTGAGGATGAGATGAACACAGATAACCCTCTTACCGACTTTACAGAAGAAATGATGAACGAAGGATTCGACATCGCCTCCCTACCTGAGGAAATGATTGAGCCAGTCAAGCCTGCTGAAAAAGCAGAATCAATCAAACCAGAAGAGAAAGTTGAGACTGTTAAACCGGCAGAGAAAGTTGCCCCCGCCAAAGTTAGCACTGCTGCAACACCCCATTCTTACGCCATTGTTCTTGCAAGTGCCATATCGGAGAAGAATGCCAACATCTACATCGAACAACTGAGCAAGCGAAACATAAAGGCAAGCATCTACAGTAAAGGGAAGATGCGCCGTGTCATCATCGACGGTTTTGCCACCGACGAAGCCGCCCACAAACAACTGCGCACTCTGCAAACCCAGAACACAGACATGAGCGCAGCATGGGTACTTGAAATCAAATGAAAAGAGTACGTTGTCCAAAGTGCGACAGTTTCATCACGTTCGACGAAACGCAATATCAGGACGGTCAGCAGCTGATCTTCCAGTGCCAGAATTGCAGTAAGCAGTTCGCCATCCGAATTGGCGTCAGCAAGCTGCGCAGCACACAGCGCGAAGAGACACTCGACGAAGAGGAAAATGCCGAAGAGCAAGGCAGCATCGTCGTGGTCGAGAACTGCTTCCACTTCAAGCAAGTCATCCCCCTGCACATGGGCGACAACGTCTTCGGGCGCAAGGTGCTGGGCACAAACATCAACTGCCCCATCGACACCGTCGACCCAAGTGTCGACACAAGGCATTGCGTCATCCGCGTCCAGCGCAACAAACAAGGCGACCTCCAATACATCCTTCGCGATGCACCCAGCAACACCGGAACTTTCTACATGAACGACATCCTAAAAAACCAAGACCGCATCCGACTCGAAGAAGGAAGTATCATCACCATCGGAGCCACCACACTCATTCTTCGCACAGCAAAAAGCGAAGAATAGACTACGGAGCAATAGGCATGGACGATATCCGCAAAATTGTTGAAACGGACACTCACATCACCTCTTTTCAGCGCAAGGTATATCTTGCCCTGCTTGACGTGCCACGCGGCACAACTATCTCGTACAAGCAATTAGGGGAAAAAATAGGTTGCAAAAGTGCACAAGCCATAGGTCAAGCACTTAAGCGCAACCCCTTTGCCCCACACGTCCCCTGCCACAGAGTCATTGCATCCGATGGCACCATCGGTGGCTTTCACGGTCAACGTGAAGGTGAGATGATCGAGAAAAAAATAAAACTACTTAAAGAAGAGTCGATTTAACAACGACAAACTCAGCACAAAATCCAGCAAATACTCGACAAAACTCTAAGAAAAAGACGTGTATTTGCTGCATCAAACACTACAAACACAAACTGAAGAATGAACAAAGAATATGCGACGCAAACACTTGTTAGCCAAGCGTTTGCATCGCATATCATTAAACATTATTGCCATCTGGCTTACAATAGCCACATTCCAAGCATTGTTTTCAGTTCGCAAAGAACAAAATTATCTGTGTTCTCTCATAGAATAGTTCTTCTGCTTCGAAATCAAAGGCATAATTCTTATTTGCAGAGTTCTCGATGCCACTATTCTTTATTAATTATTTGCGAAGGAGCGCCAACAGACTTGATCTGGAACTGAATCCTGAGTGAGAAGTACATTGCCACCCCAAGGATGAAGAACAATCCAAGAGAACCAACAAGCAGAGCCATGTCCGCAATGCTCAGCAGCGCATAGATGAACACATCAACCAATAGCATAAAGAGGCTTATTGACACAACAGTCTTCTGGTCCTTAACTATTGCTTTAAGATAAATCGCAATCAGTCCCAGAATCAGAACAGCGGAAACCAAATATGCCCAACCGAACCCTATCCATTCGGCAAATGAAAGCAGCATCAGATAGAAGAGTACTTGTGCAACGCCAATGAGAAGATAGTTCAGCGTGTTAATCTCGCTTCCAACACTCATTTCTCCGACAAACACCGCACCCAAGGCAAGCAGGATTACGAGGAAGGCATACTTCAAGGCACGATCAGTTTGGGTGTACTGTCCCCCACGAACGAGAAGTCTTGCCCCAACAGGATCAGGTGCAATTTGCGTATTTCCTTTCGTATAGAATATCTGTTCGTCAAAACCACGGTTCAGGCCATACACCTTCCATGTTGCCGTGAAACCATCATCCTTGACCTCACGGCTAGAGGGAAGGGAATGGCCGATGAAACTTGGATCAGGGCAGTTACCATGGATGGTGATTTTTGAGTCTCTGGCGATTGGTGCAAAGAATAGTTCACCAGCTCCTTTAATTTCGGTGGTCATAGAAAATGGCAACTCGCGGTTCTTCATGTCAGACAGGTCAACGAAACCACAAATGGCCACTTGCCCATCCCCTAGTACCGCTTTCATCTGTTGATTTCCGAAGTTATTATAGTGGTGATCCAATTCAACCTTTTTGTCTTTCAGCGTCATCATCATACCTTCTTCAATGCCATTATAGTCGCTTATGCCGACTACAACTTGGACACGACTCCAGTCATAGACCACGTTTTTCTTGAGTTCCGCGTCATAAGTACTAGTCACCGAATCCTTCAGATTGTAAATGCCCTTTGCCGTAATACGAGAACGATACACAGATGCATCAAAAATACCACGATGTAGGGTCTCGCTTGCAACATTTGCATCGATGTTGAGTTGGTCTGGCATAATGTACATACATTTATACGGAACCGTCCTACCCTCTTCACAAACTGGCACGCAAAGCATCGGTGCCATAAAATTCTGGCTCTCACTCCAGGACTCTGCGATCTCAAGCTGAGTAGCATCCGACATGCTCACTCGTTCTTCAATGATAGACTTGACACATAAACTTGCCAAACCGAAGATAACAGTCAATATGCCAATCATCAAAATCTTCTTCATGTTCTTTTCCATCTCTCTTTTTATTTTTCTATATTGTTTACTTTACCTTTTCACCCTTACTATTGATCACCTCCTTAACACCATTGCCAACAGCACAGAGGTAGGTGTCGGGACCTTTGGCTTCAATGAAGTCGTACTTTGGCAGAGTGAC
>JAKSLN010000046.1 GCA_024401165.1 Bacteroidaceae bacterium
ATAATCTTAAACCTTCATAACCTTAAACCTTACAAAGGCATAGCCACCTGACCAAGGGCCTCGATTGTCTCGGGCTGAGAAGGACGTGTCATGTCGGGATTGACGATGCGACCTTCGGGATCGAGGAAAATAAAGCGGGGAATGGTCTGCACACGATAGGCGTTCAAGAAAGCGTTGTCTGCATCGCCCCAGAGTTGAATGCCACCCATCTGGTCATCCTTGACCATTTTCTCCCACTTGGCCTTATCCTTGTCGCAAGAGAGACTGACGAAAGCAATGTTCATGCCCTTAAAGGTTTCCTCCAGTTTCTTGAGGTGAGGCAGTTCGCCACGACAGGGCACACACCACGTTGCCCAAACATCAATATAGACGTATCGACCGCGCAAATCCTTGAGTGACACCTGCTTGCCGTTGATGTCGACAAACGTGAAATCGGGCGATGGACGGCCTGCAACGAGCACACTTCCCTCTGTCCAAACAGTCTTAAAGGCCTCAACTATCTCAGGGTCGCTAACATTCTGTTCAAAGATTTCCTTGATACGTTCTGCCCCATCGCTGCCATTGTTCTTGACCAAGGCAATGGCATTCGTACCGATGATATATTCCTTCATTGACTTGTCTTTCAAATTCTTGGCAGCATACTCCAGCACGGTCACAACCGCCTTTGCCTGACCAGCGGGTCCCTCCTCGATGTCCTCGTCACGCAGAGCAAGTGCGGTGACCGCGCTCGACATGAAGTTGGTGTATTCCGGCATCTGCATCAGCCAGGGTTCATCCGTTCCTGCCAACTCCTCCAACTTGTCATAAACAGGTTGATCGCAAGGCTTCTGCTGTGCATAGTCGGCCAGAAAATTGTAGATTCGATAGGCAATGCGCTTCTTCTCTTTTTCCACGAACAACTTGTCTAACTTCTTACTTTCCAAAATCTTGTAGCACTGATCGACATACTCATCCAATATAGGCATGATTTCCTCAGGATCCTTGCCAAAGTCGCCCATGACGGGACCAGGCAACTGACCGTTCAGATAGGGATTTACCTGCGAGGTCTTGCTGGTTACCTCAAGGCTGAGTGCGGCAGGCGTGAGATCCCATTCCATCTGGAAGTCCTTGCCGGGTTCGAGGTAGATGGGGGTTCGCTTCCAACGATAAACGACACGTCCATAGGTAGGTTCTTTAACCTTCAGGACGGCCTTGCCTTCCGCATGCTTGGTCGCAGTTGTCGTGTCACCAACGAGCGTAAGAGGGATGATAGTGTCGGTCTCAGCAAACTGAATTTCAACCTCCTGCAGGCTCGTATCATGAGCTTTGAAATTAATGGTTACGGGCTTTTGTGCCGATGCCGACAGCGCGGTGGCTGCCAGCCAAACAAATAGAAACTTTTTCATATTTTTATATTTTATATTCTTTGCAGTGTTAAAAGAACAGAGTGAGGCAAAACGCCTACAACAGTTCTTCTATCAACTTTATTTTCTCTTCATTATCTACATTAATAGCATTATGACGAACTTTACCCTCCCGGTCGATGATCGTTACATGAGGAATGGCCAGCACACCGAAGTCCGTATTCATCACATCTTCTTCGGAGACGGCAATCGTCCAGTTGACATCCATGCCCTTCATGTAGGCAGGGAAGCAATTCAATTCCTTCTCCGGATTGTTGCGACACTGTACGGTACGATGGTTGGGCGTGTCTACAAAGTAGCCAAAGAGTGAGGTGACGCCGAGGATGACAACATCCTTGCCTTCAAAATGCTTCTGCAGGGCTGCCATCTCGGGGAAAGCTTGTACGCAAGGCACACATTTGGTCCCCCAGAAATCAAGTAGAACGACCTTACCCTTCAAGTCGGCCAGCGTCTTGATGGCCGGGTTGGCCACCTCATCACCTTCCTGTTTGAATGCACGGAGGAAATGTAGTTCAGGCGCCAAACTTCCCACGAGCGTTCCACAAGCAAAGGGACCATTGAGATACTTGATGTTCTCGCGGCAAGTCTTCTGCTTGCGGGCGTTCTCAAGCGACTTCTCGAGCATCTCGTACTGACTGACGCAAGCCTTGCGAATCGTCTCCCGATAAGTCGCGTCAATAACGTCGACACGAGCGACAGAATTGAACGCTTTGACACACTCCATCACACTGGATTCTGGCAACTTACTCTGCATCATGCGGATAACGGCCTCAGGAAACCCCTGGGTATGCCAATTAGCATCTTTCATCGTAGATAGTGCTTCCATCACCTCCTGCGTGTAGGCAGGATGACGGTCTATCTGCTGCTGCAATCCGTCGTCGTTGAGGAAGCGCATCAGGGCGGCAATCTCCTTGTCTGAGTGCATGAAGCCGTCGTTCTCAGGCATGTACTTCCACTGGAGGAAGGCGAAGGAGGCATCCGTCTCTGCGCGCTGTGCCAGGATAGGTTCGAGCCAACGGCGCATATACTTGTCGAGTGTCATTCCACCTGCATCAAAGAGGGCTTCTACCTGCTCGTCTGTTATCTGGTTTAATTCGTTGACCTGCCCCCATTTTTTTGCCTCATCATCAAACTTGGCCTGCTTGGCATCGTCGGTTGCCACAGTCATGATGGCTGCGTTGACGTCACGGCAGAAACTCTTGATGGATTCGTCGGTTATCTTCTTAGCCTGAGCAGCTAGGACAGCAAAAGCAAAAAAGGCCGCAGCAATATATCTTCGTCTCATATCTTTCTTATATATTAAATAAGGTATTAGTATCTGTTCGTTATTTTAGGGTTGGCTAGTTTCTACCATTTTGACTACGCAGACTCATTTCAGTTTAAACTGGAACGTCCACGTAGCCTCGCCCAACGTAACCTCGGCAGCATTCGTCTTGTTTTCGAGGTTGCGCTTCCATCCACCATCCCACACACCGCTAAGTGACTTGAAGAGATACTGACTATAGAGGAGCTGCAAGGGAATCTCGCAGACGTTGCCTGGCAGGACAGCAGGAAGTTCGGGCATGTAATAGGGATTGAGGTCCTCGGTCGCATCAAAACCGAAAGTACGGCCGGACAGGGTTTCGTCGAGGCAGTCCACACGTGTGGTCACACCGCCCACCGTAGCATACTTAGGTTCGTAGGGAATGCCTTTATAAGCATAGCGAACCATGCGGCCTGCCACGTAGACAACATTGTCGACAAGCACCTCTTTCTTGCCTGCCTCATCTACGAATGTCACCTCATTCAGATTACCCTCATCGGTGTAAGTAAAGGTGTACGTGCCAGTATGGCGGTAGTTGGGCGCGGTATAGTCTTCGTTGAATCCGTCGCGGAGATAGACCATGATTGTACAAACACGCCCATCCTGCTTATATATTTTCCAATATCTGTACTCGGCATCCTGTTCCATGAAGTAGCGGTCGAGCCATCCGTGCTTCTCAAAAGCAATGGTGATTAGGTCAGGATTCTCTTCCTTGTCTACGTCACCGCCGTCTCCAAGGGATTTTTTCAGACGGCGATAGACTTCCTCCGGATCGTTGGAACACTTGATAGAAAGACCTATCACTTCGTCCATCGTAGCGTAGCTGACACCTGTCTGGAGCATTACAGAGGCCTTCTTCCGGCCTTCTTCATAGAGATTGAGGACGACGTTGTTAACCCCCTTCTTGAGATTATCCAAATCGACACTGACGATGTTGCGCATCTTGTCGCATGCCTTGAGGCTGAGCGTCGACTGAAGATCCCCATTGACGAAGACCTCAAGTCGGTCGAGTTCGTGAGACCCCTTGTAGATGGTAACCTGCATGGTTGCCTTGGGATTGTCGGTAACAACATCGTTGGCATACATGACAGCTGCCTGCACAGTTTCCATGGTAAGGAAAGACTCGAGGTTGGGGTTCAGCCCCAGCACGTCGACTCCCATCTGCTGAAGTCCCAGGGCCATAAGGTGCATCTTGCTTGCCATAAGGGGTTTGTCGAAGAGTTGCTCTGCCTCGTCCTGGTCCATCGTGATAAGATGGCGAATGTAGGCAATTACATCGTCCTCTGCTGAGGGGAAGTAGGTTGACTCGTCTTCGATGGGGGGGAAGAATCCATGGTTGCTGAAGAAGTCGGGATCGGTGGCTGCCAGTTGTGCTGCCGTCTGGCGTCGGCTGTCCATCAGCGCAGCATAGTCGGCAAGAGAATAGGCAAGGAAATCGTCACCCACGGGATAGATACCGCGCGCCCTGACCAGATAGTCGGCCAAGAGGGCACGATGCATCTCGGCAACGCGGGCGGCAAGCAGGTCGGCGTCGGCCAGTGCCTCCCTGACGTCGTCCAAAGCCATACGTGCAAAGGTGACGCTATTGAGGTTGGCAACAGCCTGGTGATGCCCCATGACGGGGACAGAGAGCCCCAGTTCGTTGGACGAGACAAGATCGGCCACGAGCAGAAGTTTGCGGGGGAAGAGACGAGCCTTGAAGTCATCGCCATAAAGGGAGAAGACGTGCTGGGAGAGTAGCGCCATGGCAGCCTCTGCATCGTCATGGTCGATGGGCGTCAGCGTGGCCTGCTCCCAATGATTGGCCTGCTCGAACTGATAAGCAAAGTCGAGCGTCTTGTCGAAATGGTAGAGCACGTACGTGCCGTATTGCTCCCGGAATTGTCCGATGGCAGGTATCGTCTTGTCCACAAGGGTTTCCAAGCGGTCGGCGTCGGCAAATGAGGGTGTGGTATCCTCCTTCTCGGAGCACGCCACGGCACAAAGGACGGCGAGGACGCTCCAGAAGATGTTCCTAAGATTCATATCGGTTTGCGATTTATGGTTTAGCTATTTGTCTTGTTTCACTCCAACGATCTGCTCGCGCTTGCCGTAGGGTTCGATGTTGGGATTGACAACGGTCTCGGCCAGGGGCAGTTCGATGGTATAGTTGGGAGAACCGGGGCGAAGCGTGTAGACCTCGGTCTGGTTGACCGTTCCCATGGTTCCGGAGGCGGAGGCACTGTAGGAGAAGACGTGCATCACCTGTTTGGGATACCACGACTGGGAACGGCGCAGGTCGAACCATCGCTGGTTCTCGAAACAGAGTTCGAGGCGACGCTGGTCGAGGACGAAGCGGCGCACCTCTAACGGATCGTGGCTAGCAGGAAGCAGGGAGGCATAGTCGCCATCGATGCGCTTGGAGAGCAGCGTCGCCATGTCGGCCAGGGCGGCATCGGCGTTGCCCAGCGCAGCATTGGCCTCGGCACGGTTGAGGTAAGCTTCGCTGAGACGCAGCGAATGGCCGCCCAGTTGGGTGAACTGGGGATGCCATTTGGCGGTCACCATCATGCCGTCTGAGGCGTGGAAATACAGAAGCGGACGGACATCGTTGGGCGAATACCGAGAGAGGAGGTCGGACGAGACGCCATAGGCGGCGGTCGAGAAGGAGGTCTCGACGCGATAGATCTTGGGAATCTCGCTTTGTACGCCCTCCATCACGTTGTCAACCAGCGTGCCGGCAATCTCGCCCCAGGTGTGGAGCAACTCCGGATTGCCCAGACGGACCACGGAGGAGGTAAGGTTCCGGTTCATGGCGTAGAGGCCCTGCGGACAGAGGGTTATGAGGTCGCTGGCCGTACTGACAGCCTTTTGCCACTCGTTCATATACAGATAGGTGCGTGAGAGGAGCAGGAGGGCAGCCTTCTTGTTGGGGTGCCAGAGCGAGGGCTGCTGCGCAGACTGGTCGAAGCGCTGGATGGCGGCAAGCAGATCGGCCTCAACCTGGGCATAGACCTCGGCAACCGTGTTACGACGGTACTGACTGGTGATGCCGGTTCCCTCGCGCAAGGGTATGCCAGGCATGCTGGAAGCGGTGGCAGGATCGTAGGGTTCGGCATAGACATTGACCAGTTCGAGGTAGGCAAGTGCTCGCAGATAGTGGGCTTCGCCCTCCAACTGAGCCTTGCGAGAGGCCTTGGTGTCGGCATCGACGATGTCGGCCAATCGCTCCAGAATGTAGTTGGCTACCAGGATGTCGTTGTAAAGCTTTCCCCACACATCGTTGTTGCCATCGGCAAAGTCGCCTTCGCCCGTTCGCTCTATGTCGTACTGCCAGGTGTACATGCCCTTGTAGCGATTCTTAGCTGTCGTCACGACAGGGGTGTTTTCTTCTACGTCGTCGGTCATGAACTCCGACTTGTAGAACCACGTCACATCGAGAAACCCTTCACGATGGAGCATCGACTCGAACTGTTCCATCGTTCGCGGGATGACCTTGTCCTTGTCCTCTTCCTTCAGAAAATCGGAGCAGGAGGAGAGAAGGAACGCTGGCGTGAGAAAGGTGAGAAGCGTGAATGTGTATACGAGTTTATTTTTCATGTTTTCAGAAGCTTAATTGAACACCTACATTGAACGAGGGGAGAACGGGCAGGCCAATGCTTGCCACCTGGTCGGGATCCTGGCCCTTGAGTTTCTTGTCAAAGGTCCAGAAGGCAAGGTTCTGTGCCTGGAAGTCGATGCGGCAGTCGGCGACATGGATGGGGGTAAGCCATTTCTTAGGCAGTTCATACCCCAACGTGAGGGACTGGAAACGAATATGGTCGCAGCTGACCACTCGGGCATCGCTGTTGTCGTACATGTACCAACCGGCATAGGTGGTGGGACCCACGTCGCGAAGGTAACGATAGTCGACCATGGTGTACTGATACTGGTTGGAGGCAGTGATGGTCTCGGTTCCTGTGGGCATATTGAGCGACACGTTGGTGAGACCGGGGATGTCGGTGTGTGCCTCGTCGCCAGGTTGGCGCCAACGATCGACGAAGGTTGCATTGAGGTTGTTCTCGGGCTGTGGCAACGAGGGATTTCCACCCTGATAGAGGGCCAGCAGACGCTGCTTGTAACCGAGTTTGTAGGTGAATTGGGCACGCAGCATCAGGTTCTTCCAACGCAGGTCGGTGGAGAAACTGCCGGTGCAATGGGGCGTACGGGTTCCAGAATAGGTCAGTACGGTCTGCAGCACCTGGTCGCGACTAAGTCCGTCTGGCAGATTGGTGAGATTATGGAAGCGTGGAAGGCCGTATTCGTCGAGTCCGGCAAACTGATAGGAATAGAAGCCATCGACGCTGGTGCCATCAAGTACGGCCGAACCGCCGATGTAGTCACCATACATATTGTCTCCCACGATGCCTTGTTCAACGCGGTTCTTGTTGTAGGAGAAGATGAACGAGGTGCGCCAGGCAAGGTCACTGGTCTTGACATTGAGCGTATTGAGACTGAACTCGATGCCGGTGTTGGTGGCGATGCCATTGTTGTAGTAGAGCGACGTGGTTCCGTTGATGAGCGAGACGCTGCGGTTGGTGATAAGGTCGGTAGAGCGGCTATAGTAGAAGTCGACTCCAAGATTAATGCGATTGCGAAGAAGGGCAACCTCAAGTCCTCCGTTCCAAGTCGAAGTCTTCTCCCACTTCAGGTTGGCATTGGGATATTCCTTGATGGGAGCAGAGAGTTCACCTGTGGTGCTATTCGTCTTGGGAGTACCAATGATGAGATAGGGCGTGGCGCTGGGCACGCTGCCACGATAGCCATAAGAGGCACGCAAGGCGATGGCATCGATCCACTCTACGTCGCGGAGCAGGTACTCCTGCAGATTGGTGCGGCCGCTGATCGACCAGACGGGGTTGAACTTGGCGCTCTCGTACTGTCCGAACTGGTTAGAACCGTCGTTGCGGATGTTGAAGTTGAGCGAAAAGAGGTTCTGGAGCGAATACGTTGCCGTGAGGTAGAAGGAGAGCGTGTTGTTGCGCTTGTCGGTGATGGTGGGGAAGGATGTGGCCTTGACGTCGCCGCTGCCCATGAACCACTGACGGAGATACCAGTAGTACTGTCGGGCATCGTCGGGCGAACCTGCCCAATAGTTGACGAAGGTCTCGCCCTGACTGGGCATGTAACCAGGAATGAGTCCGCTGTTCTGGCCTCGGTAGTAGGTGGACGACATCTCTTGGCCAAGGTCAAAGTTGAAGTAGTGGACGTTCTGGATGTCGAAGTTATAGTTCAGTTGGTTGCGCCAGGTGTAGGCGAGCTGGGCAGTGTGGCTACCCATCCAGACTCCGCCATCGAGCAGGCGCGACTGTTCGTTGGCATCGGCACGGGGTGGTTGGGCACCGTAGTCATAGCCGCGCAAGGTGGCGCAATAGAAGGTCTGCTCGCCAACGGTGCTCTCCGTGGAATTGCTGGTGGTGGTGAGACCGAGCGTGGTGGTGTAGCGCAGTCCGTCGAAGATTTCCCAGTTGATGTTTCCTGTGAGGTTGAGCGAGGTGTTCTTCACCGTCTGTCCGCTGTTGTCGAGCTCGTCGAGGATGTTGTAGCGACCGTAGACCTTCTTCTGTGTAGTCTGATCCTCGGTGATCAGCTTCTGGATATAGGCGTACGAACCGTCAGCATGGCGGGCAGGAAAGATGCGGTTGGTGTAGTAGGCCTCGTCGAACGCAGAATAATAGGGATTGTTGTAGCCTGCATCCTGGAAAGACCCGCTGAGGCGCAGGTCGATGGTAAGGCGATTGGAGAGGTGGGAACTGAGGTTCATGCGGGCCGTGAGGCGTTGCAGTTCCGTTCCACGTTCGGCACCATTATCCTTCGTGTAACCGATGGAAGTGTAGTAGCGCGTGCTGCTGGTTCCGCCGGAGAGACTGGCATTGTGAGTCTGCGAGAGGCTGTTGCGATAAAGCTGTCCAAACCAGTCTGTATTGTTCTGCTCCATGGTCGAGACTTGACTCTGGAACTGGTCGAAGCTTATCTTCTTGTCCCAATAGTCCATCATCGCTCCTTCATAGCCATAGCGTTCGGGCATAGTCTGGAAGTAGAGTCCACGCTGCATGATCTCGCGGCTGACGTCGATGCGTTGCTTGGAAGTCATGAGGTTGAAGTCGCTATAGTGTGGACGTTGCTGAAACTGTGCATTGTAGGAATAGTTGACACTCACCTTGCCGGCCTCTCCCGTCTTCGTGGTCACTACGATGACGCCGTTGGCGGCACGGGTTCCGTAGATGGCTGTCGCGGAGGCATCCTTGAGGACGTCGATGCGGGCAATGTCCTGCGGGTTAAGTCCCGAGATGGCGTTGCCGATAAGGTTGATGTTGTCGAGCGAGTTGATGTCGTCAGCAGAGAGGGGGACGGGGTTCTCATAGATGATGCCATCGATGACCCACAAGGGCTCGCGCGAACCGGTGAAAGTGCTCGTACCACGGAGTCGCATCTTGGGAGCTGCACCTGGCGTGGCACTCGTATTCATGACCATGAGACCAGCCACCTTGCCCTCGAGCATCTGGTCGACGGTGAGGGCACCCTTCAGGTCGAGATCGTCCTGCGTCACGGTAGTGATAGCACTGGTCAGCTTACGCTTGTCGATGGTGTTGTAGCCTGTCACAACGACGTCGTCCATCAACTTGCCGTCTTCCTTCAGTTTGAAGACATACTCCTTCTTATCCTTCTTTATATAAAGCTGGTCTTCCTTGAACCCAACATACGAAGCGTAGAGGCGTTCCTCGTTGCCGGTGGCGGCAAAAGTGAAGTTGCCGTCCATGTCGGCCACGGCATGACTCTCCTTACCGTCCTTCATGCGAATGGTTATCTTGGCAGATGGCAGAGGTTCTCCTTGCTCATCGAGCACACGGCCCCGGATGGTGTTGACGGGGAGGTTTATCTTATAGCCAGGCGAAGTGGACTGGGCATACAGCATGCCGCTCACCCCTGGCATCGCAACCCACAGGCATCCCATCAGTATCCGACGCACCCAGCGTCCAGAAAAATCAGTCATACGATATGTTTTGTCTCAAAAAATGAATATTGTTTACAGTATAGCGTGCAAAGATACCACTTTTTCCTGAAACGACGAAGCAAAACGTCACTTATCGCTCACGCACACGCACATTTGCGCGCGAATTTTAATTATCTCACAAATAAGAATGGACTGTCAGCGGGTATTCTAGAAGACTGTAACCGCATTATTTAAAGACCGCTACCACAGAATGACTGTTGCAGCAGAACTTGCCTTTTTCTGCAACTAATCACTACTTTGATATCTGTCTGATACAACAATCCGCAGACATAGGCAGAGGCCAAATGCTTGCCAGATGTCTGCGGATTGACTATCCCCCGACTTTACTGAGGGGAAGGGGGGGCACTACCCTAAAAGAGAGAGGCACTACCCTACTTCTTCTTGACGGGTTCCCAGGTGATGTCGACACCAAGCTTGTGGAAGATTTTCTGATCGACCTCGCCCAGCATGACGGTGCTGTGAGCCTGGCAGCCACGCAGGTTAGGAAGCTGCTCGAGGGCACGACGGCAGTTGTCATCCTGCTTGGAGAGGACGCTGAGTGCCACGAGGACCTCATCGGTGTGGAGACGGGGATTGTTGCCACCAAGGTAGACGGTCTTGGTCTTCTGGATGGGTTCAATGAAGTCTTGGGGAATCAACTTCACGCTATGGTCGATGCCGGCAAGATGCTTCGCTGCATTGAGAAGCAGGCTGGCACATGTACCCAGCAGGACGCTGCTTGAGGCGGTGATGACGGTGCCATCGTTCAATTCAATAGCACTGCTGATAACGCCTCCTTCTGCTTCGCGGCGTGCCTTGGCTGCCACGGTACACTTTCGGTACTCGGGAGTGATCTTGGCCTGCTTGAAGAGCAATTGTATCTTGTTAACTTCATGCTCGTTGCCTGCACCATTGGCCATCTTGTTAAGGGCGGTGTAGTAGCGGCGAATGATCTCCTGCTTGGAAGCCTCCTCGCAGGCAGCATCGTCGCAGACGCAGAAGCCGACCATGTTAACGCCCATGTCGGTGGGACTCTTGTAGGGACTCTCGCCGCTGATGCCCTCAAACAGGGCGTTCAGAACAGGGAAGATCTCGATGTCGCGGTTGTAGTTGATGGCAACCTTGTCGTAGGCATCGAAATGGAAGGGGTCGATCATGTTGACGTCGAGGATGTCTGCCGTAGCTGCCTCATAGGCAATGTTGACGGCGTGCTTGAGGGGGAGGTTCCAGACGGGGAAGGTCTCGAACTTGGCATATCCGGCCTCAATGCCACGCTTGTGCTCGTTGTAGAGCTGCGAGAGGCAGACGGCCATCTTACCACTGCCAGGACCGGGGGCAGTGACGATGACGAGGGGACGCTCGGTCTCCACGTAGTCGTTCTTGCCAAAGCCTTCGTCGCTGTCAATCAACGCCACGTTGTTGGGATAGCCCTCGATGGTGTAGTGGTAATAAGCCTTGATGCCTAGGCGTTCCAGACGCTGGCGATAGGCGTCGGCCGAAGCCTGGCCGTTGTAGTGGGTGATGACAACGCTGCCAACCAGGAACCCGCGATTCTGGAACTCGGTGCGCAAGCGCAGTACATCCTCGTCATAGGTGATGCCGAGGTCCTGGCGTACCTTGTTGCGTTCAATATCCTTTGCACTAATAACAATGACGATTTCTGCCTTGTCGCTCAACTGCTGTAACATGCGCAACTTGCTGTCAGGCAAGAAGCCGGGCAAGACGCGACTGGCGTGATAGTCGTCAAAGAGTTTTCCACCCAACTCTAGATAAAGCTTGTTTCCAAACTGAGCAATGCGCTCCTTAATGTGTTCCGATTGAATGCGAAGATATTTGTCGTTATCAAATCCTACTTTTACCATAAAGTAACCTATTCTTATTTATATTTCCGCGTGCAAAATTACAAATTACTGAGGGAAAATGCAAATTTTACAAAAACAATGTTGTATCTTTGCATGCGAAATGCAGATTAAGAGGCTTATATCCGAAGGTGAACATCAGCGGCAGGACTTCAAGTATGCGGTGACAAACGTGAGCAAGATAGCCCACTCGCTATCTGCTTTTGCCAACACAGACGGAGGAAGGCTGCTCATCGGCGTTCGCGACAACGGAACGCTGGCTGGCGTGCAAAGCGACGAGGAGATATACATGATCGATGCGGCTGCCACACAGTGCCGCCCCGAGGTGGACTGCCACATGGAGGTGGTGCGCGAGGATGGCAAGCAGATTCTCATCGCCACCATCGACCCGGCACCACTGCGCCCCGTGCAATGCCGTGAGGAGGACGGCACCTACCGCGCCTACATCCGCAAGGCCGACGAGAACATCGTGGCCAGTCCACTCCACCTTGAACTGTGGAGGCAGTTAAGCGGAAACCGCGAACTCACGCTCACCGACAGCGACCATCGCCTTCTGCAACACTTCGCCAACGGACCACTCACGCTCAACCAGTTTTGCCGAAAAAGCGGACTGAAGCGGCACCGTGCCATTCGACTCCTGGCCGGATGGATACGATACGAGATACTGCAACTCACATACAAAGAGCCTCAATGGCTGATACACTGCCCATAAACCCAACCCCTACAAATATCCAAAATTATGAAAGAGAACAACATGCCATCCCATACTTCCCCATCTGCGTGGAAGCGCCTGAAAGAGAAGTTCAACCGCGTTCCTGCCTATGTCTGGACCATCGTGCTCCTAATGGCCAACGTAGGCACATGCACCATCCTGTTCCAAACATGCGACTCGGCAAGCGGACGTGGCGTCAACGACAAACTTTTCACACCGGCAGAAGACGAGGCAGAGGAAGAATTCATCGAGGCGAACTACGAGGACAATCGCCCGGCAACCGTAACGATCGACACGATTGCCGAGCCCGTCTTCGACGAGATGATCGGCGCGAATGCCGACATCCTCAACTCGACAGACATGACTGACCCCAACGCCATGTTCGAAGAAGAGAAAGTAAACGCGCAGGAGTACGATGGCGTTGAATATGACGAACCCGAGGAAGAGATTCTCGAATTCGAATAGACCGAAATAAGAACCGCATAAAGGCGACTTACGGCAGACAAAAATGGCACCTCCCAGCAGGGAAGTGCCATTCTTCTTCTATCTTGATCCTCAACTTAGGAGGATGTTATGGACAATGATTTAGCGCTGACCACCAAAACCGCCGCCAAAGCCGCCCTGGCGCATGCGCTCCATACGCTCCTGCTGAGCCTTCTGGTATGCCTTGAACTGATCCTCGGTGAGGATAGCCTTCAATGCCTTGTTCTGAGCCTCCTGACGCTTCTGCATGTCTGCGGGATCAAAAGCACCCATACCCATCTGGCCGCCATTTGCATTCATGATGCTGTCCATACGAGCCATCATAGCCTTGCTCTCGCCGAGCAGGTAGTCATACACCTTCTTGTACTGACCATCATCGAGTTTGCAAGTCTCCTTCATCTGGTCAGCCTGACGCTTAGCCATATCTTCGGGCTTGAACTGGGGGAACTGTGCAGATGCACTAATTGTCAAAAACATTGCCACGAGGGCCATCATAAACTTTTTCATAACCTTATTATTTTTTAAGTTAACACTATTGTCTGTCGCTTGTGCGGCTCTTGCATCCGCCTCACATAATGTATGACATAGTAGTTTCAAAAAGGTTTATTTCCTTATTTCATGTTTTACAACATTCTTCTGCACTTCAACTCATGCACGCAATGCACAGGCAAACAAGTGAACATGGTCACATCTTCGTAACCGGAATTTCATGAGGTCAGACCACCGCTCTTCCTCAGAACCGGAACACTGCGATCAGTCTTCAAGGGCACCGATGATGTCTTTCACATCGGCAATGCCGTGGCGTTCCAGATACTCGTTGATGCCCACAGCCACTTTCTGCGAAATGGCAGGATCGAGGAAATTTGCCGTTCCGATCTCGATAGCGCTTGCACCTGCCAACAAAAACTCGATGGCATCCGTTGCACAAGAAATGCCTCCCAAACCGATGACGGGAATCTGGACTGCTTGGGCGACCTGATAGACCATGCGCAAAGCAACTGGCTTGACGCAGGGGCCGCTCAGACCTCCGGTGCCAATCGAAAGCAACTTCTTGCGCTTCTCGGCATCAATGGCCATTCCCATTAGGGTATTGATAAGACTGACGGCATCGGCGCCTTCAGCCTCCACAGCCTTGGCAATGTCAACGATGCTTGTCACATTGGGCGACAACTTGACGATAAGTGTCTTAGGGTAAACCTCACGAACTGCCTTTACTACGCTAGCTGCACCCTCAGGCGTTACGCCGAACGCCATTCCTCCTTGTCGCACGTTGGGACAAGATATGTTCAACTCTATGGCAGGTATATTTTCTAAGCCAGCGATGCGGCGAGCACACTCCGCATAGTCGTCGGGCGAAGAACCGCTCACATTAACCAGAACCTGAGTTGGTAGATCCTTAATCGTTGGGTAGATGTGCTCGCAGAAGTGATCCACACCTTTGTTCTGCAGACCTACACAGTTCAGCATTCCTTGGGCAGTTTCTGCCATGCGGGGATAAGGATTGCCCTGTCGGGGATTGAGCGTAGTGCCTTTGACAATGATACCACCTACTTGTGAGAGGTCTACGAAGTCCTGGAACTCAACGCCATAACCGAAGGTTCCCGATGCAGTCATCACAGGATTAACCATCGTGAGACCGCCTATTTTTGTTATTAGATTAGCCATTTATACTAAGTAAACAATGTTTAAGTCATAAATTACCATTTAAGTTCTTCGATGGGGAATACGGGACCATCGGTACAAACACACTGGTGACCATGTTGGGTATCCTCGACACAGCACAGGCAAGCACCTACGCCACAAGCCATCTTGTTTTCAAGCGAAACTTCACAAGGCGTTGCCGTCGACGCAGCATAACGGGCAACTGCCATCATCATAGGCTTGGGTCCACAAGTGGAGATACGAGTAAATTTTGTACTTCCTGTAAGCAGCGAATGTTGTGTAACAAAACCCTTTTCACCGTAAGAGCCATCTTCTGTGGTTACATACACGTCACCATACTGAGCGAAGAGGTCTAACTGAAGCAGATCCTTTTGCGTACGCGCACCAATCAAGAAGGTTGGGCGACACCCCATTTCTGCCATAGCCTTGCCCATATAGAGCAGAGGAGCGCAACCAACACCGCCACCAACCAGCAAAATTCGATCGTCAACTGAGTGGGGCATGGTAAACCCATTGCCAAGAGGAAGCACGACATTCAGCGTGTCACCAGGTTGCAACGTAGCCAACTGACGTGTGCCATCGCCTACAATCTGCACCAAGAACCAAATCTGGTTAAGTGTAGAATCCATATAATGAATAGAAATAGGACGGCGAAGGAAGGTCGTTGCACTACCATCTACACGCAGCTGGGCAAACTGGCCAGGCATCATCTCGGGCAAGGGACCATTGGGATCGGTAAGTTTTAGCAGCACATAGCGTTCATGAGGACGACTCACTTCCACCACTTGCAAGTCAAGAATATACTTTTTCATCATTCTTTTTGTTCGTTACTTTATCTTATTTTTCTCTGTTTTTTGCACTTTTTTCGAAATCTTTACATCAATGGAACACTATTTGCCAACATAATTTTGGAGACCTATAGAATGCCATCTAACAAAGAGTTCAAGATTACAGTTTATTACAAAGAACGTTTACCATCCATAAATAAGTTACTTTAAGAATAGAATAGCACGTTGCCGTAAAGGTTAATACAACCGTTTTTCACAGTAATCAATGTGCAAATTTAACAAAAAAAAGAGACCTGAGAAAAAAAAGTCGAACTATTTTTGAGTATAGCACAAAATTGCGAATACACTTCAGAGAGGCGATAGACGAGTTATTAATATGACATATTTTTCGTACCAGTCATTCTCTTGCGTATTTTCATCCTATAAATTTCCTTTTTCTAACACAAGAAAAATTGTTAGGAAGAAATTGGTCCGACAACTTCATTCTTGAAGAACCACACTACCAAAAGGGACAAAAAATCAAGCTATTTTCCCACGCCAGAAGACTTTTATAGTCCAACAAAAAAGACTTTTTATTGCTTCCAAAGAACATCATCGAAAGACACATTCTGGACAACAAAAAACGCCCTCGAAAAGGAGCGTTTTAGGACATAAAAGGAGGGTCAATTTCCCTGGAAAGTTTCGAAGGTTCCGTCATCAAAAAAGATACGAATCTCAACGATTTTGCGTTGTTTAATGTCAGATATTTTTACCATTTCGGTCATTCCAGCGTAAAAAGGAGGGTAGCAGAAACTGCCTTCTGTCCCCTGTGGATACCCCGTAGTCGCCCCCTCACGCGTACGTGAAGCAGAGTGAGAAGAGGGATAGGGCGATATAGCCTGCCCTTGGGGCATTCCGACTCCTTGTCGAAAAACTGCGGTATCCATACCATCAGGAAAAACAGTTGTACCACCTTGTTCTGACGCGCCATCCGTATTTTTCCCGTTTTTATCACCTTCTATTTCTTCGCTCACGCGCGTGCGAGAAGCCAGCTCTTCATCCGTGAGATTGAACATCTCACCTTCACCAAAGAGCAACCACTCCATGCTCAATCGGGGAAAATAACGATGAACAGCCTTAGCATGTTTCATCGTCGGTTCTGTACGACCATTGAAAATACTTGACAACGATGCGGGGGCAATTCCCGTAGCCTTGGAAAACTCCTGCTGGGTCATTCCTTCGCTCTTCATGAGTTGTAATATGCGATCTTTCATCTCTTCAAAAATCGGTAAAAAGAGGGGAGGTAGGACCTTCCCCTTGTTTTTCGGATACAAAGATATAAAAAAGGGAAATACAAACCAAAATTCTAAAACGGAAATCGAAACCACAAAGTAAAATTTGTATTTCAAAACCAAAATTATTCATTTTTAAACCCATCCATCATGCAGTTTAAATTTTAATAATCACAATCTATTTTCTCTCCAAAAAGAATTTAAAGTACATGAATTAACATTTTTCTCTATTTTACTGAGCACCAACTAGGTTATACAAGACAAAACAAGCATATCACACTCCCAAACACGTATGATTTCGCATATCTTTACACCAAATATAAATTAGCATAATAAACAAATACGTATTTTATTGGTTTTTATCTACTTATAAATAAATAAACTTTATGAATAACAAACAATTCACGTATTCACACGTAACGGTTTTAATTTCAAAATCAAAAATATCAAAAAGAATACGGCAAAGCATCCTTCTTTTTGAGTTTACTTTTCAAAAATCATATTTCAACTTTTGAAATTCACATTCAAAAACCAGAAGAAAACAGAAATGTTAACGAATGTAAATCTAAAGCGACAGATTGGCGATTTTTGAGAAAAAATGAATGCGTAAACCAAAGCGTACAACTGTCCAGATTTCCACTTTTTGCGCGATTCTCAGCGCCTGTAAAAAGAACTTAACTCACTAAAAGTGACGAAAATAAAGGATAATATTTTTGTTTGCGATTTATGCAGAAATAAATAAAAACAAGCCAGTCAGGCATATTTCTGTCTCCTGAAACACAATAAAAAAGCGAAGAATAAACAAAAAAAAGACGCCCGAAAGCGTCCTTTTCAACTTATCTTGAGAGTTTTTTAGTGCAAAATAAAAAACACCAGTTCCTGCAGCAGATCGCCTGGAGCCGTTCGGCATCCCCCTACCCCCTTTCCCTTGCCGTCCGTCTGACGTATTTCTGCAAGGATCTGCATCACCTTTGTTGCGGTATAATTTTTACGCGCAGGCATGATTGCCTGACGTACCTGCCAGGTCGACTTACCCAACCAGTTGGCCACTGAGGATTCGTCAGAAGCGGGCGCATAGTAACTCAGCATCAAATCCGCGAAAAATCCGAAGAGAGAGACAAGTGTAGGTTGTAACGCAAAAGAGCGCGGATTTGTGTTAAAGTATTTTACTATCCTTCCAACCTTCAGCAGGTCACGTGCAGCGAGCGCATTTTGAAGTTCAAAGTTGTTGTACTCTTTGCTGATTCCCGTCTGCTCTTCCACCAGTGCAGGAGACACTCTCACCCCCCCCTCTGGCATGGCCAAAAGCAACTTGTCCATCTCCGATGAAAGACGGTTCAGATCGCTGCCCACATACTCGGCCAACATCTGCGCAGCAGCAGGCTCGCAGTCGACCCCTTTACGCTTCAGGTAGGAGGTGACAAAACCTGGCAGCTGATAGTCGGCCAGACGCTTCGATTCAAACAGCACGCCTACCCTCTTCACCTCTTTGGCCAATTCGCGGCGAGCATCCAGTTTGCCATGTTTGTGACACACCACCAGCACCGTCGACGGATTATAGTGGTTCAGATAGCTGGCCAACTGCTCTCGGTCATTCATGGCCTGAGCCTCACGAAGCAGTACCACACGATGCTCAGCCATCACAGGCAAGCTCTGTGCGAACTGTATCACGTGGTTGGCATTTGTCTCTGCACCATAGAGAACGTCGAGGTTGAAATCACGCTCTTCCTCACGCAACACAGTCTGCACGATAAACTCACTAATGCGGTCTATGTAATAATCCTCTTCGCCCATCAAGTAATAGATGGGACACAGATTACCAGCACGCACATCGCGTACAATCTCCTCATACGAGGGACCAGAAGCTTGTTTCGCTGCCATTTTACCAGTCGTACTTTAGGTGACGGATGGTCTGATTACCATCAAGGATCTTCTGCATCGTCAAAATACCCATCTCAACGTGCCGCTGAACGTAGTTCTGCGTGACGACACGGTCACTCTCTGCCGTCTTCACACCTTCTGGCGTCATTGGATTGTCTGAAACCAGCAAAAGGGCGCCCGTGGGGATGTGATTGTGGAAGCCGCAAGTGAAGAGCGTTGCCGTCTCCATATCAATGGCCATGGCACGTGTCGTCACAAGATACTCTTTGAAACGTTCGTCGTGTTCCCAGATGCGGCGGTTTGTCGTATATACCGTTCCCGTCCAGTAATCGCGCTTCAGGTCGCGGATTGCCGACGACGTGGCACGTTGCATCATGAAGGCTGGCAGCGCCGGCACCTCCGAGGGGTAGTAGTCATTGCTCGTACCCTCACCACGAATGGCAGCCAGAGGCAGGATGAAGTCACCAAGATGTGTCCTGGGCGACAAACCGCCACACTTGCCTAGGAACAAGCAGGCACGCGGATTGACAGCCCCCAGTAGGTCCATGATGATGGCGGCATTCGGACTGCCCATGCCAAAGTTGATGATTGTGATGTCATCCGCCGTGGCCATGCGCATGTTTGCCTTGTAGTCGGGAACCGGGATGTTGAATTTCTCGCAGAAGATATCAATGTAGTTATTAAAATTGGTGAGCAAGATGCACGATCCGAAATCCTCAAGCGGATGTTGGGTGTATCTGGGCAACCAATTTTCAACAATTTCTTGCTTCGTTTTCATTTTTTCACTACTTTTGCGTTCGCAAAGATAACGATTCAAGGTCGTAAATCCAAATAATTAACAACTATTTGACAACTATTTGACAAAAAAAGGAAGCGAAACGAACACAAAGCCACAGAAATGACAGCATTGAACCTACCTCCCGCCCCACTTCGCACACAGTCCCAAAAGGGCCGCATACAGGTGTTTGACGTACTGCGCAAACGCTACGTGGCACTCACCCCCGAGGAGTGGGTTCGACAGCATTTCGTTCACTTCCTGGTCTCTTTAAAAAAATACCCTGAAGGGCGTATGGGCAATGAAATTTCTCTCCAAGTGGGAGAAATGAAAAAAAGATGCGACACGGTTGTCTACGACCAGAACGCCCATCCCTTGGCCATCATTGAGTACAAGGCGCCCAGCGTTCCCATTACCCAGAAAGTCTTCGACCAAACCTGGCGATACAACCTTCCCCTGCGCGTGCCCTACATCATCGTCAGCAACGGCCTTCAGCACTTCTGCTGTCACATCGACTACGCCACAGGCAAAGGCCAGTTCCTCGCCGACATTCCTTCCTACGACGAACTCACATAACAGCAGAACAAGCGCCTTAGTGACTCGCTTCAGTTCTCTTCCGGGACATCCATAATTGGTGAGGACCAGGCGAACTGACTTGAGGTCAGGGGAACGAGTAAGAGGTATAAAACAACAAGGGCCGGCAACACAATTGTGCGCCAGCCCATGTTATATTTCAATATTCAATGATGTACGTATGCGTACGCGCCCGAATCAAACTTAGGCGTCAGCCTTGCGACGACCAGTAGCGCGGCGACGCTTGGGCTTCTCCTCTGCAGGCTTATTCAGCTCAACACCAGCCAGTTCAGGATCAATCAAGATACGACCGCAGTACTCACAAACGATAATCTTCTTGTGCATGCGAACGTCCAACTGACGCTGAGGGGGAATCTTGTTAAAGCAACCGCCACAAGCATCACGATGTACGTATACGATGCCCAGACCGTTGCGGGCATTCTTGCGGATACGCTTGAAGGCACTCAGCAGACGCGAGTCGATGGTCAACTCCAGGTTCTTCACCTTCTCACGCAGCTTCTCCTCCTCCGAACGGGTCTCCGAGATGATCTCGTCCAACTCGCTCTTCTTCAGGTCCAGATCAGCACGACGCTCTGCCAGATCCTGGTTTGCCATGCGCACCTTCTCTTGAATCTGCAGAATCGACTCCTGAGCCTCGCGGATGCGCTTCTCGTGCAACTGATTGTCCAGCTCCACGTACTCAATCTCCTTGCTCAGTGAGTCAAACTCACGATTGCTGCGGATGTTCTGCAGTTGCTCCTTGTAGCGAGCCAAGTCCAGGTTGTGACTCTCAATCTTGCCACGACGGTCCACGATTTCTGCATCCAGTTCCTCACACTGAGCCAGCATCTTGCCGACACGAGTGGTCAGACCCTCGATCTCATCCTCCAGGTCCTGCACTTCGAGAGGCAACTCGCCACGCAGCGTCTTGATGCTGTCAATCTCACTCAGCATAGTCTGAAGGTTAAACAAGTTCTTCAGTTTGACGTCAACGGCCAATTCCATTGGGTCTTTTGCTTTTTCTCTTGCCATACAGTTTATTATTTTTATGTAATATTGTTATTTCTTCATTTGCACTTCCTTACAGATACTTGATCGGATTCGTGTTCACGCTCGTGACGAAAACCGACAGCGAGGGCACCGCCTCCTCCAGTATCGAGCGGAAGATCTCTACCGTGTACTGCTCGCTCTGGTAGTGTCCCAGCACAGCAATCTGTATCTGCTGCTCATGACCGAAGTACTGATGATAATGCATCTCGCCCGTCAGGAAAGCGTCGGCTTCCAGACGGATGGCATCATCCAGCACAAAGTCGCCCGCACCGCCACAGATGGCCACGCTTTGGATGGGGCGTGTCAGCATCTCGTTATGCATCAGACACTCCACGCCAAACGCGTTCTTGATGCGTTCCAGGAAGACGAGCGAGTCGTTTGCCACGGGAAAATATCCCAGCACGCCCGAACCGGCCATAACTATCCGTTCGCGTCCCGCACCCGACACCTTGACCTTGCGTGGATTGATCAACTGCACGTCCACCAGTCCCAGCTTCTCAGCTATCTTGTAGTTGACGCCGTCTTCCACGTTGTCCAGATTGGTATGCGCCGCATAGATGCAAATGTCGTTCTTGACGGCCATTCTCACCACACGTTCCACCTGCGTCTCCTCGCTCACCGTCTTCAGCCCGCGGAAGAGCAACGGATGATGGGCCACAATCAGGTTGCAGTCCATGTCAATTGCCTCACGCACCACCTCTTCGGTCACGTCCAGACACAATAAAGCCCCTGATGCTTCCGTCTCTGTCAATCCCACTTGCA